>JAUPTV010000181.1 GCA_030917925.1 Pseudomonadota bacterium
CGGGGAATGCGCGGGTCGTCATCGTCCATCAGAATACGATGGGCTGGCCCTTCCAGATCGTCAAACTGCCCGTTGCGCACGGCCCAAAGAAACGCCCACAACGCCACGCCGACCACCCCAAGGGCCATAGGAATCAGCAGGTACAGGATGCGCATGGCGCTGATCTCCCGGTAAACGGCGTTGAGTTTCAGCTTTTCCGAAGCCGCAGCGCGTTGACCACGACCAGCAACGAACTGAAGGACATGCCAATCGCCGACATCCACGGAGTGAGCCAACCTCCAGCCGCCAGTGGTAACGCGAGTAGATTGTAACCGATTGCCCAGGCAAAATTCTCACGCATGATCACTAAAGTCCGTCGGGCCATATCGACGCCTGCGGCCAGGTGTTCCAGCTTCTCGGACAGCAGAATCATGTCCGCTGTAGCATGAGCCAACTGGGTTCCGCTCCCCATCGCCAGCGACACCTGGGCGGCTGCCAACACCGGCGCATCGTTCACCCCGTCGCCGACCATCGCCACGATAGCGCCCTGCGCCTGCAAAACCCGCAAGCGATCCAGCTTGTCCTGGGGCGACATGCCGCCCTGAAAGGCAGCTATCCCGACTTGACCGGCGACATGCTCGACCGCATCAACCCGGTCGCCGCTGAGCAGTTCCACGGCCAAACCCCGCGCCTGCAAGGCGGCGACCGCTTCCACTGCGCCGGGCCGCAAGGCGTCGCTTAATTGAAACCAGGCCAGCAGCCCCTGCTCGTCGCCCAGTGCGACCCAGGTGCTTGCAGAATCCAGGTCATCGCGATCCAGCGCCCTCACCCCCTCTCCCATGTCACTCTTCAACGCCGTGACAAATTCCGGTTGGCCGATTCGATAACGACGACCATCAATCCAGCCTTCGATGCCACTGCCTGGCGTATTGTGCAATTCCATTGCTGACATCGCTCCCCCCCTTTGAAAAAGTGGGGTCAGGGGGGATTTCTCCGCCGCTTCCACCAGCGCCCGACCCACTGGATGTTCAGAACCCCGCTCCAGCGCTGCCGCTAATGCTAAACATCGTTGCGGCTCCAGCCCGCTAACGGGTTCGACCGCCGTCACCTGTGGCCGACCGTAAGTCAGGGTGCCGGTCTTGTCGAAAATCACATGGGTGGCCCGCGCCAGGGTTTCCAGCGCATGGCCGCGTGTGGTCAATAAGCCCATACGGGTCAAGGTTCCAGTTGCAGCGACAATCGCTGTGGGGGTCGCCAGCGACAACGCACAGGGACAGGTCACGACCAGCACCGACAGCGTAATGCGCAGCGCCGTATCGAAATCACTGAGCGACCACCACGCGGTAAAGACCACCGCCGCTACCGCCAGCACCACTGCGATAAACCAGCCGGCGATGCGGTCAGCCAGTAACGCCAGTTGGGGTTTCTCGCCCTGGGCGCGATCCAGCAACCGGACAATCGCCGACAACACTGTATCAACGCCGACCTTCTCAATGCGCATCACCAGCGGACTATCCACATTGACCGATCCGCCAATCACGGTTTCGCCCATCCGCTTCGCCAGCGGCAGGCTTTCCCCGGTCAACAGCGACTCATCCACGCTGCTGGCACCCTCCTCCACCCGGCCATCGGCAGGAATGGTTTCGCCCGGACGCACCAGCGCCCGATCACCCGGCACCAGTTCGGCAATCGGCACGATGGTTTCCACATTCTCCGCATCCAGCCGGGTCGCAGTCGCCGGCAACATGCGTACCAGCGCCTCGGAAATCTGCCCAGCCCGATGCCGGGCGTTCATTTCCAGAAAGCGCCCGGTCAGCAGAAAGAACACGAACATCGTCACCGAGTCGTAATAAACCTCGCCGCTGCTGATCCAGGTATGCCAGATGCTGGCGGCGAAAGCGGCCAGAATAGCCAACGATACCGGGGTATCCATCCCCAGTTGCCGGTTGCGCAAATCCCGCCAGGCGGCGATGTAGAAGGGCTGGGCGGAGTAAGCGACGACCGGCACCGTCAAAATCAGGCAAATCCAGCGTAGAAATTCCCAAATCCACTCGTCCATACCCTGGTATTCGCCGACATACAGCCCGACCGCCAGCATCATCACCTGCATCGATCCCAGCCCGGCGACCGCCAACCGGCGCAACGCTACGGCTCGTTCGCGCTTTTGCAGGGCTTCCTGACGACTGGGATCAAAGGGATGGGCGATGTAACCAATTGCCGCCACCGCGCCCAGAATCTCGCTCAACTTGATCTGCTGCTCATCCCAGCGCACCCGAGCACGGTGGGTCGAATAGTTGACCCGGAATTCCAGCACGCCGGGCAGTGCGTTGACATGCCGCTCACTGAGCCACACGCAGGCGGCGCAGACGATACCTTCCAGAATCAGCGCAGCTTCCCGCGTATGCTCATTCTCGATCCGAACAAAGCTCTTCTGTAAATCTGGCCGGTCATACAATTCCAGCCCGCGCAATTGTTCAGGAATCAGATCTTCAGCGCGGCGGGAGGGCGCAGTGCGATGGTGGTAAAAGTTAGTCAGTCCAGCGGCGACGATGGCTTCCGCGACTGCCTCGCAGCCATGGCAACACATCGGCTGGCGCTGGCCGTCGATGACCGTGGCGAAGCGAGCACCGGAGGGGACGGGCAGGCCGCAGTGAAAACACTCCTCAGCAGACGTTTTATCCACGGCAGGTACGCACGGTTTGAAAAACGGCGAAAGTCAGCGGATCACCGGTTTGTCCGGCATCTCGGTATTAGCCCGGACTTCGTGCAATTCCGCCTCCTTGCGGATTTGCAGCACCAGATTCCAGCGACCCGCCACCGGCAACGTCACTGGGGACTCATAAGCGCCCGGCGCGGTTTCGTTCAGGGTAAAATCGACATCCAACTTGCTGGTCGAAGTGCGGAGGAAGCGGCCAGCAACCGTTGCACCATTCAACGGTTCCCCTTCGCGAGTTTTCACCGCCACGCGAAACAGTGCCGGTTCGCCCGCCACGGCTTCACCAACCCAGCCCTTCTGAACCTGCCAACCGCGCTGGCGCTGCTGCTCCACCTGCTGGAGATACTGGTTATACAGCGCCTCCTTCTTGTGGAAATCATGCGAAATCACCCCGGGAAACATCGACACGGTTTCGCGTTGGCTGGCCGGTTCAGGCAACAGCCCATCGCGCACCCACGGCGGTACGCCATGTTCCGCGACCGCAATGAACACCGCGCCCGATACGGCTACAAAGATGAAAAAACCGATGAGTACTGCCGGTCCCCAGTGCAGTCCCTGGCCGCTGGACCGAATACTGAGCAACATCCCGCAAGCCAGCGCCGCCAATAGATAGATCGCCAGATGAATGGCGAAAATATCGCCGCCCGGCCAGCGCAAAATAGCGTAAGGCACATACAGGCCGACGGTGGTTAGCGCGGTAACGGTCGCCGCCCATTTGGCGCTGACTTTGGCAAAACGGATCAAGCCCAGATTGGCCAGCACGATCAGCGCCGCGCCAATGCCCAGGCCGAGCAGCAAATCAGTCATCAATCACCTTCCGGAACGTAGAACGGGACTTCACGACGAATCGGCTCGGCGGTGGTTCCAGCCAGCGCCTCGATGATAAAGGTCACCTCGTCACGATCATTCTTACCTTCGTGATCCTCTTTCTCTTCGTGATCCTCTTTCCCTTCGTGATCCTCTTGAATCGGCGGAATCTGCACTCGTGCCAGCAGCTTGATCCGCTGCTGCGGGGCCAGATCGATGTGATCCATGCCGTCCATATCCAGCACTGCGCCCGGCAGTCCCTGGATACGAATACCCACCGTCATGGGCGCAGTCAGCTTGTTATTTAACTTGATCTCATAGGTATTGCGGATGCTGCCGTCGGACATCTGGGTATACAACGGTTGGCGAATCTGCTCGACCGTGCCGGTATAGGGTGAACGGGTCACGATACTCCAGATGAGTAGCCCGGTCGCTGCGGTCAAAATCACTCCATAACCGAACGTTTTGGGTTTCAACAGCGTTGTCTTGTGGCCCTGGAGCGCATGTTCCGAGGTGTAGGAAATCAAGCCACGCGGCCATTTCTGGTTATCCATGATGATGTCGCAGGCGTCAATGCACAGCGCACAGGAAATGCACTGATATTGCAACCCGTCGCGGATATCAATGCCGACCGGGCAGACCTGGACGCAGTAGCCGCAGTCGATGCAATCGCCGACGCCCGCTTTCTGTCGCTCTTCATAAGTCTTCAGACCCTTGCCCAGTTTGGCCCGTCCTTTCGTGCCTTCACCCCGTTTGGGATCGTAGGAAATAATCAGGGTGTCATGATCAAACATCGCGCTCTGGAAACGGGCGTAGGGGCACATGTAGGTGCAGACCTGCTCCCGCGCTAATCCGGCCATCACGAAGGTGGTGGTGGTCAGAAAGAGCGTCGTGAAATAGGCGGCATACGGGGCGCGGCCCAGCAGGAAATCCACCACCAGCGTCGGCGCATCGACCCAGTACATGGTGAAGGTCAGGCCACTCCAGAAAGCGATGAACAGCCAGGCGGCGTAGGTTCCCCCCCGTTTCATCAACTTCTCGCGGTTCCACGAACTTTTATCCAGCCGCATCCGCGCTGGACGATCACCCTGAATCCACTGTTCGACCATCATATAAAGGTCCGTCCACAGCGTCTGGAAACAGAAATAGCCGCACCAGACCCGTCCGGCCAGGCCCGTGACGAAAAACAGCAGAATCGCGAAAATAATCAGCACGCCAGCCAGCCAGAAAATATCCTGCACCTGGATCGTCAGGCCGAAAATGTAGAAATGGCGTCCAGGCAGATCGTATAACACCGCCTGATCCGGGGCGTTGGGCCGATCCCAGCGCAGCCACGGCAACAGGAAAAATACGATATACGCCAGAGCCAGAATGCCGGTTTTAAGATTGCGAAAGCGGCCCTTGACCGACCGGGGATGAATGTGAATACGCTTCTGATAAAGCTCAGGGGTTTGTTCAGACATGATTCACCCGATTTTCGGTGAGGAGATAACAAAATAATAAGTTTGACCGCGATAGACGTTCCCTGTCATTGCGATTCATCAAGATTTTCGTGAACGACAAGATGCGGATTTCCTAAACGTTTCACCCCCCTTCCGGGGGGTGAAACAATGAACCGGAGCAGTTCCCGGATGTTTACTTGGTGCCGCCCAACTGATGAACGTAGACCGCCAGCAGTTTGATGTCAGTGGGGGACAGGCGATCTTTCCAGGCCGGCATTACGCGGGTATTGTTGACGCCATTGGTGATAAAGGTCTTGAGCGCCGCCTGTTTCTCCGGCGGGGTCTTCAAGGCGGGGATATCCACAATCGCCCAGATCTTATCGGTCAAATTGGCCGCGCCCTGCGAGGGAAGACCTTTCGCGTCAGCGCCATGGCAGTAGAAGCAACCCCCGACCGCCCCGTGGAAAATGTCCTTGCCACGCGCTGAAGCTTCACCGGGTTGCGCTTCATTGGACAGCGTCAGCACATACTGGGCCACATCATCGAGTTGCTCGGGCTTGAGCACCAGACCGAAGGCGGGCATGAAGCCCTTGCGACCCTGCACCAGGGTCTCATGGATCTTGTCCATGGCACCGCCCCACAGCCAGTCATCATCGGTCAGATTCGGATACATGCCGATCACGCCCTGACCACCACGACCATGACAGGCCGCGCAGTTGTCGCCAAACAGACCCTTGCCTACCGAGCGCACGAACTCCATCATCTTGGGATCTTTAGCGATCTGGGCGTAGTCGGACGTTTCGACCTTGGCCAGCATCGCCTTGCGCTGCGGATCAGTCGCCGCCGCGCCGAGGTCTTCCAGCAGCAGGGAACGGGTATTCCAGCGGAACTCTTTGGATTGCTCCTTGCCGGTCGCCTTATCCACGACGGTGTAATCGACCGTTCCCGTCCCTTTCAGCCAGGTATCCCCGACCGGCCAGGAGGGATAAACGATCCAGTAGAGGATCGAGAATACGATAGTGCCGTAGAAACACCACAGCCACCAACGCGGCAGTGGATTGGTGTACTCCTGCAGATCGCCATCCCAGGCGTGGCCGGTGGTCTGAACCGTACCGGCAGGTTGTTGGGTATTTGCCGTATTGTCACTCATTGTCTTATTGTCCATCACCTTGCGGGATTCGGTTGGTTTCAATCCGCGCCCGCGAATTACCGGGGGCAAAACCATGAAGTCCCGGCGACTGCGGCCCCGCCTCATCGTCAAACGGCATGTACTTGTAGGATTCGAGCCGCCGAGTGCGGTTTTTGCCCGTGAACACATAAAGCAGAATGCCGCAAAACGCGCTGAAGAACAGCACCAGCGCCAGAGGTTTGGAATGCTCCATACTGGTAAACCACAGTAGCCAGTCAAACATCGTGGACTCCATCCCCCTCCCCGGCCGGAGAGCGGGATTCTGGTTTAACGGAACGTCGCGAAGTAGCCTTCGTCGTACTTGGTGAAATCCACCATCGTGCCCATCACCTGCAGGTACGCGACCAGGGCTTCCATCTCGCTGATCTGACTGGGCAGACCGTCGAAATCCCGCTCACGCGCCTGATTGAACAGACTCTCCCGGGCCTTGCTCACATCCAGTTGATCGGCGATGGTTTGGCCGAACTTCTTGACGTTGGCTTCATACTCGGCCTGAGTGACGGAATAGGGAACGCCGGTCGCCCGCAAAGCGCGCATCCGATCCGCCACATCTGTCGTGTCCAGTTCCGTGTTCAGCAACCACGGGTAGTTGGGCATAATCGATTGCGGCACCACCGAACGCGGCGCGACCAGATGCTGGACGTGCCATTGGTTGGAATATTTGCCGCCCACCCGCGCCAGATCGGGACCGGTGCGCTTGGAACCCCACTGGAAGGGGTGGTCATACTGCGATTCTGCCGCCAGCGAGTAGTGACCATAGCGCAGCCACTCATCGCGGAACGGACGAATCTGCTGGGAATGGCACAGGTAGCAACCCTCGCGGACATAGAGATCGCGTCCACGCAATTCCAGCGGCGTATAGGGCCGCACCCCGTCCACTTTCTCAATGGTCTCGTTGATGTAGAACAGCGGGACGATTTCCACCAGGCCGCCGATGCTGATCACAAACAGGATCAACAAGAGCATCAGGCCGGAATTGGTTTCAATGTGTTCATGTCGCATGTTGGCTTACTCTCCGCTCAGGCCTTGGCCAGGTTGGCGGCTAAACGAGCCGACTCGTCCGCCGAGGCTTCGCTGCCTGCCGTCCGCAGTGTCATGACCATGTTGTACACCATGACCAGTACGCCTGCGACGAAGAACGCGCCGCCCAGCGCCCGCCAGACATACGGCGTGTGCATGAACTCAACGGTCTCGATGAACGTATAGGCCAGATTGCCGTAGTCGTCGAAGCTGCGCAGCATCAGGCCCTGGCCAATGCCGGCGACCCACATGGAGGTGATGTACAGGACGATGCCGATGGTAGCCAGCCAGAAGTGGACATAGATCAGCGTTTGGCTAAACATCTTCGTTTCCCACAACCGGGGAATCAGATGATAGAAGGAGCCGAAGCTGACCAGCGCCACCCAGCCCAGTGCGCCGGAATGCACATGACCGACGGTCCAGTCGGTGTAGTGCGACAGGGCGTTAACGCTCTTAAGCGACATCAGCGGGCCTTCAAACGTTGACATGCCGTAGAACGACAGCGAGGTGATCAGGAACAACATGATCGGGTCGGAACGCAGCTTATCCCACGCGCCGGACAGGGTCATGATGCCGTTGATCATACCGCCCCAGGAAGGCATGAGCAGGATGATCGAGAACGTGGCCGCCAGGCTGGAAACCCAGTCCGGCAACGAGGTCCAGTGCAGGTGATGGCCGCCGGCCCACATGTACAGGAAGATCAGCGCCCAGAAGTGGATGATCGACAGCCGGTAGGAATAGACCGGGCGACCCGCCTGCTTGGGAACGAAGTAGTACATCATGCCGAGGAAGGCGGCAGTCAGGAAGAAGCCCACTGCATTGTGGCCATACCACCACTGGGTCATGGCGTCCTGTACGCCAGAGAACAGGCTGTAGGATTTGGTCAGGCTGACCGGCACCGCCAGATTGTTGAAGATGTGCAACAGGGCAACCGCCAGAATGAACGCCAGATAGAACCAGTTGGCCACATAAATATGAGGCTGGCTGCGGCGGCGGATGGTTTCCACATACACCAGCAGGTAGGACACCCACACCAGCGTAATCGCGATGTCCAGCGGCCATTCAAATTCGGCGTATTCGCGGCCCTGGGTGATGCCCATGGTGTAGCTCAGTGCGCCCAGCGCCACGCCGCCGGTCCAGCCCCAGAAGGTGAACTCGGCCAGCCAGCGAAAGGCCAGTCGCGCCTGACAGGTGCGTTGCACGATGTAGTAGGAGGTAGCGAATAGTGCGCTGCCGCCGAAACCGAAGATGACCAGGGTAGTATGAACCGGGCGCAGTCGCCCAAAGGTCAGTTGCGGAATATCGAAATTCAGGAAGGGCCAAGCCAATTCGCTGGCGATATAGACGCCAACGGACATACCGAGTACTGCCCACACCATCGCCATAATTGTAAATTTGCGGACGATGTCGTAGTTGTATTGCTCGGCTGGCAACGCTGAGCTTTGGGCCATATCCAAGTCTCCTTAGCAAGCCATGTTGAGATTTTTTTAGCGTTTTCTAATAGTTGTAATCAGAATTGGAAAACGCGCCGGGGTGAAACTGGGTAACGGGCTATTCTACTAATATTTGCAGGGTTTTCTCAATCAGCGCCGACAAATAGAAGCGGAAAAACCGGAGGTCTCCGGGAACTTTTCGTCGACGCTGCATAACATGCGGCTGTGGATGAGATGTGCGGTCTAGCCGTGGGCGATGGGCTTGTCGGTGAACAGGTAATCCTTCAGTTCGTGATCGAACGCTGGATCGTTGCGGCGAATCCACTCCAGCACCATCGCCGCGTGCTCTTTCTCCTCATCGCGGTTATGCGCCAAGACCGCTTTCAGTTCCGGGTCCTTGCAGGCGTCAACCCGCTGGTTGTACCAGTCAACGGCTTCCAGTTCCTCCATCAGTGAGATAATGGCCCGGTGCATATCCCGTGTCGCATCAGACAGTTCGGTAATTGGCTCATGATAGCTTTCATTTGCCATGATCGTTTGCTCCTCGATAGCGCGCCCGTTAGCGGACGCTGTTTGTGGATGAGGTGATTATGAACCGCGCCGACGCAGTTGCGATAGCGGGAAAAACGCCGGACCTTCATTATGGGAACGCGCCTGATTCGGCAACGCTCCCCAAGCGTGACCATAGACCACTTCGCAACTGACTGGCAGCAGACCGTCCGGACGGCGATAGCGCTCGTAAGCGTCTCGCATCGCCTGCCAGCGTCCCTTGCCGGTGAGTGCCGCGGAACGTCCCAGGGTCACATTGCGGGTGCCCAACTGGCGGAGATCGTGCGCCAGGCGCTCGACATGCGGGTAGGTGAGGGTCAGCCGTTCCACATCCATCACCGGTTCAGCCAGACCCGCCCGAAGCAGCGCATCGCCGATGTCGTGCATATCGAGAAAGGCGTTGACGTGGTTATCGCGATCCCCCACCGCGGCCCAACTGCGCCGCAACTCGGTCAGGGTATCGGGACCCAAAGTGCTGAACAGCAGTGCGCCGCCCGGTTTAAGCAGTCGGCGAAATTCGGCCAGCGTCCGATCCAGATCGACGGCCCAGGGCAGGGCCAGATTGGAGAAGATGAGATCGAAACGGGCGTCGGCCAAGGGCAGGGCTTCGGGTTCGGCGCACAGTCCATGCAGGGTACGGAACCAGGGGGCGCGTTTTTGGGCTTTTTTGACCATCGCCGGTGCCCGTTCCAGACCGAAGACCCGCGCCTTGCGATATTTTTTCATCAACCGGGCGGTAATCAGGCCGGTTCCACAGCCGACATCAAGAATCATCTCCGGCTGGAAGTTCATGTAGTCCAGCCGCTCTAGCAGCCGACTGCCAACTTCACGCAGCAGAAATGCCGCGTCGTCATCATGGCCTGCCGCCCGCTCGAACGCCTGACGCAGCCAGTAAGGGTCGGGTTGCCAACAACTGTCGTCCATGGTGTCTAGGCCGCTTCTTTCAACTGGTGTCTGGCAATGAGTTCACGCACTACCGGTGCTAATTCATTCGGCACAATCATCACGCTTTGGGAATGCGCTTTAAATCCGATCTCGTCCTCAGCTACAGCCTCGTCTTCAGTTTGTCCTTCATAGTGGGCAATGACGCGCTGCACTCGCGCCTCATCCCAGTCCGGTGGAAAGTCAATTTTTTTCATAAAGCATTACCCTCATCGCTGACGACGCCGATAAGCCGCCAATGGTTTACCTTGTAGTTTATACGCAGTGATTACGAACACACTTTCTGGTTCAGGATCGGGGATATAGATAACACGCAGATAGCGACCTGCACTGGTTTGACCGATTGCCACTCGGGAACCTTCGCGACCCGGACGATCCTCGCCAGAACGCATCAACACTTCCTCAACTTCGTTCTCAGTGACGTCATGATTGTAGATATGAGGTAATTCTGTAACAGGATCAAGGTAAAAACGAACTCTCATCAAGAAAAGCTCTCAGTTCCGCCAGAAATTCCGGCAAGTGGGAGAAAAACGGCGCATGGCCAGCACGGGGGAAGACGTGCAGACGAGCGTTCGGCAACGACGGCAACATCGCTTCACCCGCCCCAGATGGCACCAGTTGATCGCGCTGCCCCATCATCATCAACACGGGACATTGAATCTGTGGCCACTGAGTCCGCAAATCGGCGGTTTCCAGAATCGCCAGCCCCTCCTGTAACGCAGCCACTGCCGGTTCGCCGTGCTGAAACAGCATCGCTTTCAACTGCTTTAACTGGGCGCTGGCGTGTTCGCTGCCATGCACTTCCAAGGCGATAAAGCGCTTGAGTACCGCCCGATAGTCCTGGCGCAACTCCTCGGCAAAGCGGCGCAGCACCGCGAGTGCCTGGCCATACGGCCAGTCGGGACGCTGGACAAAGCACGGCGTGCTGTTGACCAGCACCAACCGACTAACCCGTTCCGGCATAGTCAGGGCGACCTGCTGCGCGACCAGTCCGCCCAGTGACCAGCCAATCCAGGTGGCCGGGGCCGGAGTCGCCGCCAGTGCGGCTGTTGCCCAGCGGGAAATCTCCCCGGCCCCCTTTTTTTCAAGGGGGGAAACCTCCGCAACCGGTAGCGGGGCGCTGTAGCCATGGCCGGGCAAATCCAGCACTGTCACCCGGTAATGATCGACCAGACCCTCCACGACATCTTCCCAGACGCCGGAGTGCATCCCCCAGCCGTGCGCCAGCACCACATCCGGTCCCTCACCAACCGTGTAGGTATAGAGCGACATTTAGCAGCACCCCGTATCCGGCGCGGCATTTTGTCCCGGCGCAATGGATTGGGTCACCCGATTGCGACCTTCCTTTTTGGAGCGGTACAGCGCCTGATCGGCCCGCCGCAACAAACCGCCGCCTTCTTCATCCATAGTCAGCATCGCCACGCCGAAGCTCGCGGTAATCCGGTTGACCTGCGGCGTCAGTGGTTGGGATTCCAGATGGCGGCGAATCCGCTCCGCGCAGGCCACCGCACTGGTCAAATCTGTATCAGGCAGCAGCAACACGAACTCCTCGCCACCAAAGCGGGTGACCAGATCGCTCTGCCGACAATGCTCACGCAGGAGCGCCGCAAACTGTTTCAGCACTTCGTCGCCGACCGAGTGACCGTAGCGGTCATTGACTTCCTTGAAGTGATCCAGATCAGTGATCAACAGGCAAAAGGCATCGCCATACCGCCGTCCCCGCTCCACTTCGGACGCCAGTGCCTCGTCCAGTCGCCGCCGATTGCCGACTCTGGTGAGCGTGTCCGTGTGCATCAACTCCCGGATAGTGGCTTCATTACGCTTTAATTCCCGATTGGCGCGCAACAATTGCCGCTGAGTCTCGGCCAACTCTTCATTGAGTTGCATCACGGTCGCGCCCAGCATCTCCAAACCTTCGACATCATATTCCGCCGCCACCAGTAACCGCCCCTGCTGCCAGCGGTAGATATGCCCCTGCAAGGAGCGGCAGGGTTGATCGTCGTGGGCGACGTTCAAAATCCCCCGATACAACAGCAGCGCCCCGCCATGGTACGGCACCAGCGCCTGCACATCTTCGAGGCGGGGATTGACGAACAGCGAACGCACATCCCAGGGTTCGCTGGTGACTTCCGGCGGCGGGGCCATGCGCAGAAAACCCCGGTTTGCGGCCAGAACATGACCGTTCTCATCGAGCAAGGCAATGACGACGCTGCTCAATTCCTGCAGGAATGGCGGCAATCCCAAGTCTTCGAGAGAACGGACCAACGGGTTCATAAAGCCTCGCGCTGGGCAGACCGCGCGTCAGGATACCAGACGTCAGCCTCGACGCGCCGCCAGAGATCATCGACACTGTTCATCGCCAGTCCGCCCACCATGAAGGGAGGGCACTGTGCGCCTAGTTCAATCCGGCACATGCGGATCAATTCGCGTATCTTCAGCACCTGCTGCGGCAGGGAAACCGATAGCCCCACGACATCCGGACGGGTAGACGCGATCTGCTCAAGCAGCGCCGGGTTCGGGACATCGGCACCCAGATAGGCGCTCTCCCAACCGGCCAGTTCAAAGGCGTCAGCCACCATGCGCAACCCCAGGGCGTGAAAGTTGCCTTCCACACAGGCAAACAGCGCCCGCTGACCACAGAACGGCGCGGGTTCAACCCGTAGCAGCGCGCCAGCCAATACCGTTTGGCAAATTGCCGTCGCCAGATGTTCCTGCGCGACCGAAATCCGGTTATTTTGCCAACGCTGACCCACTTCATACAGCGCCGGTTGCATCACAGCCACGTCCACTTCGATCAGATCAATGCCGGCGTCGAGTTTGCCATTCACGATGTTTCGCGCCACGCATTGATTTCCGGCCAATAACGCCTCGGCGAAAGCAGGGCTTTCCAGATCAGGAGTCGGCATCCGGCGATAGAACGCCGGTAAATCCGCCTCGATGCTCAGATCGGGCCGACCACCGACACCTTGGGCAAATCGTGGATCATGCGCGTTCATCAGGCTCTATCGGCTAGTTAGGGGATGACCCTGGTCATCCAGTGGGATATCCATCCATTCATCCTGGTAAATGCGCCGCAGATCGATAATCGACCAGGGAATCAGGATCAGCGCTGCCAGTATCCAGGCGAACAGATGCCAGATCCAGCCGCCACCGGGGATGAAGGTCGCGGCCACGATAAAGAAGCCGGTAATTCCGTAGAAACGGTAAGCTGCCTGTTGCGTATAATGCCCTACTTTGGGATTGGGATGGTGGCGGTTCAGGGCGTACACCAGCATCGATGCGCCAAACCAGAAGATGAGCAGCGGAAAGGGAATCAGGATCGCAATCATATTGCCATAATTCATCAGAGCAGAGGCCCGTTTGGCGGAGGAGCCGCGCGCCATCTTGCCAATGATGGTATCTTCGCTGGATTCAAGAATATTCATCTGCATGATTTTTATACCTTAAATTATGAAAATAAGCCCAGTATCCACGTTCATCGGTTATCTTCGGAAACCGCTCTAGCCTTGTCAATAATCAGGTACTCCATGGTTGCCGCATGGCTGAAGCGATTCCACGACATGCTACTGCCTCCCACCTGTTTGTTGTGCGGGGCGGCGGGCTACAACGGACGCGACCTGTGCACCGGGTGCGCCGCCGACCTGCCGCGTAACATCTCGGCCTGCTCGCACTGCGCCCTGCCGATGTCATCTGATTCATCCAGTCGGTGCGCATCGTGCCGAACCCAGTCTCCTCTTTATGACCGCACCTTTGCGCCCTTTCGCTATCGACCGCCGCTGGATTTTCTGATTCGCCGGTTGAAATTCAATGGCCGGCTGAGCCACGCCCGGTTGCTGGGCGATTTGTTCGCGGACGCCCTGGCCGAACGTGGCGGTCCCTGGCCGGATGGCGTGATTCCCGTTCCTCTGCATCCCCGGCGTCTGCGCGAACGCGGTTTCAATCAGGCGCTGGAATTAGCCAGGCCCGCCGCTCGCCGCTTACAAATTCCCCTACTCACCGACGGCCTGCGCCGGGTGCGCTACACTACACCACAAACCCGACTGGACGCCCGCGCCCGCCAGATCAATCCACTGGGAGCCTTCGCCCTTGGGGAATCCCTGTCCGGGGCGCGGATCGCCCTCCTCGATGACGTGATGACCACCTCAAGCACCGTCGGCGAATGCGCCCGGGTGCTGCGCGCCGGCGGCGCAGCCGACATTGAAATCTGGATTGTGGGCCGCGCCGGCGGCGATGATTGAATTCCGGTCCCGGTTCTACCCGGCAACTCGTAACCAGCGCATAATACCCTCAATAAATTCCACTAAAACCCCAAGGAGAACCCCACGTCATGACGGTCGAAAACATCGGCACCCAACCGTTCAAGGACCAGAAGCCCGGCACTTCGGGGCTACGCAAGAAGGTCAAGGTCTTCGAACAGCCACACTACCTGGAAAACTTCGTTCAGTGCATTTTTGACACCCAGCGCGAGATGCAGGACGCACCGCTAGTGGTGGGCGGCGACGGGCGCTACTACAACCGGCAGGCCATCCAGATCATTCTGCGCATCGCCGCAGCGAATCGTTGCACCCGGGTCGTACTGGGCCAGGGCGGCATCCTCTCGACGCCAGCGGCTTCCAACCTGATCCGCAAACACCAGGCGCGGGGCGGCATCATTCTATCAGCCAGCCACAATCCGGGTGGACCGGATGAAGACTTCGGCATCAAATTCAACACACCAAACGGCGGACCGGCTCCGGAAAAAGTGACTGAAGCGATCTACACCGCCACCCTGCATATCAACCGTTACCATACTTTAGATAGTCCGGATATCGATTTGGACCAACTTGGATCGACTACAGTCGGCGATATGCAGGTCGATATCGTCGATCCAGTGAGCGATTACGCCGATCTGATGGAGCAATTATTCGATTTCGACAAGATCCGCGCCTGGTTCCAGTCCGGTGCCCGGATGCGCTTTGACGCCATGCACGCGGTCACGGGTCCCTACGCCCGCGAGATCATTGAAAACCGGCTCGGAGCGCCCAAGGGAACGGTGGTCAATGGCGTCCCGCTGGAGGATTTCGGCCACGGTCATCCCGATCCCAATCTGGTGTACGCCAAGGAATTGGCGGATTACCTGTTCGGGCCGGATGCGCCGGACTTTGGCGCAGCGTCGGATGGCGACGGCGACCGCAACATGGTGCTGGGTCGGCATTTCTTCGTCACCCCCAGCGACAGCTTGGCGGTGATCCTGGCGAACGCCAAACTGGCACCCGGTTATCGTGCTCACCTGGCTGGCGTGGCCCGTTCCATGCCCACCAGTCAGGCAGCAGATCGTGTAGCGGCCAAACTGGGCCTGCCCTGCTATGAAACCCCGACCGGCTGGAAGTTTTTCGGCAATCTGCTGGATGCGAGCAAGATTACGCTGTGCGGCGAGGAAAGCTTCGGTACCGGCTCCGACCATGTGCGGGAAAAAGACGGGCTATGGGCAGTGCTGTTCTGGATGAATATTCTGGCTGAACGTCAACAGTCGGTGGCGGAAATTGTGCGCGAACACTGGCGGATTTATGGGCGCAACTACTATACCCGCCATGACTATGAAGCCGTGGACAGCGCCGCCGCCAATGGTCTGGTCGATATGTTGCGCACGGCGACCAAGACGCTGCCGGGTCAGTTATTCGGTTCCTACACGGTCGATTACGCTGACGACTTCCGCTATGTGGATTCCATCGACGACAGCGTGAGCGAGCAACAGGGCATCCGCATCGGGTTCAAGGACGGCTCGCGAATTGTCTACCGCCTGTCCGGCACCGGGACTGAAGGTGCAACGCTGCGGGTCTATATTGAAGCGTATGAGGCTGATCCCGCCAAGCATGATCTGGAAACCCAGCAGGCGTTAGCGGAACTGATCAGCATTGCTAACAGTCTTGCTGGCATCCGGGAACGCACCGGACGCAACGAACCGACCGTAATTACCTGATCCACCCGTAAGTGTTCACTCCCCTCTCCCGCCTGCGGGAGAGGGGCTGGGGGTGAGGGCTGTTTCAAACCGGACTCAACGCCACGTTACGACCTCATCCAGTCGCCGCCGGGAACTCGATTCAGGCAGTTCCGCCGGATAGCCCAGACTCAACAGCGCCAGCGGCGTCAATCCCGGTTCCAGTTGCAATACCTCACGCACCTGGTCCTCGTCGAAATAGCCGACCCAGGTCGATCCCATACCTGCCGCAACGATGGCCAGTTGCGCGTAGGCGGCGGCAATCGTGGTGTCTTGCAACGCATACAGCTTGGCACCGCGTTCGCCAAACGCCGTGGCCGAGCGGGCCGGATCAGCGCAGAACACCAGACAGACGGGCGCTTCAGCGATGAAAGCCTGCTCGTGCGCGACGTGGACCAACGCCAGTCGCTCCTCCGGTTCGCGCACGACGATAATGCGGTAGGACTGCAAATCCCCCGCCGAGGGCGCGGCGCAGGCCATTTCCAGAATGGCGTGCAGTTTCTCGGACTCAACCGGCATATCCGGCTGGTATTTGCGGATCGAGTGACGGTGGCGGACAGTTTCAAAGAAGTCCCACATAGCGCAGCCCTCGCGGTTATTCGGTAGTGTTCAGGATTTTGGGAGAGTTAAGCGGTTTCAGCCTGCGCCTTTCACCAGCGCATTCAGCTTGGGCAGTTCGGGCGATTGCGGATAGTTGCGCTCCAGCACCCGCAGGCTATCCGCTGCAAGTTGGGGCATTTCCATCCTGATATAGGCCTCGGTCATGATACTCAGCGCGCCTTCGGTCGCCGGGGTGCGGGCGTAGTTCTCCAGCACATACTTGACGCGGTTGACCGCCGCGACATAAGCGCCCCGCCGCAGGTAATAACCGGCCACATTCACTTCGTACTGGGCCAGATTGTTGTGCAGGAACACGATGCGTTGACGGGCATCTTCAGCATATTTGCTGTTGGGGAATTTCCGCACCAATTCGGAAAAGTCGTTATAGGACTGCCGGGCGGTGTTCGTGTCAGTCTTATCACGATCCGTCGGGGCCAGCCGTTCAAAAATCGTGTTGGTGCGCTGGAAGTTCACCAACCCCTTCATGTAATAGGCATAATCCACATAAGGATGCCGGGGGTTGGCCTTGATGAACCGGTCAGCCGCAGCGATGGCGCCATCCGGTTCATTGTCCTTGTACTGACAGAAGATGGTGTCGAACTGGGCCTGCTGGGCGTAGCGGCCAAACGGGTAACGAGCCTGAATCTTGTCCAGGTACTCAATAGCCGTCCGGTAGTTGCCCTCGTTCATGGAATCCCGGGCTTCGCTGTACAGTTGCTGGACGGACCAGCCTTTGGTTTCGTCGATTTTATCCGGCAGCAGCGAGCAGCCGGTCAGCAGCACGGCCGCCAGCAGGGCGGTGAATAACAGGTTCAGGGTATGGCGCATGAGAAATAACATGGGATGATCGCGGTCGGAAGTAGAATGCCTAATGAAAATCAGTATAACGCCCGGACCGCTAAAAACCATCATGCCGATTGAACGAATTGATTGCCAAATCCCGCCTGATTACACCGGAATGCGTCTGGATCAGGCGCTGGCGGAGCTATTACCCGCCTATTCCCGCAGCCGCCTGCAACAGGGCCTCAAATCCGGCCAGTTGCGAGTAGATGATGCGCTGCGCCGGCCCCGCGATCCGGTCAGCGGCGGTGAGATCGTCTGCGGGAATCTGGAGTGGGTCGCGGAAACCGTCGCCGTGGCTCAGGATCTACCGTTGACCGTGGTTTACGAAGACACCGAACTACTCATCATTAATAAACCAGCGGGTCTGGTCGCGCATCCTGCCGCCGGAAACCGCGATGGCACTCTGGTGAATGCGCTGCTGCATCATGCCCCGGAGTTGGCCGGATTGCCTCGCGCCGGGCTGGTGCATCGCCTGGACAAGGACACTACCGGCCTGCTGGTCGTGGCGCGCAACCTGCGGGCGCATACCGCACTGGTCGAGCAATTACAGGCGCGAACCATTGAGCGGGAATATCTGGCGGTCGTCAATGGAATGCCGGTGGCGGGCGGTACGGTGGATGCGTCCATGGGTCGGCATTCGATGGATCGGCAGCGCATGGCCGTGACCCCTGGCGGCAAACCGGCGATCACCCATTACCGGGTGCTGCGCCGGTTCCGCGCTCATGCGCTGTTGCGGGTGAAACTGGAAACCGGACGCACCCATCAAATTCGCGTCCACATGGCCCATATCCGTCTGCCACTGCTGGGCGATCCCGTGTATGGCGGACGGCCCCGACTCCCGCCAGGCGCATCGCCAGCGTGCATCACGGCTATTCAGCAATTCCGCCGTCAGGCCCTGCACGCCGAACGGCTGGCGTTGATTCATCCGGCCACTGGCGAACGGCAGGAATGGCAAGCGGAGATGCCAGCAGATTTGACCGGGTTGCTGGCGGTGTTGGCGGAAGATGCGGAGAATCGATGATGAATAAGCTGGACACTGAACCTTTGATGATCCCCGACTGGCCCGCGCCGAACCGGGTTCACGCGGTGAACACCACCCGGCAAGGCGGAATCAGCCCACCACCCTGGGCCAGTCTGAACCTGGCCAGGCATGTCGGCGATGACCCCGCGCATGTCGCCGAAAACCGCCGACGCCTGGCCGAGATGGCGGGTTTTCCCACCGAACCGGCCTGGCTGGAACAGGTTCACGGCATAACCGTGGTCGCGGCGGAAACGGTGTCTACGCCGGTCGCCGCTGACGCCGCCTTTACCCGCGAACCGGGTCGGCCCTGTGTGGTGATGACGGCAGATTGCCTGCCCGTTCTACTCTGCGACCGGGCGGGAACGGTCGTTGCCGCTGCTCATGCCGGCTGGCGGGGACTGGCAGGCGGCGTGATCGCGGCAACCGTTGCCCGAATGGCGACGACGCCTGGGGAATTACTGGCCTGGCTGGGACCGGCGATTGGTCCCGAAGCGTTTGAAGTGGGGGATGAAGTACGCGCCGCCTTTCTGGCGCGGGATGCCGGCCATATCGACAGTTTCCGCCCCTCGCCGACCGGCCGCTGGCTGGCGGATTTGTATGAACTGGCGCGGCGGCAGTTGACTGGACTGGGCATATCGGCAATTTATGGCGGGGAATTTTGCACGTTCAGCGAACCAGAACGCTTTTTCTCCTATCGCCGCGAGAACTGTACCGGGCGCATGGCCTCGCTGATTTGGCTGGAGTAACCTTTCACCCGCCAGCTTCCCCGCCCACCACGATCCGTTCCTCAACAATGGCCATTTCCAGCCGCTTCACCTGTTCCTGCAACACCTGATGACCATCCACAAAGCGGGTGGCAATCGCCTGACACTCTTCGGCAATCGCCAGAAAGGCGTCAACGATGTCCGGGTCGAAATGCCCACCCCGCCCCTCGCGGATCAACTCGACCGCCTGTTCATGCGGCATCGCTTCCTTGTAAACCCGCCGACTGATCAGCGCGTCATACACATCCGCCACCGCCATCAGCCGGGCGGAAATCGGGATGTCGTCGCCGGACCGGCCTTCGGGATAGCCGCTGCCGTCCCATTTTTCCTGGTGGGAATAGGCAATTTCCCGGGCGAAGCGCAGGAAGGAATTAGGCGTCTCCAGATGCTGCTCGGCGGCCAGAATCGCGTCCCGCCCCAGGGTGGTGTGGGTTTTCATGATCTCGAATTCTTCCGGAGTAAACCGCCCCGGTTTGAGCAGAATCCGGTCAGGAATGCCGACCTTGCCAATGTCATGCAAGGGGGCTGATTTGAACAGCAGTTCGATGGTCTCGTCGGTAAGAAACGCCGCAAAGCGTGGATGACATTGCAGTTTCCTGGCCAGCGCTTGAACGTAATACTGAGTGCGGCGAATGTGGTTGCCGGTTTCGTTATCGCGGGTTTCCGCCAGCGAAGCCATGGCCAGGATGGTCACGTCCTGAATCGCTACGACCTCGCGGGTGCGACGCCGTACCTCTTCCTCCAGGTAAGCATTCCGGTCTTTGAGAAACTGCCGGGCGTTTTTAAGCGTCAGGTGTGTCTCCACCCGAGCCAGCACAATCGGTGGACTGATCGGCTTGGTGATGTAGTCCACCGCGCCGAGTTTAAGACCTTTTTCCTCGTCTTCCACCTGCACCTTGGCGGTCAGGAAGATGATGGGAATATCGCTGGTTTGGGGATCCGCTTTCAGACGTTGACAGACTTCGTAGCCATCCATACCCGGCATCATAATGTCCAGCAGGATCAAATCCGGCGGCGGCGCGGTCAGTGCAATTTTCAGGGCGCGTTCGCCGTGGGTAGCCACCTTGACCCGATAACGATCCTTGAGAAGGGCGCTCAACAACGTAATGTTGTCAGGCGTGTCATCTACAATCAGCAACGTTTGCTGTTGGGCGAAATCGCTGGCGGCGTTCATGGCTGGCTTATCTCCATTGTCTCATCCCCGTCATTTAATCGACTTGACCATTGTATGCAGTTTTTTCAGGGCCTCTTCAAAATCATAATTGGCAATAGCTTTTTCGAGCGCCAGCAAGGGTTGGGCGGGCAGTGCGCCAGTCAGTTGTGAACGATGCTCGGCCAGGTAGTCAGCAGCATCGGCGTCATCATCGCTGAGCAGTTGTTCCAGCCGGGTCAGGATGGGTTCCAGCGCCGTCCAGTCCAGGGTTGACGTCAGCGCCGCTGAAACCGGGGATTCGGGAGCCGCCAGCGCCGGGCGCAAACCCATCGTCAGCGTCTCCAGCGCCGCAGCGATTTGCGCTAACAACGGTTCAACCTGCGCCCTTTCGACCGGTGGCCCGAGCGCCTGCTCCAATACCTCAGCCAGTGATTGAATCGCGGTTGCGCCGATATTACCCGACACACCTTTCAGGGTATGCGCCAATCGCTCGGCGGTGGCCCGGTCACCGGCATCCAGCGCTTCGTGAATGTGCGCTGGCGCTTTGGCCTGGCCAGCAACGTATTTGCCCAGCAGTTCCCGATACAACCTGTGGTTGCCGGCAACCCGCCGCAACCCGCCCGCCGTATCGAGACCGGGTAACTCGGGCAGAGCCAGCGTATCGTTAGCTGCCGGTAAACCCGGCGACCGCTGAACCAGATCGACCTTGAGCCATTGCTGCAAGGTTTGGAACAGCGCTTCGGGATCGATTGGTTTGGCGATATGATCATTCATGCCGACTTCGAGGCAGTGCTGCCGTTCCTCAACCATCGCGTGGGCGGTCATGGCGATGATCGGTAAATCCTTGAACTGGACATCGTTGCGAATCAGGCGGGTCGCTTCAAAACCATCCATTTCCGGCATCTGCAAATCCATTAACACCAGATCAACCGGTTCGTCGTTCAGACTGGCCAGCAAGCGTTCAACGGCTTCTCGGCCGTTGCTGGCTACGGCAACCCGCACCCCCGCCGATTCCAGCAACTCCACAGCGATTTGCTGATTGACTTCATTATCTTCAGCCAGCAGCACCCCTATACCCTCCAGGCGCACGACCGGGGTTTCCGGGTGAAGGCGCACTGACGCCTGGGCTTCACCATTCCCCGGCGGGAACAAGGCCACCAGGATATCCAGCAACAGCGAGTTACTGATCGGTTTGACCAGGAATCCATCGATGCCTGCCGCTTCAGCGCGGGCGCGCACTTCCTCGCGCCCGAACGCCGTCACCATCACGATCCGGGGTATGGTCTTCAGCGTACTGCTATATTTAAGGCGTTCCGTCGTCTCGATGCCATCCATCCCGGTCATTTTCCAGTCCATGAACACGATCTGATACGGGTCTTCGCTATCCGCCGCTTCAACTTCCGCCAAGGCTTCGCGTCCTGAAGCGACCGCCGTCACCCGCAACATGACGGCTTCCAGCGCCTCGCCGAGAATGTCCCGCGCTGCTGCATTATCGTCCACTACCAGTGCGCGTAATCCGTTCAGCGTCGTCGGCAGAATGAACCGCCGCGAGGGTCGTTCCTCGCTCAGGCCCAACCAGGCGGTAAAGTGAAACGTACTGCCCTGGCCCAGCGTTGACTCCACCCAGATCGCCCCCCCCATCATCTCCACCAGTCGCTTGCTGATGGTCAGCCCCAGCCCGGTACCGCCGTACTTGCGGGTCGTTGAACCATCCGCCTGGGTGAACGCCTGGAACAGGCGGCCCTGTTGTTCCTCGTTCATGCCGATCCCGGTATCGCTGACGGTGAACTCCAGCTTGACCCGCCCGCCGATCTGCTCCACTTGCCGGGTCTCGACGGTGATCTGGCCCTGTTCGGTAAATTTGATGGCGTTGTTAATCAGATTGACCAGCACTTGCCCGAGACGCAGCGGATCGCCAACTAAATACTGATGAAGCGCCGGCGGGGTGTGGAACAGCAGTTCCAGTCCCTTATCATGGGCTTTCTGGCTGACCATGGTTGAGAGGTTGCCCAGGACATCGTCGAATCGGAAATCGGTCTGCTCCATGTCCAGTTTGCCCGCCTCGATCTTGGAGAAATCAAGAATGTCATTGATAACGCCCAGCAGGGCAACTCCGGCATCGTGGATTTTCTGAACATAGTCGCGCTGCCTGGGCGTCAATTCGGTGCGCAACGCCAGATGCGCCATGCCGATGACTGCGTTCATCGGGGTCCGGATTTCGTGAGACATATTCGCCAGGAACAGGCTCTTGGCACGGGTCGCTTCTTCAGCCCGCTGTTTGGCTGCGACCAGTTCCAGCGTTCGTTCTTCCACCTTGCGCTCAAGGTCGGCGTTAACCTGCTGCCAGTCGCAGTGATTGGCCAGCAGCATTTGCCGCATTCGTTCCTGGGCGGTGGCCAACGCGTTCATTTCCTGCCAGGAAGGCGGCAACGCCACCGGCGCTTCCAACTCCATCCGCCCGATGCGCTGGCTGTCGATGACCAGCGCCTCAAGCGGCTGCGCCACCTGTCGGGCGAACCGGTTTGCCATGAAGAAGGCCAAGGCCAGCACCCAGGCCAATACATCAAAAAACACCAGAGCATCCCACGGCGTCATCGGGACAAAATCGTTGCGCGGCGCAAGCACCACAATCATGAGTTGCAGGTTATACAGATTCACTGGCAAAAAATGACTGACCCAGCGTTCGCCATTGACCGTGAAGAACAGCACCTGATTGGTCGGCTTGCCCGCCTGACGCCAGTTGTCGATGCCCGCCGCCAGATCGACAAAGCCATTTTCCGTGGCAGTTTTCAACACGGCAGATTTAATATCGGCATCGGTTTGAAGTTGGGGGCGCCGGGGCAGACCCAGCAACCGGTGATCGGCGGCAAGCATCACCGCCACTCCGCCCTGAGTCCCAATGGCCATATCGTGGGTGAATCGGGAAAGATCGCGTAACTTCAAATCCAGAGCCACGACGTAGTGACGCTGGTCGATGACGCTGCGCCAGCGGGCGGCAGCCGTTATGCCAGGCTCCTGATCGGTCGCGAACAGATAGGGATCGGTCCAGTACAAATCGCCTTCCTGTTTCAGGTCCATCGCCCCCTGATACCACGGACGGTGGCGCGGATCGTCATCGCTGTTCCGCCATTCCTCAGCCAGCAGAACGTAATCCTTGCTCCAGGTCTGCCAGTATTGCCGTTGTTTCCAGCGTTCCTTATCCACGGATCGGCTTAGCCACTGCCCCCCGGGCGTTTTCTGCAACCAGGCCTCACGACCTTGATCATCAGCGAACGTTAGCGAAGCCATCCGGGGACGGCGATCCAGCATCGGCATGAACAGGCGATTGAAAGGGTCCAGACTATCGAAGCTGAACAGGCGGTTGCGCCCCCAGTCGCGAGCATCCTGAACGTCCCGGTCCATCTCGCTGAACAGTGCGTCAATCCGTTCGCTCACGACATGCGAACCCTTCTGTATGGCGCTGACCGCCAGTTCGTCAATCATTCGCGAGAACACCATAAAATAGGCGGCAACGGCAAAGACGACCATCGTCAGGCTGACCAGCAGCCAGGTCCGCCAAAACAGCGCCTGACGCAGGCTCTGGCTATCCCGGAGGGGGGCTTTGGCAATAATGGCGGCATCGTGGTTCATCAGCGGCGTCCGTGTTTTAGAGGGAGTCTGCTGTTGACCCTGGTCACCTCTGGCAAATGGGTCAAACTATCGAACGGAAACCCTTATCAGTCGGGGTTAATCTGGATATTATGATGAACCCGCTTTGCCAGTAAACGCTTATTCACAGATTTTTCTTCGTTGTTGCTATAAGGTTCCCGACATGACCGATGCTTCCCACGTCCTGGGGTTTGCGACCCGCACGGTTCACGCGGGCCAGACGCCCGATCCGAGCACTGGCGCGGTAGTGACGCCCATTTACGCCACCTCGACCTATGTGCAATCCAGTCCCGGCGTCCATCAGGGCTTTGAATATTCGCGCAGCCAGAACCCGACCCGTTTCGCTTATGAGCGCTGCATGGCTGACCTGGAAGGTGGCGTAGCCGGCTTTGCTTTCGCCTCCGGCCTGGCCGCGACTTCGACGGTTCTTGAATTATTGGACAGCAACGATCACGTTGTCGCGCTGGATGACTTATATGGCGGCAGTCGGCGGTTGTTTGAACAAGTGCGGCGACGCAGCGCCGGATTGAGCTTCTCTTATTCGGATTTGCGGGACCGGGCGGTGCTGGAAGCGGTTTTAACCCCGAAAACCCGGATGATCTGGGTGGAGACGCCCAGCAATCCGCTATTGCGGCTGGTTGATCTGGCGATGGTGGCGGAAGTCGCCAGTGAGCGCGGAATTCTGACCGTAGCCGATAACACGTTTGCGACGCCCTGGGCGCAGCGGCCCCTGGAATACGGTTTCGACATCGTGGTGCATTCCGCAACCAAGTATTTGAACGGCCATTCCGACATGATTGGCGGAATCGCGGTCTGCCGGAACGCGGAGCTGGCCGAACGGTTGGGCTATCTGCAAAACGCGATTGGTGCCATCGCCAGTCCCTTTGACAGCTTCCTGGCTTTGCGGGGTTTGAAAACCCTGGTGCTGCGCATGGAGCGGCATAGCCAGAACGCGCTACAGATCGCCACCTGGCTGGAAACGCATCCGCAGGTGGAACGGGTCATCTATCCCGGCCTGCCCAGCCATCCCCGGCATGAACTGGCCCGGCGGCAAATGCGCAACGGCTTTGGCGGGATGATCGGCGTGGTGTTGCGCGGCGATCTGGCCAAAGTCACCCGATTCCTGACCCGTTGCCGGGTGTTCACTCTGGCGGAGAGCCTGGGCGGTGTGGAAAGCCTGATCGAACATCCGGCGATTATGACCCATGCTTCAGTGCCCCCGGAGGTGCGGTGGGAACTGGGGATTGCCGATGGACTGGTGCGGCTGTCGGTGGGCATTGAAGACGTGGGTGATCTGGTCGCTGATCTGGCGCAGGCTTTGACCTGAATTTTTTAACCCGGAAATAATCATCATCCGCAGATAGCGCAGATTTTCGCAGATGATTTTTATTGATGGGCTTCTCTCAAATCTCCAAGGAGTCGTCTGTCCATGCCTGTTTCTGCTGTGGCCTCACCCGAAATTACCCGTTTGCCGCTGATTTATCGCGGCAAGGTCCGTGACCTGTATGCCGTCGATGACCGGCATTTGCTGATGGTCGCCAGTGACCGGTTGTCGGCGTTTGATGTCATCCTGCCGACCGCACTGCCCGGCAAGGGTGCCGTGTTAACCGCAGTTGCAAATTTCTGGTTCGACCGCACCCGCCATATTGTCCCGAATCATTTGCAATTGGCTGAAAAGACCCTGGAGCAAGTATTACCTGATCCGGTGGAACGGGCGCGGGTTGCGGGGCGGGCAGTGGTGGCGCGGCGGTTGAAGGGTCTGCCGGTGGAAGCCATCGTGCGCGGTTATCTGATCGGTTCGGGCTGGAAGGATTACCAGCAGACCGGGACCGTTTGCGGAATTCGCTTGCCGACGGGTCTGCGGCTGGGGGAGCGGTTGCCGGAACCGATTTTTACCCCGTCCACCAAAGCCGCGCTGGGTACGCACGATGAGAATGTGAGTTTCGCGCAGATCGCCGCAGCTATCGGCGAGACGCTGGCCGAGCAGGTGCGGAATATCAGTCTGCAGTTGTACCGGGAGGCCGCCGAATATGCGCTGGAGCGGGGCATCATTATCGCTGACACCAAGTTCGAGTTCGGCCTCGATGAAGACCGGTTGCTGGTGCTGATGGACGAGGCGCTGACTCCGGATTCCTCCCGGTTCTGGCCGGTGGATGGTTATCAACCCGGCGTCAATCCGCCGAGTTTTGATAAGCAGTTCGTGCGGGATTATCTGGAGACGCTGGACTGGAACAAGCAACCGCCCGGCCCGGAATTGCCACCAGAGATTGTGCAGAAGACCCTGGCCAAATACCGCGAGGCGCTGGAGCGGCTCACCAGCCGGTAGGAACTACTGGTAATACCGCCACTTGAATCGCAAAGTTGAATGCCTAACAAGCGTTCTGGATAAGGAAGCAGGTGGCTCTGGGAGTGAAACCTGCTAAAATTCCGGGTTGTTACCTCACTACCCAAGAGCCACGGTCATCCGCCATGCCTGACACCATTCGACTGGGTTTGATGACCCCCTTGACGGGCTTGGTCAAGATTTACGGCCCGGAGATTGTCTGGGCGGCCCGTATCGCCTGTGAGGAAATCAACGAACGTGGCGGTGTTCTTGGTCGTCACCTAGAACTGATTATCGAAGATGACGGCAGTCTCCCGGCGACCGCCGTTCCAGTAGCCAGACGTCTGGTCGATGAACAGGGTTGCGTGGCGATGATCGGCAATCTGCTTTCCAACTCCCGAATTGCGGTGGTTACACAGGTTGCCGAACCTGGGCGAATCCCTTTACTGAATTTTTCATTCTACGAAGGCAGCATTTCCAGTCGATATTTTTTTCATTTTGCCGCCCTGCCCAATCAGCAGATCGACAAGATGATTCCCTACATGGCCAAACACTATGGCACGAAGATGTTTTTCGCCGGCAATAACTACGAGTGGCCTCGCGGATCGATTGACGCCGCCAAGCGTGCCTTGACCCGACTGAATGGCGACATTGTCGGTGAGGAATATCTCGATATTGGCGCAAAACCTGCCGACATTGATCGCCTGCTCGATCAAGTCATCCGTTCGGGCGCCGATGTCTTTGTGCCCTATTTCGCCGGTAGCGACCAAATTACCTTGCTGACACGCTTTACCGAAAGGGGTTTAAAGCAGCACATGGCCGTAGTCATGGGGCACTACGACGAGATGATGGTGAGCCAACTGCTGCCTCATGTCCGCGAAGGGTTCTATTCCAGTAACACCTATTTCATGTCGTTAGGAACGCCAGAGAACCAAAAATACTTTGATCGCCTCCTTTGCCAGCCGGGGGTTACAGGAATATGGCCCCACGGCAATGGCATACTGACGAACTTTGGTGAGGGCACCTACCTCTGCGTACATGCCTTTGCGCAAGCCGCGGAGACCGCTAAAACGACCGAAGCGGAAGCACTGGTCGAGGCGCTGGAGCAGGTTCGCATCCATGGGCCACAAGGCATCGTTGAAATAGATATCGAGACCCATCACGCCAAGGTGAATACCTATCTGTCGCGCTGCAATAAAGACGGTGTATTCAATATTGTTGAAAGCTTTGGCCAAAATCCGCCTCTTATCCCTGAGCGGTATCGACAGCAAGCCCAGTCGGTGCGATTGCATGAGTCACCGGCGTCCCCCGAGGTAGCGGCTAAACTGGCCGCAGCGGTTGGGGTGGCAAGGCGCAAGATCGGGACCGCGCAGCAAATCCTGTCTATCGTCGACATGGCGATCCTGGCAACCAACTCTCAGGGAGTGATTACCGAATCCAACCCAAGCGCAAACCTGATGTTCGGCTATACCGAAGAGGAACTGCTCGGACTGTCGGTACACCTTCTGCTACCCCCGCATTTCCGCCAGAGACATGCCCAACTGTTGAAAGGCTTTGTCGATGGGGAGGAAACCGAGCGCCGAATGTCAGGTCGTAACGAGGTCACCGGGTATCGCAAAGACGGTAGTTTTTTCCCCGTCGAGGCCTCCATCGCCAAGTTCCGTAGCGATGACGAGTGGTTGCTGGTCGTCACCATGCGGGATATTACGGAGCGCAAGAAGGCGGAAGAAGAACTGACCAAACGGGCGACCCATGATGCGCTCACCGGCCTCCCTAATCGTGTACTGATCCGCGAGCGCTTGGTCAATGCCTTGCAACGCTCGCGCCGCGATGGCTTGAGCCTAGCGCTGCTGTTTGTCGATCTTGACGGCTTTAAGGGCATCAATGACACCCATGGTCATGAGGCCGGCGACATGATTCTTAAGACAGTGGCCACCCGGCTGATTGAGCAGGTGCGGGCCGGTGATACTGTTTCGAGATTGGCCGGCGACGAGTTTGTCATCCTCTGTGAACGGCTTGAACAACCCAGTACCATGTCCGGTTTAGCCGAACGGATCAACGATGCACTGCGTCTGCCGTTCGATTTAGATGGGATGCATTTGTTCGTTACGGCCAGTATTGGTATTGCCATCGGTACCGGCAGCACGCACTCGCCTGATGATTTGTTGCGAGCCGCCGATACGGCCATGTACGCCGTCAAAGAAAGTGGGCACGATAATTGGCAGTTCTTTAGCGAAAGCTTGAACGAACAGGCCAAGCGACGACTGTCCATCACCAATAGCTTGAAAGGGGCTATCGAG
Organism: Pseudomonadota bacterium; assembly: GCA_030917925.1. GTDB lineage: Bacteria > Pseudomonadota > Gammaproteobacteria > Competibacterales > Competibacteraceae > UBA2383. The sequence continues at coordinate 28,707 of JAUPTV010000181.1, forward strand.
CGTAATGAAATGTCCCTCCGTTTCCAGCCTATCGTTGTCGCGAAAGGAGGCCGAATCCTCGGTGCCGAAGCACTATTGCGTTGGCATGGAGCGGAGGGAGACATTTCCCCGGCAGCCTTTATCCCGATTGCCGAGATGACCGGAGCCATCGTTGATATTGGCTCTTGGGTTTTTCGTGAAAGCTGCCGGGCGCAAGCGGAGTGGCAGAATCGTTGGGGCGAGGGTGCGCCCTACGTTTCCGTCAACGTGTCGACGCGCCAGTTAAGTGAGGACTTCCTACCGAATGATTTTGCGAGAATTATTCGTGAAACAGGGGCCGATCCCGAAAAGATTTTGCTGGAAATCACCGAAACATCACTCATGGCCGATGTCGAAACCAATCTTCGCGTATTGCACCATTTGGCTGAACTGGGCTTGCGCGTTGCGGTAGACGATTTTGGTACGGGTTATTCATCACTGGCGCAACTGACGCGACTGCCGGTCAATGTATTGAAAATCGACAAGGCTTTTGTCGATGGCATCGAGAAAAGTGAGGAAAGCCGCACCGTCATTCGTGCCATCATCGGTCTCGGGCGGGCGCTTGGCCTTAAATTGGTGGCTGAAGGCGTGGAAAACGAGGAGCAGGTGAACGCGTTGTGTGCCTACGGATGCGATTTTATTCAGGGATATTTTTTTCACCGGCCTCTGGAGGCAAAAGTCTTTTTTGAAGTGATGAATCGACAAATTTCTGCGGACAAATGCAGTAGTATTGTCTAGGGGAAACTTGGGACCGATATCGAAGGGCTTAGGTATCGTGCGACATCTCGGCGAGCCAGTTGATGGGATTGAACGCAAAGTCGAGGAGCTGGCCTAGCGCCGGGATCACCCAATCCTCCAGCAACCGCTGCTCTTGCCCGGCGAGTCGCTGAAAGTACAGATTCAGTTCCTCGATATAAAACTGTTTGGACTCGGCGAAAGGATTGAGCGGTACTTCGATCAGCATTTCGAAATCCGGTCCCAGTCGGGCCGCCAACGCGTCCTGATCGACACCGCGAAACCGGGCTGGCCACGCTGAATGTCGGCTGGCGTCACCCTCCAGATCGAGAATAAAGGTCAGCGTCAGATAGCCGCCCCCATCGGAACGAGTGAAAGCCGCTATCTTGAGCACGCCCTCAATGCCTTCCATCGCCGCTAGGTCGGAGGCATTAAAACCCACGAAGGCGAGCATGTTCTCGCTGGCCTTGGTCGAAAACAGGCTCTGAGTAATATCGTAGGATTCTTCCATCATGACACTCCTCGACCGCGCCAGGCGGTGCTTGCTGATTGATTATAGTGAGCGCCAGACTGGAAACCCAACCCGTAGCGCTTCACACCACCCACATCAACACGGCGGGCAACGTCACCAGCGCCAGCGCCGTTTCCACCGTGACAATCGCCGCCATTAACGGTGCATCGCCCCCCATTTGCCGCGCCAGAATATAGGACGCGGTGGCGCCGGGTAATGCGGCAAAGGTAATCAACACCGCCGTTTCTATCTGCCCTGGTTGCACGATGGCACACAACAGCGCCGCCAGCGCCGGTAAAACCAGCAATTTCAAACCACTGGCGGCGACCACCAAGCCGGGACGCGCCAGTCCATCCAGCCGTAAACCTGCGCCCACCGCTAACAGTCCTAACGGCAACGCCGCCCGCGCCAGAATCTCCAGCACCGCCGCCGAACCCCACGGCAACCCGATCCCGCTCACACTCAAGCCAATCCCGATGCAACAGCCCAAAATCAGCGGATTCATTGCCAACCCGCGCAGTACGACACTGACCGTAACGGCTCGATGTGCATGGACGCTCAACACCAACACGCACAGCACGTTAATGCAGGGAATCATAATCGCCATCACCAGCGCCGCCACCGTGCCGCCTTCCGCGTGAAACACCGCCAGCACGACCGGCAGTCCCACATAGGTATTGAAGCGAATCACGCCCTGATAAACCGAGGTAAAAGCCGGTCCCGCCACTTTCAGCCAGGGCCGCAATGCATAGGCCAGCGCGGTCATGGTCAGTAACAGTACGACAATAATCAACGCCACCGGTAACACCGCGTAATCGCCCAGTCGGGATAGCGCCAGCCGATGCACCAGCAGCGCCGGGAATAGAATGAAATAGGTGAAACGCTCCACGGTCGGCCAGAACGCCTCGCCGGGAAAGCCGAACCGCCGCAAGCCCAGCCCTAGTAAAATCAGCGCGAAAATCGGTCCCAGTGCGCTGAGAATCAGCGGCAAATTGCTCATCAGATTTTCCGCGAGAGACCCCGGCCTTCAGGCCGGGGAGGGATAGCGGGCCGAACGAAGTTCGGCGTCTTTTCAGGCGTGCCGAGTTGCGAATAGCCGTAACCGTCGGCGCGTTGCAGTACTTGGCAATAGCGATGGCCGATACCCTGAATCACGCCGTGTGCCGCTTGAAGATTGAAACTGCCCGAGGCGCGAACCGCCACCCGTCCGCTATAGACGCCGACTTTTTTCCCTTTTGTCACGTCGGCTTTAATCAGGTCGCCGGTCTGGAAGCCTTTAATCCGTTTCTGTCGAGTCAGGTAACCCCGTGGAAAGCCATAGGCATTTAAGCGGGTCCGCTGGTAACTACCGCGCCCGGTGGCCTTAATCGCTAATGTGGGTTTCTTCCAAGCGCTCAGCGCGTCAAGAGACCCGACACAGGCGGCATCCAGCGCATGGGTCTTCGGAATCCCTAACCGCATCCGGTTAAACTTGGTCAATCCCCCAGAACCCGTGGTCACGGGTAATCCAGTGGCGTGTAGCGCCTGGAATAGCGCCCAGCGGGTTGAATTCACGGCAGCGGCGTCTTTTAAGGGCTTTTTCACCTGCGCCTGAATCCGCGCTAATCGTTTTGGGTCTTTCGCTAAAAAGACGTTCAGGTCTTGAGCGCCTTTCTGCTGATTACACGGTCGGCAGGCCAGCGTCAGGTTAGAAACCCGGTCACTGCCGCCTTGGGCTTTGGGGTGAATATGGTCAATCTGCAACGGCGTATTCCTGGCTCCACAATAGGCGCATTCCCGGCTCCATTTGTTCAGCAAATACTCACGGGTTTCGTAGCCCGCGAGCGTGCCTTGTTGATACTCAATACCCGAAATTTCCGGGTTGTCCATCTGCTGTAAATCAAACCGCACGAGTTCTTGCACGATGCCGGTGATCGGCGCTAACCCCGTCAAGCGCTTCACCCACGCCCAGGTCGTATCCACCCGATGTTGCAAACTCGGCGCAAGCCAGCCGGTCGGTTTCGCCCGATTCAAAAACCGGGGTTTCCGGTAGCGTAAATTCCCACGCCGCCGCCGACGCCTTTGCCGACGCACGGTCAACCCTTCGCTGATTTGACGACCCCGATGGTTCAGTTCAAACAAACTCAGAACATGAACTGTCGTTCGGACGTCCCCAGTGTCTTCGTCGACCGCTGCGGATTCGCGAACTAAAGCAATTCCCGTGGTTTTACTCCCCGGATCGAGCTTGATCTTGAGCGGTTGTAAGACGGAATCGTTCACGCAACGGTCGACGAGTCGAATCGAAAAGGGCATCCGCCGATGCACCCGCGCCCGACGTTTTTCCAGCAGTTTCCGGGCGCGTTTCTCGCTACACGGCATGAGCGGTTTTTTGTTTCGGTCCAGGACAAAAACAGCCATTTTACTTTTCCAACAATGCGCTTACGCGCCTGGTGACGGAAGCCTTGCGGCTTCGCTCCCCTCCACAAAGTGGCGTACCGGCATCGCGTCCCGATCCGTTTCGTGCTGACCCTCAGCGTGTCTGCAACCGGGACTTTCAGAGCCTGGAACTGAGGAAGCATTCCAGGGTGAGTCTTTAACCTGTACACAACATAGCCCGATGTTCTGGGTTGAGTCTGGTCAATCCAGACTTGCGGTTTTAGCCACCACAAGCCTCGCCCTTCAGGGTGGGGTGATTGACGAAGCCGGCTCGACGCAGAAACACTCAATCAGTCCCTGCAAAATCTCCAGCGTCGGTGCAATCGCCGCCAGCGGCAGAAACTCATCCGGTTGATGGGCGCAATCCACGCTACCAGGACCCAGAATCACCGTCTCCATCCCCAGCGCGTTCAAATACGGCCCTTCAGTGCCAAACCCGACCACGCCCGCCGCTACGCCGGTCAGCGCCTCGGTCGCCCGGACAATGTCCGCCGAAGCGGGGGTTTCCATCGCATTGATGCCGGGAAACAGCGGACGGAAACTCAACTGCAACTCACGGTCCGCGACCAGGCGCTGCAACCGCCCCTGCAACTCTTCGCGCAATCCATCCAGCGTCATCCCCGGCAACGGCCGGATGTCGATATGCAATTCGCAATCGGCGCAAATCCGGTTGGGATTGTCGCCGCCGTGAATATGGCCCAGATTAAGCGTCGGAAACTCAACTTCAAACAGCGGATTGCGATAACGCGCCTGCAATTCCATCCGCCAGCGCAACAACTCGCCAATGACGTCATGCATCCCCTCCAGCGCATTCACCCCCAGCGCCGGATTGCTGGAATGGCCGGAACGCCCCTCCAGCCGAATCGCCTCCATCAGAATGCCCTTGTGCATCCGCACTGGCTTTAACCCGGTCGGCTCGCCAATCACCGCATGGCGGCCCAGCGGTCCCGTCAGCGCCTGTGCGCCGCACATACTGCTTTCTTCATCCGCTGTCGCCAGAATCACCAGGGGTTGGCGGAAATCGCTGGCGTTAAAGGCTTGGGCGGCTGCCAGCGCCAGCGCCAGAAACGACTTCATATCCGCCGAACCCAGCCCATACAGCCGTTCATTAGCAATCACACCGCCAAAGGGATCAAACTGCCAGCGGCCAGCATCGAACGGCACCGTATCGGTATGACCGGCCAACACCAGCCCCCCCGACCCGCTGCCCAGCGTCGCAATCAGGTTGGCCTTGCCGGGATAACCGGGTAATGGCTCAATGCGCACCGCGAATCCGGCGTCATCCAGCCAGTTGGCCAGTAAATCAATGACCGGCCGATTACTCTGATCAAATTGCGGCGATACGCTGCTGACCGAAGGGGTGGCGATGAGTTGGCGAAGGCGTTCCAAAAGCAGGGGCGAAAGGGTCGGCATAATGATTTTCACTGGCAATAGAGGTTGATACGGGCGATAATAGCAAGATTCAGCGATTGGTACCCCGCGCTTGTCTTTGCCCCCGTTCCCAAGCCGTTTCGCCTGTCCCCGCTGGTTTCACCGCCTCTGTTTCCCGCCTGTGGAATTGCCGTTAATCGCCATGCTGCGCCAAGCTCTTCTCGATGATCTGCCTGCTCTGCTGGCGATTGAATTGCACTGTTTCAACACCGACCGCCTCTCCCGCCGCAGCTTTCGCCACTTGTTGACCCGTGGCAACGCCATCACCCTGCTTGAAGAAGAGAGTGAGCGGATTCGCGGTTATGTGCTGCTGCTTTTCTCCAGCGGTACGTCCATGGCCCGGCTGTATTCCATCGCCGTGCATCCCGACTTTGCCCGTTGCCGAATCGGCGACCGGCTGCTGGAGGCGGCGGAACAGGCCGCGCTGGAACGCGATTGTGTATCCATGCGCCTGGAAGTGCGGCGGGATAATCCCCGGTCGCTGAACCTGTTCCACCGCCACGGCTACCGGCAGTTCAAGGAAGTGCTGGGCTATTACCAAGACCAGATGACCGCGCTGCGTTTTGAAAAACGCCTGGCACCGCAACTCGATCTGGATCTGGTCAAGGTCCCGTATTATCAGCAAACGCTGGATTTCACCTGTGGCCCGGCGGCGCTGATGATGGCGATGAAAGCGCTGGACCCTACTCTGGAATTGGACCGCAAGCTGGAACTGCGGCTCTGGCGCGAAGCCACCACCATCTTTATGACCTCCGGCCACGGCGGCTGTGGTCCCTATGGACTGGCGTTATCCGCTTACCGGCGCGGCTTTGATCTGGAAATCCATGTCAACGAAGACGGAACGTTCCTGGTCGATTCGGTGCGCAACCCGGAAAAAAAGGAAGTGATGCGGCTGGTGCAAGAAGACTGGATTGAGGAACTCGGCCAACTACCCATCCTCTTCCGGCGCGGCAGTCTGAGCGTGGACGAATTGCGGCAAAAGTTCGAGACCGGCGGCATTCCCCTGGTTCTCATCAGTTCCTGGCGCATCTACGGCGAACGCTTCCCGCACTGGGTCGTCGTCACCGGCTTTGATGAGCATTACATCTACGTCCACGATCCACTGGTCGAAATCGGGAAAGGCCAAACCCTCACCGACTCAGTGAACATGCCCATCCCGCATCGCGAATTTCAGCGCATGGCCCGCTACGGCAAGGCCGCACAAAAAGCCGTACTCATTCTCTACCGTTCCCTTCCCCGTTCGGAACCTCTAACCCTCCCGTTGTCGTAATGGCCTTTCCGCTTGTCAGGACGCTTTAAACCGATGGCTGATCACCTCATTCTGGTGGAAAACCCCACCGACTGGAAAACCCATTTTCCCAAATTGCCCGTCGTCACCGCCAAGGATTATCTGGCCAAGCCTGAATATTCCTCGGCAGGCCGCAGCCTGCGGGTACTAAACCTGTGCCGCAGTTACCGCTACCTGAGCGTCGGTTATTACTGCTCGCTGCTGGCCGAAGCCCGTCACCACCGGGTCATCCCCAGTGTGCGCACCCTGAACGATCTCAGCCGCAAGTCGATTTACAGCCTCGACATTGAAGATCTCGATGACCACGTTCAGCAGGTGCTGGGCAAGCCCCGGCCCGGCTTCAACGCCACCGCGTTTGAACTGGACATTTTCTTCGGGCAATGCGCGGTCAAGGAATTGCAGGAACTGGCCCGGCAACTGTTCGACGCTTTCCGCTCGCCCATGCTGCGCGTGGAATTCCGGCTTCAGGGCAAATGGCGCATCGCTACCCTCAAGGCCCTGCATCTGCACTCGCTGTCTGTCGAACAGGAAGAGCTGTTTATGGGGGCACTGGCGACCTATCTGAGCCGACGCTGGCGGCAACCCCGGGCGCGTAATAATTACCGTTACGACCTGGCGATTCTGCACAATCCCAAGGAAGCGATGCCGCCTTCCAATACCAAAGCGCTGCAACAATTCGTCAAAGCCGGGCGGGAAGGCGGAGTCAATGTCGAACTGATCGAGAAGAAGGATTACGGGCGACTGGCGGAATTTGATGCGCTGTTGATCCGCGAAACGACCGGGATTGACCACTACACCTATCAGTTCGCTAAAAAGGCCGAGAGCGAAGGGATGGTAGTGATCGATGATCCCAACTCCATCCTGAAATGCACCAATAAGGTCTATTTGGACGAGTTGCTGCGGCAACACCGGATTCGCACACCGAAAACGGTCATCGTGCGCCGCGATAATCTCGACCGGGTTGATGGAGAAATCCCCTACCCGATTGTCCTGAAAATTCCCGATGGCTCGTTCTCACGCGGCGTTTTCAAAGTCAGCGACCGTGCTGAACTGCTGGATATGGCCAGCAAGTTGTTCAAATCGTCGGATCTATTGCTGGCGCAGGAATTTCTCTACACCGAATTCGACTGGCGGGTTGGGATGCTCAACCGCACGCCACTGTTTGTTTGCCAATACTTCATGTCCGGGGAACACTGGCAAATCTACCAGCATGAACCTGGTCAGGGGCGCGGTGTCCGCGAAGGCGACGCCAAGACCTTTCGGATTGAGGATGCGCCGGAAATCGTGGTCAAAACCGCCGCCAAAGCCGCTAATCTGATCGGCAACGGTTTTTACGGCGTTGATTTAAAACAGACCGCCAAAGGCGTTGTGGTCATCGAGATCAACGACAATCCCAATGTTGATAGCGGCGTTGAAGATGCGGTACTCAAGGAAACGCTTTACCAGAAGATCATTGAAGATTTCGTCTGGCGACTGGATCGAAAGCGGGGGAAGTGAGGGTGTAGCGAGTTAGCGAAGTAGCGAAGTAGCGAAAAAACAAGTTCGTACATGCCACTCGCTATTCTCTACTCGCTACTCGCTAAAAATCATGCAGGCTTCTTGGCCCAGGCGGTACACCAGCCATTAGCCGCAACCAGCTTGCCCTGGAACAGTGCGCAAGGACCACTGGCTTCGCCCGCTTTACCCGTATAGAAATTGCAGTTGCTGCACAACGCCGTCGTATCCTTGCGCTCTGGCGCCTTGGTCGCATCAGCCTTGTACTTCATCGCAGCGGCGACCGGATCAGACTCGCTAATCAGATCGGCGGCGCTGGCGGTTCCACTGAGCAGCACATTGGCGAATGGCACCGCCGCTAGACCCATGGCGGTCAGTTTGATGAAACGACGACGGCTGTTGTCATGATGATCCATAGCGGCTTCCTCAAAGTTGTTATCAGGATGGGTGTCCGCAAGTTGAATAGAAGCGAACGGTGAAATTATACCATGCACTGTTAACTGACCATTGAGATTCCACAATGACCATAAGGGAAAATGTCTGCCGGCGTCGCCGGATTCGCCGGATACAATGGGGCGCTGGCTTATTGCTGGCGCTGCTGGTCAGCACGGCGATTGGACTGTATGTCGCGTTGCAAGGGAGTTTACCGCAACTGGATGGCGTCGCCGCGCTGCCCGGCCTGAATGCGCCGGTCGCCATTGAGCGTGATGGACTGGGCATTCCGACGATTCGCGGTGAAACCCGCGTCGATATTGCCCGCGCCTTGGGCGTTATCCACGCCCAGGAGCGCTTTTTCCAGATGGACCTGACCCGCCGCCGGGCCGCCGGCGAACTGGCAGAACTGTTTGGCGCAAAGGCGCTGGGACTGGATCGGGCCAATCGTCTGCACCGTTTCCGGCAACGTGCCCAACACCTTCTGCCAACCCTGTCCGCTGCGGAACAGGCGCTGATTGCCGCCTACACCGAAGGCGTCAATGCCGGACTCGCCGCCCTGTCCACATCGCCGTTTGAGTATCTGCTGCTGCGGGCGACGCCCCAGCCCTGGCGACCGGAAGATACTGCACTGGTCGTCTATGCCATGTATCTGGATCTTCAGGATCGGCAATGGCTGACTGAATCAGCGCGTGGTCTATTGCGCGACCGGTTGCCATTGGCGCTTGCGGACTTTCTCGATCCGGTCGGGGGTGATTGGGATGCGCCACTGCAAGGTGAACCCTTCGCTGCTCTCTCTCCGCCTGGCCCAGAGGTTTTCAATACGGCGACGGCAATTTCGGAAGCTGATCGGGTCGGGCTGTCAAACCACCCCGGCGCTACGCGCCACCCCTCCTTATCCAAGGAGGGGAATTCGTACCCGGTTAATAGGTGGGCATTGACCGGGGAAACCGATTCGCCGCGCGGCAGCAATAACTGGGCGGTGGCGGGGCGTTTGACCGCGCATGGCGGAGCGATGCTGGCCAATGACATGCATTTGACGCTGCGCATCCCGAATATCTGGTATCGGGCGACTTTCATGTATCGCGATGCGCAGGGCCAGGAACGCCGCATTTCTGGCGTCACGTTGCCCGGTGCGCCCGCGATGGTGGCTGGTAGCAACGGTTATCTCGCCTGGGGCTATACGAATAGTGAAGGCGACTGGGCGGATCTGGTGTTGCTGGAACCTGGCGATAGTGCGGCGACCTACCGCACACCCGACGGTCCCCGCCCTTTCCAGACTTTCCGGGAAATCATCCGGGTCAAGGATGGCCCTGCTGAAACGCTGGAGATTCTGGAAACGATCTGGGGGCCGGTGCTGGATCACGATCATCAGGGTCACCAGCGCGTCTTGCGCTGGGTGGCGCATGATCTCCGGGCGGTGAATTTGAAATTGATGGAACTGGAGCAGGCGGAAACGCTGGAAGCTGCGCTCGACATTGCCCATCGAACCGGAGCGCCAGCGCAGAACTTCCTGCTGGCCGGTGCCGATGGCCGTATCGCCTGGACGCTCACCGGCACAATTCCCCGCCGCTTTGGCCATACCGGCCGCCTGCCCACTGCCTGGGCGGAGGGTCAACGCGGCTGGAATGGCTGGCTGGAACCGGCGGAGTATCCGCAAATCGTCGATCCGCCCAGTGGCCGACTCTGGACCGCAAATGGTCGAGTGGTTGCCAACGCCTGGCTGGATGTGGTGGGTGATGGCGGCTATGCATTGGGCGCTCGCGCCCGGCAAATCCGCGATGCGCTGCTGACCCGTGAACAGTTCGCCGAAGCCGATTTTCTGACCCTGCAACTCGATGACCGAGCGCTGTTGCTGGAACGCTGGCGCGAGGTGCTGTTGACGACGTTGGCACGGCTGACCGCTGATCCACGCTATGAAGAATTGCGAAAGTTCGTCACGGACTGGGGACAGCGGGCCGCGCCGGATTCCGTCGGCTACCGGGCCGTGCGCACTTTCCGCTTGGCCGTGCGGGAACGAGTATTTGCCCCGTTGATCGCCGCCTGCCAGGACGTTGATCCCGATTTCGATTACAGCGCCTTCCGGCAACACGAAGGCCCGTTGTGGCAACTGGTCGCCCAACAACCGCCGCATCTGCTCGACCCGCGCTACCGTGATTGGCCCGCGCTGTTGCAGGACGCCGCTGATGCGGTGCTAACGGAACTGACCGCTGATGGTCGGCCACTGGCGACTAAGACCTGGGGCGATGCGCAACCGGTGCATATCCGGCATCCCTTTAGCCGTATCCTGCCGTGGTTGAGCGGTTGGCTGGATATTCCAATGCAACGCTTGCCGGGCGATTTGTATATGCCCCGCTTGCAGACGGCAACCAATGGCGCTTCGCAACGGCTGGTGGTTGCGCCGGGCCGGGAAGCTTCAGCGATTCTGCACAGTCCCGGCGGGCAAAGCGGCCATCCACTGTCACCGTACTATCGCGCCGGGCACGATGCCTGGGCTGCGGGACGGCCGACGCCGCTGGAACCGGGACCACCACAACATCGGCTGATGCTCCAATCACAACCCTGACCTCTGACCAGTCCCCTTCATGCACTCTGACCCCTTTGTTCAATGGTTCCGCCAGGCCGGACCGTACATCAACACCCATCGCGGCAAAACTTTTGTCGTGTCGTTCGGCGGCGCTGCGGTTGAGGCCGACAGTTTTTCCAGCCTGATTCACGATCTCGCCCTGCTACACAGTCTCGGTATTCGCTTGGTGCTTATCCACGGCGCACGGAATCAGATTGAGGCGCGGTTGCAGGAAGCCGGTCGGGAACCGCGCTATGCCCAGGGTCTGCGCATCACGGACGCTGAGGATTTACCGCTGATTAAACAGGCGGTGGGGCGACTGCGCATTCGGATTGAATCGCGTCTGTCCATGGGCGTCGCTAATTCGCCGATGCAGGGCGCTCGTTTGCGCGTGGTGTCCGGGAATTTGATTACCGCCCGCCCGCTCGGGGTGCGCGATGGTGTGGATTTCGGTTTCACTGGCGAAGTGCGGAGGATTGATGACCGGGCGATTCGCCTGTGGCTGGATCAGGACGCGATTGTGTTGCTGTCGCCGCTGGGTTATTCGCCGACTGGGGAAATTTTCAACGTCAGCGCCGAAGACGTGGCCACTGCCGCCGCCATGGCGTTGCGGGCGGATAAGCTATTGGTACTCAGTGAAAGCGCGACGCTTTGCGATGCTGCTACCGGGCGACCGATCCGCGAACTCAGTCCCAGCGATGCCCAACACTTACTGGCCGAACGCCGCGATCTCACCGAAGAAATCACCCGCCATCTCCAGCAGGCGTTACGCGCCTGCCAGGCCGGGGTGCGTCGCGTCCATCTTCTGAGTCGGCAGGTCAATGGCGCTTTGCTGCTGGAACTGTTTACCCGCGATGGGGTGGGGACGCTGATTACTGCTGATATTTACGAAGGGCTGCGGTCGGCGGCCATTGACGATATTGGCGGTCTGCTGGAGTTGATCCGGCCACTGGAGGAAGACGGGACGCTGGTGCGTCGGTCACGCGAACGGCTGGAAATGGAAATTGACCGGTTCAGCCTGCTGGAACGTGACGGCACCATTATTGGTTGTTCGGCGCTCTACCCTTTCCCGGAGGAACGGTTGGGCGAACTGGCCTGTGTCGCGGTGCATCCGGGCTATCGTAATAGTGGTCGCGCCGATGCGTTGCTGCGATTTATTGAGCGCCAGGCCCGGAATCAGGGTCTGAACCGGTTGTTCGTGCTGACGACCCGCACCGCGCACTGGTTCCGCGAACGCGGCTTTGAACCGGCGGAAGTAGCTGATCTGCCGGTGCGTAAACAGACGATGTATAACTGGCAGCGCCGTTCCAAAGTGTTTATTAAAACGCTGTAATTCCATTTCTCATGGAATCGCCAATTTTGTGATTAAGTGGCATCGGTGGAAGAGTATGGGGGATGTGGGGCAAGATGGGCTGATGACAGCAACAAAGGCCGGGGGCGATGTGTCCAATGCGTATGAGGTAGCGAAAGCGGGCGGGCGACATGAGGGCGTGTATACTCGATACCGCAATCAGCGAACGCCAGAAATAGAAAAATCAATCCGGTCGTTTACAAAAAGAATCAAGGAGCATCAAGATAAAATTGATAATCCAATGCGATATGTGCGACCTGATATTACTGAGCAGCATTTAGCTCATCTGGTATCCACGTTATGGCCAGAGGAAATTATGGATTTCGGGATGAAGATTGAGATTATGAAAGGCATTCTGCGGGAGAGAAATAATGGGTAAACAAGCCGATTATCGTTATCTGTTGCAAGAGGCGATTGCGACCCTTGCGGATCGGGCACAGCGGATTAACCAAACTACTGTTTATGATCAAGGGCGAGCCATGGCGTATTACGAGATATTTTCACAGTTGGCCAGCTTGGCGAACGAAACCGGCATCGATCCAAAAGAAATAGGTCTTGAAGACATGGGGGATTTAGTGGGGATGAAAAAAGCCGCATGAATAACCCCACCATCATCGGCAACGCCACGCTGTACTGTGGGGATTGCTTGGAGATTTTGCCGAGTCTGAAGCACGATACCGCATCCGTGTGATACCGATACCCTCCGCAATCGCTTGGCTCCGCTTTCACAGGAATACCGCTATGTCTACCGCCGCCCCGTTGCGGGTTATCCAGATCAGTGATCTGCATCTTAAATCTCAATCCGGTACGCGACTATGGGGCGTCGATGTGGACGTTAGCCTGAACGCCGTGCTGGAGTGCATCCAAAACCGGCATCCTCAACCGGATTTCCTGCTGATGACCGGTGATCTGGTCGGCGATGACCCGGATGCCTACCACCGCGTGCGTGAGATGCTGAAACCGCTGGGAATTCCGGCCTACTGTCTGCCCGGCAATCACGATTTTCCGGCAGTGATGAGTCGGACGCTACGCGGGGACGTGATAGGGCGGAAGCAGCACTTCGTGGTGGGCAACTGGCAATTTGTGCTGCTGGATTCGAGTTTTCCGGGAACGCCAGACGGGCATCTGGGCTATGCGGAATTGGCGTTGCTGGATACGATCCTGGCGCTGCGGCCCGATCTGCATACCGTGGTCTGTCTACACCATAACCCGGTGCCAAGCCGGACATCCTGGCTGGATACGATGATGGTGAGTAATCACGCGGCGCTGTTTGCGGTGCTGGACAATTATCCGCAGGTGCGGGCGGTGGTCTGGGGCCATATTCACGCGGAATTCGCTGATGTGCGGAATTCGGTTCATCTGCTGGCGGCTCCGGCGACTTCGGTGCAGTTCAAACCCGGTGCGCCGGGACCGCAGGTTGATGACGTGCCGCCCGGTTATCGCTGGTTTGAATTTCATGCTGATGGGACGCTGCGCACCAGCGTGGAACGTATTAAACCGGTCAATGCGTAGCCGACATCCCGAACCACCCCGGCCCTACGGGCCACCCCTCCTTAGCCACGGAGGGGAATCCGGAAATCCGGCTTTCACCGGGAAAGGCGATAAAGGGGGGAATTTCATTTGAGGAAATCACCTTAAACCGGTGCGCTCAAATCCTCGTAGAGAGCCTCTATCGGGAAGTCCAGATCAACGCTTTCGAGATGTAACTGACTACCCGGCCCCATCGTTTCGGCTTGCCATTGTCCACTCTGTCGCCGGTAGATCTGGACCCGGATGCGTTTCTGATCGACCAGCACATATTCCCGCAGGCTGTCCAGTTGCTGGTAATACGCAAATTTGTCTCCCTGGTCAAACGCAGCAGTGGAGTCGGAAAGCACTTCCACCACTAATACCGGGGAACGCTTGGCGTAGCGGTCGGCCAGATCGCTCTGGGCGCAGGTCACCTGAACATCGGGATAGAAACAGCAATCCGCCGTTTCCACCCGCGCTTTGACATCGGCCATATACACCCGACAGGGCGTACCGCGCAGGTGCTGGCGGAGTAAGGTATAGAAATTCAATGAGATTTCATTATGCAGGTCGGACGTCTCGGACATGGCGAATACTTCACCACGGATATATTCATGACGCAGCATCAGGTGGTGTTCCCATTCCAGATAGTCGTCATAGGTAAATGCCAGACGGGTTGCCGGGTAGGACATGCGCGATTACCTCTGCATTGTTTCGGGCTAGACTACACTGGATTCCGCTTGAATTCGACTCATTCCAGGGACTACTCCATGCTCCACTATATTGATCACTACCGCCGCCGTTTGGATGATTTGCGCCGCATTGCCGGGGCCGATAATGAAGGCACGTTGTCGCCGGCGTTTGCCGGGTTGTTGGAGGATTATGGGCGCGATCATCAGTTGATTCTGGCGCGGGAGTGGCCGTTCCGGGGGCGTGAGGGGACGATGTTGCGGGCGGATGGCGTGTTGCTGGATCGCTTGCGGTTGGCGCATGGCTGGTGGGAGGCGAAGGATTCCAAGGATCATCTGGATCGGGAGATTGAGGCCAAGCTGCGCAAGGGTTATCCGAGCGACAACATGCTGTTTGAGGATACGGTGCAGGCGGTGTTGTTGCAGAACGGGCAGGAAGTGCAGCGGGTGTTGCTGGCGAATGATCAGGCGCTGGCCGGGTTGTTGACTCGGTTTTTTGCGTTTCGCCCGCCGGAAGTGGAACAGTTTGAGCAGGCAGCGGCGCAGTTTCGCCGGGATTTGCCAACGGTGATTGAGCGGCTGGCGGCGCTGATTACCGAGCAGGAGGCGGGCAATGCGACGTTTCAGGCGCGGTTGAGTGCGTTTCATGGTTTATGTGTACGGGCGATTGGTGAGCGGGTGACGCTGGGCCATGTGCGGGAGATGTTGATTCAGCA
>JAUPTV010000182.1 GCA_030917925.1 Pseudomonadota bacterium
GGCGTCATTCTCGACTGGATTCCCGCGCAGATTCCGCGTGAGGGTCAGGAATTGACCTGGTTCGATGGCTCGCGGCTTTACGATGTGGACGTTCCCGGCCAGCCGGGGATGCTGGCGTTCAATCTGGAACGACCGGAAGTACGCAACGTTCTCACTGCTAACGCCCGGTTTTGGCGGCAGGTTTACCACATTGACGCCCTGCGCACTGACGTCCGCACCCTGGTTGCCCGGCTGGGTCAGTCGGAGAACTGCGAGGGTCTGCGCTTTCTGCTGCGCGACGATGCGCCACCACTGACGTTGAAGCCGACTGAACACCAGGCGCTGATCGAGGGTCGGCATACGAATCCGCATGACCTGCTGGGTCCGCATCCGCTGGGTGAGGCCGGGTTGAGCGTGGTGCGCGCCCTGCTGCCCGATGCGGAATCACCCTGGCTGTTGAACGAGCGCCAGCCGCATCTGCTGTATGCCCTGCAACCGATCTATGCGGGCGGCCTGTTTGAAACGGTGGTCGCGGCAGAACCGGAGGATCTGCGCTACCAGATCAGCGCCCTGGAACACGGCCAGCCGCATACGTTTGCTGATCCCTACGCCACGACGTTCTCGATCCTCAGCGACCAGGACTGCTACCTGTTCGCCGAGGGCAATCATTACCAGATTTACGAGAATTTCGGCGCGCATCCCGCCGAGGTGGCCGGGCGGCGCGGCATCAATTTCGCGGTTTGGGCACCCAATGCCCAGCGGGTCAGCGTGGTCAGCGCGTTCAACCACTGGGATGGTCGCCGCCACCCGATGCGGCTGCGACCCGGTTCCGGGATTTGGGAATTGTTCATCCCCGGTCTGGCCGAGGGTGCGCTGTACAAGTTTGAAATCCTGGCCCGCAACGGCAACGTGTTCCTGAAAACCGATCCTTTCGCGTTCCATACCGAAGTCCCGCCGGGCACCGCCAGTATCGTTTATGACCGGGCGGGTAAACATGTCTGGCGCGACGGGGCGTGGATGCAGGAGCGGATGCGGCAACCGGCCTGGCGGCAACCGGTCGCCATTTATGAGATTCATGCCGCATCCTGGCGGCGCAAACCGGATGGGGAATTCCTGTCTTATCGGGAACTGGCCGATCAACTGATTCCTTATGTGCTGGAAATGGGCTTCACGCATATTGAATTTTTACCGCTGGCTGAGCATCCCTACGGTCCCTCCTGGGGCTACCAGATTTCCAATTTCTATGCGCCGACCGCCCGGTTTGGCCGCCCGGATGATCTGATGGAATTGATTGACCGCTGCCACCAGAACGGCATCGGCGTCATTCTCGACTGGGTGCCAGCGCACTTCCCCAAAGACGCTCACGCCATGGCCTGGTTTGATGGTACCTGCGTTTACGAACATGCCGACCCGCGTCAGGGCGAGCATCCCGACTGGGGGACGCTGATTTTCAACTATGGTCGGCATGAGGTGGAAAACTTCCTAATCGCCAACGCCCTGTACTGGCTGGACACCTTCCACTTTGACGGCCTGCGGGTGGATGCGGTGGCCTCGATGCTGTATCTGGATTATTCCAAAAAGGACTGGATTCCGAATAAATACGGCGGCAACGAGAATCTGGAAGCGATTGAATTTATCAAGCACACCAACGCAGTGGTTCATGCCCGGTTCCCCGGTGTGTTGATGATCGCCGAGGAATCGACTGCCTGGCCGAATGTCTCCCGGCCAGCGGACATGGGCGGACTGGGCTTTGGCTTCAAGTGGAACATGGGCTGGATGCACGATGTGCTGTTCTACATGCAGAAAGGGCCGGTGCATCGCCGCCACCATCATGACAAGCTGACCTTTGGTCTGGTCTACGCCTTCAATGAGAACTTTATCCTGTCGCTGTCGCATGATGAGGTGGTGCATCTGAAGAAGTCGCTGTTGGGCAAGATGCCCGGTAATGAGCGCGAGCAGTTCGCTAACCTGCGGTTGCTGTACGCCTTCATGTACGGCCATCCCGGCAAGAAACTGCTGTTCATGGGCGGGGAATTTGGCCAGCCCGGCGAATGGAATCACGATACCGAACTGGACTGGGTGCGAGCCAAGATGCCGCCACATGAGGGATTAAGGCGTTTTCTGGCGACGCTGAACAAGCTGTATGTCCGTGAACCGGCTTTCCATCAAGTTGATTTCCACGGAGCCGGTTTTGAATGGCTGGATGCCAATGGCGCGGAGACCAATGTGCTGGCGTTCCAGCGCCGCGCCCGCGATCCTCGCGATGCGCTGGTGTTTGTGCTGAATTTCTCCGACCAGTCGCGCCCGAATTACCGGATCGGTATGCCGTATCCGGTCGTCTATCGGGAGTTGTTGAACAGTGATGCCAAGGAGTATGGCGGTTTTGGATTGACCGTGCCGGGCGGGAAGGTCAGCGCTGAGGAATTTTCCAGCCACGGCTTTGCGTTTTCCATCGTCCTGGATTTACCGCCGCTCAGTGCGGTGGTGCTGAAACCCGCCCCACCAGTGCTGGGCGTTCCTACGCTCTAATTGCTTGCGCTTCCCGAAGGCTGGTTCAGACGCCCTCTCCCTCCCCGCTTATGGGGAGGATGGCGGCGGCAACTGTTGCCTGTTTTGATGCCGCCATAGCAAAAAACGGTCTGAGCAACCGAGCACAGGGTTCGGGGTCTTCCAGATGGGGATGATGGCCGCCGGGCACGATCTTAACGGTCAACTCGGCGAGGCGGGCATAGCGATCCTGCATATAGGTCCGCTTGACCAGATAACCCGCGTCGCCACAGATCAGCAGCGCCGGCGCTTGAATCCGCTCCATATAGGCCAGAATCTGCGGCTCACTAAGATAGAGCGGCGACACAAAACGCAGTCGGGGATCAGTCCGCCAGGCAAAGCCCGCGCCGACCGGTTGCAAACTCCGTTCAACCAGCCGTGTTGCTGCCGACCACGACAGACCACTCCCCTGACAACGCACCTGAATAGCGGCTTCCACACCGGGATAAATCGGGGGGCGTTTGCGCCGCAGCGCGTCCATTTGCACCATGGACTTGCGCAGATTGACCGGACCATCCGCCGGTTGACTGGTCGGTGGTCCCAACCCTTCAATCATCGCCAACCGGGTCACCCGCTCCGGCAGAATCGCGGCGATGAAACTGGCGATGCCGCCGCCCATGGAATGGCCCAGCAGGGCAAACTGTTTCCAGCCCAGCGCATCCGCCGCAGCGACCACATCAGGAATGAAATCCACAAAATGGTAAGGGACGCCGGGCGGGCGATGACCGGATCGACCGTGACCGGGTAAATCCATCGCCACCAGTCGAACACCTGGCAACAACGGCCCCAGCGCATCAAAACTGGCGGCATTATCCAGCCAGCCATGCACCGCCAGGACGGGCGTTCCTTCCGGTGGTCCCCAGGCCCGGGCGGTTAATCGTAGCCAAGGCGTTTGCAGTTCCAGTTCATCAGGCATCCGGCGTTGCCGGATAGTCCCAACCGGCATCCTGCGGGTACAGATTGGCGTATTTCACACTGCTCCGGGGTTCCGCCATCAGGTCAGCGACCGTGTCGCGCCAGGTCGCGTAATGAGCGGTCTCCTTATGCAGCGCCGGGGCGTCGGCAGTGCGATAGATCTCGACCAGCACAAAGCGGGTGGGATCATCGATTTGCTGAATCACGTCAAAGCGGACGATGCCGGACTCCTGGACACTATGGTGGGCGTTTTCCAGCGAAGCCGCTTTGAAGGCGTCAACGCAATCCGGTTTGACATGCACAAAAACATGAACGATTAACACAGCGCCTCCCAGGATAGTTGGTGCATAGTACAAGATTCAAATAGTGTAGGATTTAAAAGGTAAAGAAGGTAGGTTGGACTTTAAATAAGGGGATTTTTAACGACCGCCATGCTGCCCTGTTGCAAGCAGCTATTATGATGGACGATTAGAATAAGGCATTGAGCAGGTTGGATGGAGAATACTGATCAGTCAGGATACGGGCTTTGGTATTCCAGTCGGGTTTGGTCGAAAACAGTGGCAGGAGCCATTCACGGCCAAACCCCAAAGGCTTCAGGCGATCTTCCAGTTGGCTGGCGTTATGTTCAATCGCTTCCTTGGTCAGCAAACCATCCTGCTTTTTCAGAATGACGCGATTTTTCAGTTTGACCCGCAGATTATAGAAATCGCCGAATACCTCGGTATAAGTGACCGATTCATGGTCATAGAGGCGGCTGCTGGAAAAGGTATTAGCCGCCAGTACGCCGTCCGTCGTCAATAGCGCTTTGACTTCCTGCAGGAATTCACGGGTCAACAAATGTTCGGGGATGTACTCATGGTCAAAGGCGTCCAGCATGATCAGATCATAGCGCTGTCCGGCACGCACGGCGCGTTTGATGAAAACCCGGCCATCCTCCTCAAAGACCTGGACCTTTCCGCTCGGCTGAAAACCAAAAAACTCCTGGGCGACCTTGACCACTGCCGGGTCAATCTCCACGACATCAATCGCGGTATCCGGATAGATTTTGGCCAGCGCGGTTGGCAAAACGCCTCCCCCAAGGCCGACAATCAGGATGTTCCGTGGATGCGGGTTCAGATACAACGCCCCCATCATCATCCGGGTGTAGCTGAATACAAACTCATGCGGATTACTCAACAATTGGCAGGTTTGCCGGGCATTTTCGTTCTTGCGGCTAAAGCTGAGGCAGCGTTGCCCTTCCTCTTCATAAACGAGGATATTGCGGTAGAGGGATTTTTCGTTATGAATGACTTGGGTTATGGCGATGGATGGCGTCATGATGGAAGCGAGAAGAGCCAGTAGTACTTTGATTTTTCTACCGTGATTCATCAGTGGCAGGTCCGGGCAACAGGGCGAGCGCTCCCAGAATCAGCGAAACGCTAATCAATCCGGTGATAATCTGCTGGATCTCGAAATACAGCACGAAATAGAACGATGTAAGCAAAGTTCCCGCTGCGCTGCCAAAGGTGGAAACAAAATAGAGCTGTCCGGCGAAGTGGCCGCTCAGGCGCGATTCTGCGACCAGCAGGCGCACGGCGTAGGGAGACACCATACCCGATACCGCAGTGGGAATAAAAAACAGCAGGGTTGCCGCCAGTAGCGAGCCATATCGCGGATCATGAACTTTTCCGAAAATCCAGTCGAGCGTTGTATCGCCCAGGACGATGACCGGCAGCGTAGCGACCGCGCCGATGATAAGGATCAAAGCCAGACGGCGCAAGGACGGTTGATTTACCGACCACTGGCCGCCCAGCAAGTAGCCAACGGACAGGGCCAGCATGAAGATGGTGATAATCGCGCCCCAGACATGAATGCTGTTACCAAAGTTTGGCGCGAGAATCCGCCCACTCAACATTTCAATGGCCATGACGAAAAAACCGGACCAGCCAGCGATGGCAAAAATCAAAAAACGGGGTAAATTCAAAGGTAATTTCAGAAAATAAGGGTTAATCCGTGATCGCTACAATGCTGACGCGGGCGACGCCGTCCATAGCCAGTCGTTGCGCAGCGGCGCGGGAGAGATCAATGATTCGTCCGCCCCCATGGGGTCCACGGTCATTGATCGTCACTTCGACCACCTTGCCGTTGCGGAGATTCGTGATCTTGGCCCGGCTCCCCAAAGGCAGGCGCGGATGGGCGGCAGTCAGCGCATGTTGGTCAAAGCGCTGGCCACTGGCGGTTCTTTTGCCGTGAAATCCTGGTCCGTACCAGGACGCCTTGCCGACTTGTTGACCTCCGGTTACCTTGGCGGCATGGGCTGGTTTTTTGCCCTCTTTACCCCCAGCGTCTGCGGTAGTCGGTAAGCCTATGGATAACGCCAAAGCGATCATCAACGCGATGGGCGGAAAACCGGCAACCCTCGAGCGGGGAAACCGGGCCTGGAAGCGGGGTTCGTTGCGTTCGTTCAAGAGTCTACCTCGATGAATGGTCAGGGTGAGATCAAAAATTCTGCTTTTAAAGCAGTCAGTTATCTCGTATTTCTAAAACACCATGGATCGAAGCATACCATGCTTTCGGCAAAAAGTACCTTTCTACAACGTAAAAAAATCACCGAAAGACCGCTGATTTATTTTAACTAATTGATAAAATTAAATATTAAATTTAAAAAACGGTGTTTTTATTAAATGTGTAATCCACTGATAAATAGAATGAAAATAAAAGACTTTCTCGATTCTCTGCTGATCGCGAACCATCATTTAATTTTTACACTTATAAATCATGCTATTGATGAAATAACTGAGCAGGGGAAGCCATCAAACATCTTCATGACGCCAATTTCCTTTTTCTGGGGCGGGAAGGTAAGATATATCCATAAAGTGGAAGGAAACCTTTTAACCTTATGAAATTAATAGCAACAATGCGGATTTAATCCGTATTTTCCTGAAACTTTTCAC
>JAUPTV010000183.1 GCA_030917925.1 Pseudomonadota bacterium
ATGTTTTTGACACTAATATTTTGGACCCATCAGGTAAGGTTATGATTTTAAAATCAAATTATAATTTATTTAAATTCAATTAATTAATGTTATTTTTTTACTAAATTTAATTGTAGACTTATTGCAAACTGATTGCAAACCGCTTTTGTATAAAAAAGCCAATTTTTCTATTTTTTTGTTGTTTTAATAATACATTAAAATAGCCAGCGAGAGCCATGAGCGACTCAACACGACCGGTTAATTTGAAGAAGCATTTCATCGCCTTTGATACTTGCTATCCCCTTGTTAATGGCCGCCTAACCCGCCGTCATTACCTCGATTCCGCCGCTTCGACCCTGGCTCTGCGCTGCGCCCGGCAGGTTGCCGACGAGCTATTGGCCCACTACGCTAACACCCACAGTCAGGCGCATTTCTCCGCCCGGATTGTTAACCATGCCTACGACTGGTCGCATCGACAAGTGCTCAATTTTGTCGGTTCAACGGATACAGAGCGTCATCTGGCCTGCTTTTCCGGGACCGGCAGTACGGCCAGTTTGAACCGATTAGCCCGCATTCTGGCGGCGCAACGTCCCGAGCGGGGCATTGTGCTGGCCTCGCTGATGGAGCATCACTCTAACGACCTGCCCCATCGCAAGTACGCCGGCCAGGTTATCCACATTCCGTTGATGGGAACTGCGCCAATATCAGGGGCCGTCGATCTGGCCGCGCTGGAACGGTTACTCAAGCAATATGCAGGCC
This sequence comes from Pseudomonadota bacterium, assembly GCA_030917925.1. GTDB lineage: Bacteria > Pseudomonadota > Gammaproteobacteria > Competibacterales > Competibacteraceae > UBA2383. The sequence goes on from JAUPTV010000183.1 coordinate 739, forward strand.
GGGTTAACTATATCGCCGTATCCGCCGCCAGCAACGTGACGGGCATCGTGAATCCAGTGCATGACATCGCGGCACTGGCTCATGCTCACGGAGCCTGGGTTGTGGTGGACGCCTCGCAATTTGTCGCTCATGCGCCTTTGGCCATCAGCGACACCGGGGCGGCAGAGCGGGAACTGGACGCCATCGTTTTTTCCGGCCACAAGCTGTATGCGCCGGGATCGCCCGGCGTGATGGTGGTGCGGCGGGCTTTGCTGGAAGGTCAGGAGCCAGATGAACTGGGCGGTGGCATGGTCGATGAGGTCAGTGTGAGCGATTATCGGGTTACGGACCGCTTTCCTGACCGTGAGGAAGCGGGTACGCCCAATATCCCCGGCGCGGTGCAGCTTGGCGCGGTGTTGAATGTGTTGCAACGTATGGGCATGAAAGCCGTTCACGCTGCCGAACAACGGTTATTGCGGCGCTTGTTGGCGGAATTAACCGCTATTCCCGGCGTGCGTGTCTATGGCGATCCCGACCCGGAGCGCACCCCGCGCCTGGGGGTGGTTTCTTTCAATCTGGCCGGTCTGGAGCATGGTTTGGTCGCTGCCGTGCTGAACGATTATCACAACGTCGCCGTCCGCAATGGCTGTTTTTGCGCTCATCCCTACGTTCGCGAGTTGCTCAAGCCGGAGTTGTGGGAACTGGAAATTGATCCTGATGCGGACGATGCTGACGCGCTGATTGAACCGTGGCGGGGCATGGTGCGGGCCAGTCTGGGCCTGTATTCCACTGACGAAGATATTGATGCACTATTGACCGGCATCCGTGAATTGCAGGCCCATCCGGAAAAGTACCGTGTTCAGTATCGGATGGACCGCAATGGGCATTTCCATCATCAAACGTTCAAGGTTTCCCCGGAATCGTTATTCGACCCGGAAGCCGTATTGAATCGCTTGTGTCCGGACGTTAAACCCTCGCTTAACTGATACCAGTCCACCTGCCGGGTCAGCACCATCGCCAGCGCGAGGAACCCGAATAGCGTCAGCGAACCGGCCAGCAACGCATAATCCTCCAGGCTGATGAGCACATAGAGAATGCCGAACACGCCACTGAGCAGCGCCCCGAACCCCAGTCCCCAGGCGATGCTCCCCAGGACATGAATCAGGTAATAACTGATGAGCGCGACACAGCCAACGGTCGCCACCGCATAAGCCGGCGCAAAGCCGATGTGTTCCGACAGCGATAACAACAGCAAATAGAACAGCGTCAACGCCGCGCCGGTCAGGCCGTATTGCAATGGATGAATCGCCAGTCGCCGCAGCACCTCGAACAGAAAGAAGGCGATGAAGCTCAGGCCAATGAACAGCAGACCGTATTTCATCGCTCGGTCGCTTTGCACATAGCTGTCAGCCGGTTCGACAAACCGTACTCCGATCAAGCCGTTGCCGCTTAATCCCTGATTGCTGCGTAAATAAGCGTTCAAATGGTGTTCCATATTGGCCGCCAGTCGGGTGGTCGCCCAGGTCGCGGTGAAACCTTCGGGGGTGACGGTGCGTGCTTCTGGCAGAAACTGGCCGAAGAAACTGGGATGCGGCCAGCCGCCGCGCACCGCGATGCGTGTGGCGTCGCCCACCGGCGCGAGGCTGATGGACTGTGTACCACGGATATCCAGGGTAAAAGCGAATTCGGTGGACCACAGATTTTGGAGATTCAGGCCATTGAGGCGAGCCTGAATGCCGTTGGCCATCCGTTCTTCCCCCGTCCCCGGCAGAAAGTCGCTGCGCTGCTCGCCCCAGGTCAATGCTGGTGCCCGCAAAATCCCCCGCGTGTCGCTGATGCCGATAATCAGGCGCGGTTCGCCGACCACAATCTGCTCGTTAGCGCCGGGCTTGATCGGTTCGCCCTCGGCGGCAAACCGACCCTTGAACGTCAGGCTGGCGCTGAAGACGATGGCCTGATACAGCCCGCGCCGCACCGGTTCGGTATTCAGACTGGTTTGTACGTCGAGTTCGGCAGGCAGCACGAACAGGCGATCTGCGATACGTTTTTCGACTTCCAGGATGCGTCCGTCCTCCTTGTCTGCGGGCTTTAGCATCTTGATGATGCGTGTATAAGGAATGACCAGCACCGGACCAATCAAGGTTTGATCGCGGGCGGTGGCGGCGGCGATTTCGTCAACCACACTGTCACGGCGAGCCATCCGCTCATCAACCAGAAATCCGATACGCGCCAGCCCGGCGGCGAGAATCAGTGTGACCAGGAAAATCAGGACGATTTTGGTAAATAGCGCGTTTTTCATGAAAGGTTCCCCCTTGTGGAATGTACCCGGACAGCTTACCTGCTCAATATGAGCGGGTGATGGGCGGATTATGGGGAGAATGTGGGGATTGGGTGAACCGGGTGATCAGACCATCGGTAGCGTTAGAGACGCCGCTACGCCGGTGACCTTTCCCTCAATATCTCGCATGTTGTCCACGCTAATCGTTCCGCCATGCAATTGCGCGACCTCCCGGACAGCGACATTTTGCACCATGTCGATTTCGTTTTTAGTCCAGGCACGGCGATAATCGCACTGCTGCAAAATCACTACGCCGTGCGTACCGACTGAGCTGCGCAGGGCTATACCAAGGAGAGACTTAGCTCCAATCAGTTGCAGCTCTTCTTGAGCTGGTGAGACATAAGAGTTTTGTTGACCTTCAAATAATTTGAGGGGTTCACGAGTCAATAGAGTCTGAGCCACAAGAGCCGAATCACTGGAAGGCCAGAAGCAATGTTGCAAACTCTGCACTTTATCTTGTTGCCAGTGCTCAAAACATTTCCAACCAGCTTGCTGATCGTCAGTACAAAAAAACAAACAACGTCTGAAATTGAGTGCTT
>JAUPTV010000184.1 GCA_030917925.1 Pseudomonadota bacterium
TGAATTTGTGGAATTGATGGACGCTCGGGAACAGGATCATGTTTACTGGATTGATACGCTCACTGAGAGTGTTCAGGAGAAAAAGAAATTCACGCTGGCCACCGATCCGCATCGGTGCAAATTCGGCCAGTGGTACGATCACTTTCTGCCGAAGACGGAGGACGTCTTACTGAAAAGTCTGCTTATTCAATTTGACAAACCGCATCAGAGCGTTCATGGCATCGCCATACAGATTGAAAAATTGCAATATGAAGGCCATTACGCTGAGGCGTTTGCACTGATTCAGGATCGGAAAGATCATGAGCTACGCATCATGCGCAGTCTGTTCAGCGATGTAAAGCAGACCTACCGGAATCACAACCGCGAAATCGCGGTTATTCTTGAGTTCAATAACCGCTTGGCTGCCTTGGTTATTGATGAAGTGATCGCCATTGAGCCATTATTATGGGATAACTGGCGGACCATGGAGGAGGCGACTGGAAGCCGTGTCGATAGCAACTACATGCTCGGTGTTGCCGAAACTCCTGAAAAAGAATTACCCGTCGTAGTTCTGGATGTATCAAAGTGTTTCGCCTGAAAGCAGAGAAATCCGTAATAGTCCTGCAATTCGGTTTTAGCAAATCGGTCGCGACGATTTCGATAACCGGCAGCGGGTGATTTAGCAGAAACAGATCGGGTTCCCTCACGTATTTCCGAGATTCAGATTTGGCGCACAACAACATCGGGAGTCGCGTTCACAACCTCGGATCGACCGGCTCCGACTCCAGCGCCAGCACTCCGAACACGCATTCATGCACCCGGCGCAGCGGTTCGCGGGCGACAAACCGCTCCAGCGACTCCAGACCCAGCGCAAACTCCCGCAACGCCAGCGCTCGCTTGCCACCCAGTGACCGTTTCCGCAATCGCGTCAAATGCCGCTTCATACACGGGTTTAGCTCGACACCCGGACGCCAACTTGCCAACCGTCGCTCCCACTTTCACCGCCTTGAGGCTCTTTCCGATGTTCAAACGCCATGCCTCGACTGATCGAGAACGCTTCCTCGATCTCCTTCATCAACTGGACCGCTACCAGACCGGAGGCGTACCTCCCGGCGAAGCTTTGGCGATCCTGAAAACCGGTCCCGGCCCAACGGACTCCCGGCGGTTTTTGCAGACACTTCAGGACAGCTACGCGAAAAGTCGGGGGCTTGCGGACGGTCTCGCGCAATATCCCCGCGTCTTTTATCCCTTTCTAACTGACCTGGTGCGCCGGGCTGAACAGGATCATCGCGGCCCGGCGATGCTCCAGCAATGCGTCGCCTTCCTGGAAAGGATTACGATTCTGGACCCACAGAATAAACAATCGATAAAAGCAGTGATTGACTACCCGCTCATGATGGCAGTTGTTCTATTTTTATTGATGGCGATGCTCTTGATTTTTGTCATTCCCACTTTCGAAGAGATGTTTCAGAGTTTCGGGGCGAATCTGCCGGATTTAACCTTGAGCGTGATTGCCCTTTCACACGGATTCAGCGATTACTGGTGGGTAGCGCTGGGCGTCATCCTGATCCTTTATTTCCTGTGGCGAAGCGCCAAAAACAAATGGCCCGTGCTGGCCCCTTTCAGTGGTCGGTTTTGGCGATGGATGCCGGTCATTGGGACGATTTACGCCAGAATCGCCCTGATGCGGTTCTTGCACACGGTCGCCTTTATGCTCGCCGCGAACCGGACGCTGCCCGACGCTCTTTCCGCCGCGGCAATCGTCGTCGATCCCCCCTATGATCAGGCGCTACAGCGCGTTCGAACCCAGGCGCTCAGTGGGCAGTCCCTCGCCGACGCCCTGCGGAAAGAAACCCTGTTTGATCGGCAAATCATTGAAGCAGCAGCGGTCGGTGAGCGCACGCACACGCTGTCTGCCGTGTTTGACGTACTCGCCGATCAATACCAGCGCCAGTTACAATCACCTCTGCTCGCCCGGCGTCTTGAAGTAATCCTGATGATCCTGCTCGCTACGGTGGTCGGGGTTTTTATGATCGCCATGTACCTGCCCCTCTTCAAACTGGCCGGTTCACTCTGAGGTTCGCGCCATGCACCCATCAACGCAACGATCCACCCCGGACTGCCGATCCCTCATTCACGGGTTTACCCTGATTGAATTGATGTTCGTCGTGGCGATTATCGGGATTCTGGCAGCCATTGCGCTCCCGGCCTATCGGGACTATGTCATTCGCGCCCGCCTGACCGAGGGCTTTACCCTCGCCAGTGGCCTGCAACGTCCCGTCGCGGATTATTACGCGCATCAGGGCACATGGCCTGCGGATAATCAACAGGCTGGCCTGCCGCCGCCTGATCATTTTGTCGGCCAGTATGTAGCCCGCGTCGCCGTGGAGCATGGCGCATTACATGTCGTTTTTAGAGAAACCGTACACGCTCTCGAAAGCCAGCGGACGATGACCCTGCGACCGGCCGTTGTAGTGAGCGACTTCCCTGCCAGCACCCTGTCCTGGGTCTGTGGCTATGCCGAACCCGCGCCGGGAATGCGCGCATTCGGCGAGAATCAGACGACTCTTCCGCCAAAATTCCTGCCAAACAACTGCCGGAACTAGCCGCCACTCGCTTCTGGAGATGCTGTATGAAACATCATTTAATGCGCGCGTTTACCCTAATTGAAATGATGGTCGTCGTAGCGGTTATCAGTATTCTGGCGACGATTGCTGCGCCGACCTATCAGGATCGGATGATTCAGGCCCAGATTCAGGAAGCGCTGACGCTGGCGGAAACCCTGCAACCCACGCTGACCGCATTTTACAAGGCCACGCAGACCTTTCCTGCCGATCATCAGACCGCCAACCTGCCAAGTCCCCGGCAGTTGATTGGCAATTACGTCAAAAGCATTGCAGTGGAGCAAGGCGCATTGCACATCACGCTCGGCCACCGCAGCAATTTGCATATCCGCGACAAAGTGCTGACGGTGCGTCCGGCGGTGGTGATTGACAGTCCTGCCAGTCCAATATCCTGGCTGTGCGGTCAGGCCGAACCGGTCGAAGGCATGCGGGCAGTCGGCGATAATCGAACGACGGTGCCTGAGGGGCTGTTGCCCTTCACCTGCCGGGGTTGGCGCTCGAAAGCCGGTTAGCCCGAGCGATCACGATCAGGAAAACGGCGTTTGGCGCAACGCCCGCCGTTGCTCCACAATCGCGGTGAACTCGTTAAGCGCGTCAGCAA
>JAUPTV010000185.1 GCA_030917925.1 Pseudomonadota bacterium
CCGCGCCAATCACCCGCTCCAGCACCTGCACCGGCGTTTCGATTTCCAGCCGCGCCTGTTCATCGGCCAGAATCTTCAGTGCCTCGGCCAGCAACCCGTGTTGCGGGCGCAGCGTCTTCGTCGCTTGGGTGGTGGACAGTTCCACCGCCCCGGACCAGCGAGCCAGCAACAGGGCGTAGGTCAATGTCTGCGCGTAAGCATCCGCGAATTGGGCATCATCGGCGTCGGGAAACAGGTAATGCCGCCAGTCCACCGCCAACGCCGCCAAACCGGAAGCGGGATTTTGCACCGCCGCCAGCACCTCCGTTCGCAACAACCGGCATAACGGCGCGAGGGTTTCGGCCAAAGCGCGAGGCGTCGCGGGCGCGGTCGGTTGCCAAAACAGAAAATCCCGCAATAGTGCAAAGACCGCCGCCGCATCGGCTTCCGTGACCGCCTTGACGCCCTCCGTCGTCACATCACCGGAGAGCCGGACTAACCGCCCGACCCGTTCCCCGCCCCGATACAACGCCCACTGGTTGCCATCGGTATAGATCAGGTTCGGCAAGTCGCGGAACTTCTCCCACTGCACTTTATCCTGCGTCTTGAATTTAGCCGGGTCCGAGCCCTTACCCGGCGCTTTCAAATCCACATATACGGACAGCAATGCCTGGGCGACCACGCCAATATCCGGTCGCCCAGAACGCTCCCGATCCTGCACCTCGGTCAGCACGTCAATGGTCAATCCCAGCGCTTCCGCCGCCCCGGTCAACAAGGTCAGCATCGGCGCTTTCAACTGATCTTCCGGGTTGAAATGCAGGGCAATGGCAAATTTGGCCGTCAGATCCGCCGCAAAGGCGGATAGCCGGGGGGTGAATGAAGACGTCGGGGAGAGCGGGGAGGAAGGCATAGGGAAACTATTGGGGAATATCCGGGATGGCGTTATAGCGTAACACTCAACAACCCGCCCACGATGCCACTGCCCATCACAACCAGCCACGGCGGCAGCTTCCAGAACATCAGGGCGATCAGGGCCATTAAGGCCAAGCTAAAGTCCTGCGGCCCGTAAATTGCGCTCGTCCATACGGGTTGATAGAGGGCGGCCAGGAGCAGGCCGACCACGGCCGCATTGATGCCCGACAGCGCAGCTTGTGTGTGGGCGTTCCGGCGCAGGCGCTCCCAGAACGGTAGGACGCCTACAACCAGCAGGAAAGAGGGCGCGAAGATCGCCAACAGGCTGATCAGGCCACCCAACCCACCGGAGGGCGCAGCAGTCATGGAGGCGCCAAGAAACGCCGCGAAGGTGAATAAGGGTCCAGGCACCGCCTGCGCCGCGCCATAGCCCGCCAAAAAAGCTTCATTGCCAACCCAGCCGGTGGACACAACCTCGGCTTGCAGCAACGGCAGCACGACATGCCCGCCACCAAAGACCAGTGACCCCGCACGGAAGAAGGCATCCACCATTGCCACGGTTTGACTCGGCATCAGTTCAGCCAGGATCGGCAGACCCGCCAGCAGCGCAAAAAATAGCGTCAACCCGATCACTCCAGCCCGATGGCTCACCGTGATCGGCAGCGGATCATGTTCGGTGTCCGGTGCGGGCTTGAACAGCAGCAGGCCAGCCATGCCAGCGGCAGCGATCATGCCAACCTGCCCCCATGCGGATAGGGCCAGCAAGACAACGCTGGCCGCAATCGCCATGAGGGTGACGCGCAGTCCATCCGGGCAGAGATTGCGGGCCATTCCCCAGACCGCTTGGGCGACGACCGCGACCGCCACCACTTTTAGACCGTGCATCACTCCAGACGGTAGTGCATCCCCGTAATGGGCAATGCCCAGTGCAAATAAAATCAGCGCTATTGCCGAGGGCAGAGTAAAACCCGCCCAGGCGGCCAGTGCCCCGACGTAGCCGGATCGAGACAGCCCGAGCGCGATCCCCACCTGACTGCTGGCCGGCCCCGGCAGGAATTGGCAAAGGGCCACCAGGTCCGCATAGCTGCGCTCCGTCAGCCACCGCCGCCGTATCACGAATTCAGCGTGGAAGTAGCCCAAGTGGGCAATCGGCCCACCGAATGAGGTCAGGCCCAGCCGAAGAAAAATCAGAAAGACTATCCACGGGCTGCGGTCTGCTTCAGAGGTATGGGTCATGTGTTCGCGCTTTTTGGGGGTGAGCCGGAACCACCGAAAATTGCGGCGGAACACGCAGTCTTCACCGATCCGGCTTAACGCAACGCTTGCTCCAAATCCGCAATCAGATCTTCCGCTTCCTCCAATCCCACCGACACCGGAAGCCTGTCGTACAGCGGGCGGCCGGTAACGTAAACGTGCCGTATCCGCAACCGAACTCAATGATGTTTCCTTGAATACCCCTTTGCCCCAGCAATTGGCCGATAGCAAGGTCAGCATCAAAGAAACTCGCCCAGTAAGCTTCGTCAGGCATTCCGCTTTCCCGGCCCTTCATCAGGCTTCCGCTTCAATCCTTCCAGGCGCGGGCGGCGAAGACCTCATCCAACGGGGTATGAAACAGATGGTTGGCATAGTTGCTCAAGGTCTTGACCGCGATAGCCAGCACGATCTCCAGAATCTGTGTCTCACTGTAACCGGCAGACAGAAAGTCATCAACCTCAGCGCGGCTCGGTAGTCCCCGTTTGGCCACCATCACTTGCGTAAATTGACTCAACGCGGCCAGTTGGTCATCGGGAATCAGCGCACCGGCGCGAATCGCATCCGTCACTGCCGTTGGAACTTTCGACAAATTATCCGCCAGCACACTGTGAGCGCCAACGCAATACTCACAGCCGTTCTCGCGACTGATCGTCAAAAATACCACTTCCTGTTCTACCGGGGTAAAGCCGGACTGTTGCCGGAACAACGCATAACTGTCCAGATAGGCGGTCAGCAGACCTGGTGAATTCACCATCCGGGCATACATATTCGGGATGAATCCCACTTGCGCCTGGGCTTTTTCCAAAACCGCCCGGGCCTCGGGGTCGGCGTTATCCAGGGTCTTTGGGGCCAGCGTTAATTGATATTCCGAAAGCATGACTTGTTTCTCCTGCAGGTGGGTTATGGCCGAATGGGAAGTCGATGTCAGAGCCGTTGCGACCGACTCTATAACGTTTACGTCGTAAGGAATGATTTGGATGCAGAGGATCAGCCAGGGGCGTGACTGGCGAGGGCAGGCTGACCGCAAAATTTTTTAGCGAGACGCGCATCCAATGCTGTCCGGGCTGCGTAAGCAGGGTTGAAGCCGCTGAACAGGCGGCACCCAAAACCACCTCTGTTGCTGAAGGAGTTACACTATGAAAACCACCCTCGCCGCTGCCAGTTTTGCCCTGATCACCGCCCTGTCCAGTCTCTCCACGGCCCATGCCGCCGGCTTTAATGACCGGAGCGTCGTTCCCAATGCCACGGTGTCCAGCCAGACCGGGCAACAAGACTTGCGCAACATTCCGGTTGTGCAAGGCTTCAATCAGCAGAGCCACATCCCGGCTACCGCGCTCCAGGCGACCCGCCGCACGATGGATGCCCCCGCAGTCGCTGGCGCACATTGCGACCTGAACCCGCGTGCGGGTTTCCAGAACAGCACCTCCTTTGCCAGTTGCTAAAAGGCTAAATGCTAACTAAGAGGCGCTACCGGATCGCAGACGGCGGTCCGGTCGTCGCTTTACAGGCTGTGAAACGTACTATCTTTTCCAGGAGTTGATATGCATCTCCATCGTTTAGCCCCCTGGGCGGCCTGCGCAGTACTGGCCCTGAGTTTCGTTGCGCCGATCCACGCCGAGCCGTTAACCGGCGTGCAAACCGTAGCGTCCCCCCATGATTTCTCGACACTGGTGACGAAGCTGGAAGCCGCAGTGGTCGAGCACAAAATGGCGGTAGTGGCCAAGGCCAGCGCCAGCCAGGCGGCAGCAGCGCGCGGGGTGAAAATCCCTGGTAACGCCGTCATCATGGTTTTCAGGAACGATTACGCTGTGCGCATGTTGAAGGCGAGCGTGCCTGCCGGTATCGAAGCGCCGCTGCGCTTTTATGTCACCGAAAACGCTAATGGCAAGGCCAGTCTCACCTGGCGCACACCCAGTGCAACCTTCGCTGCTTACGGCAGCGCCCCGCTCGACGAGATGGCCCGTGAACTCGATCCGATCTTCACCGCTATCGCCAATGATACTGTGCGCTGAGTTGCCTACCTGGTCGCCAAGGGACCCGATATCGTCTCTATCGACCATTGGATCGCCCGCCGTTATGGCGCAACCGGTTAAGGAACCCGTCGTATGGTCTCCACCGCCTTTGGCCTCACCTTCTGGGGCTTTTTAATTTTCTATGGCGCGGCGTTGTATGTGGTCACGCCGAACGCCCGCACGGTGGGCGCGTTCTTTCGCGGGGAAGATCATCAGGGGCGGGAAGCACATCAGTGGGCGCTGACCGCCAGCATCTTCATTTCCTGGATTTTCGCCAAGTCGGTGACCAACGCCGCCAATCTGGGGGCGAGCTACGGCATTGTTGGCGGGTTGGCCTATGCGACCTACTGGTTGTCGATCCCGCTGGCCGGTTTCGTCATCTACCATCTGCGGCGCAGCACCGGCGCGACCAGCCTGGTCGGTTTTCTGATCGGCAAATACGGTCGGGCGGCAGCTCTGGCGTTCACCGCTGCCATCCTGATCCGGCTCTATAACGAAGTGTGGAGCAATACGGCGGTCGTTGGCGGTTACTACGGTCCAGCGGGCAGTGCGGAGTTTATCGGCGCGGCCCTGCTGTTCACCGCCGCAACCCTGTTCTACAGCATCAAGGGCGGCCTGCGCGGTTCCATCATCACCGATGTCATCCAGGCAGCGGTTTTCGTGGTGTTCCTCGCAGCCGTCCTGCTCCTGGTGCTGCCCAAGCATGGCGTGATGACGCTGTTGAACGTGGGTGAATTCAAACTGGCGGCGGGTGTTGATTTGCTGCTGGTCGCCGGATTGCAGATTTTCAGTTATCCATTCCACGATCCGGTCCTCACCGACCGGGGATTCATCACCCAGGAAAAGGCCATGCTGAAAGCGTTTATCCTGGCGGGCATTGGCGGCTTCTTCGCGATTCTGGCCTTCAGCTTCATCGGGATTGACGCCCGGCTGGATGGTTTGGCGGTTGGCGGCAATGCGCCCGCCGCCGTCGCTCAGGCGCTGGGCATTGGGGCGCTCTTTGTCATGACCGTGCTGATGATCGCCGCTGCCGGTTCGACGCTGGATTCGACTTTTGCATCGCTGTCCAAGGTGGTGGCGCAGGAACTGCCCGCCGTCGCCGGACGCCAACCGCCGGTATCCGCTTTGCGTTACGGCACGGTCGCAATGATCGTCATTGCGGTACTGGGCAACCTGCCGATGATCGCCGGGGCGGAGATTCTGGCCGCCACTACTGTGAGCGGCACGATGGTGATGGGCCTGGCACCTATTTTCCTGTTGCAACGCTGGATCGGTTATTCGCCGTGGAGCTTTCATCTGAGCTTCTGGCCAGGCCTGATGCTGGGCGTTCTATTGGCCGTTGGATGGATTCCCGCAAGCTGGGCCATCGGTGAAGGAAAATATGCCCTGCTGCTGGGGGTGAACCTGTACGGTCTGCTGATCAGCACTGCCGGTTTTCTGTTGCCTGAAATGGTGCGTCGGTGGCGTGGAATGCCCGCCATTCAGGGGAAATCGGCGTGAATGAATTGCCGGGCCGCGTCTGCCCATTGAGTTACCGCTATGGCGTGGCCGCGCTGCGTACTGCTCCTGAACGGTCAGCGGCCACGCTGTATGTCATTGGCGGCTTGTATGGTAATCGCCCGGCGCTGGATGCCGTGGCCGCACTGGCCGCTGCGGAATCCGCTCCGGTGACCTGGTGCTTCAACGGCGATTTTCACTGGTTCGATGCGGATGATGCGGCTTTTCTCGAAATCAACGCCCGAGTGCTGGACCATGACGCCATTTTGGGGAATGTCGAGGCCGAGTTGTTGACCGAGGCGGATGCTGCTGGTTGTGGTTGCGCCTATCCCGACACCGTCGCCGCCGAGATCGTGGAACGCTCCAACCGGATTCATGCCCGGCTCAAGGCGACTGCGTGGCGTTATCCCGAGGCATTGGCGGCGTTGCGCCGGTTGCCGATGGTCGCCCGCTATCGAGTGGGCGACCTGCGGGTTGGCGTGGTGCATGGCGACGCCGAAGCGCTGGCCGGTTGGCGATTCGATGTCAACGCGCTGGATGATCCGGCGAATCGAGCCTGGATGGAAGCGGCTTTTGCCCAGGCGCAAGTGGACATCTTCGCCAGCAGCCATACCTGTTTGCCGGTTTGTCGCCGCTTCGCACTGGAACACCGCACAGGTTGGGTCATCAACAACGGCGCGGCGGGAATGCCCAACTTTGCCGATACCCGGTTCGGGGTCATTACCCGCATCAGTGTTTCGCCGAGTCCACACCCCAGTTTGTACGGGGGGACCGTTGGGGGCATTCACTTCGACGCCCTGGCGCTGAAATTTGCCGCCGACCGCTGGGAACGGGAATTTCTGGCGAGCTGGCCACCAGAGTCGCCCGCTTATCGTTCCTATTTCAGCCGAATCGTCCACGGTCCCAACTACACGATGGAGCAGGCGCATGCCGCCATTTCTCGTTGAGGCCCAGCACTCGCGATTCCGTAAGGTTTCAACGCCCACTTCGATTTCGGGTTAACGGAGGAATGCTGATGCACAAGTGGATGCAGAGTCTGTTGATGTCGCTGCTGCTGAATGTGACCGGCGTGGTGTGGGGTCTTGATCGTAACGGTTTCGACCTGAGCGATTCTCTTGTGCCGGTCGCTGAGATTCACGGCGGCGGCCCGGCCAGGGACGGGATTCCCGCGCTCAATCATCCCGCGTTTCTCGCTGCCGATCAGGCCGATTTTCTCACCCCCAATGATCGGGTGCTGGGTCTGTCCCGCCACGGCGTCGCGAAAGCCTATCCGATTGCCATTCTCAACTGGCATGAAGTCGTCAACGACCAGTTTGGCGCAGAGCCGGTGGTCGTGACCTTCTGTCCGCTGTGCGGCACCGGCATGGCGTTTCTGGCCACGGTCGACGGGCGGGCGCTGGAGTTTGGCGTGTCCGGCCTGCTCTACAACAGCGATGTGCTGCTCTACGACCGCCAGACCGAATCGCTGTGGTCGCAGATCATGACCACCGCTATTAGCGGTCCGCTGAAAGGCCAGCGCCTGACGATGACGCCGGTCGCGCACACGACTTGGGCAGATTGGCGGCAACGGTATCCCGACACTTTGGTGCTGTCGCCGGAGACGGGGCATTCGCGGGATTACGGGCGCGATCCTTACGCCGGTTATGTACAAAGCGAACAGGTTATGTTCCCACTGCGTTTCAAGAGTCAGCGGTTTCACCCCAAGGAATCGGTGATCGGTGTGGTCATCGACGGTCGCGCCAAGGCGTACCCGTTCAGCGAACTGGAACGCGCCACGACGCCGTTAATGGACACCCTCGGCCAGCGCCCGGTGCGCATTGAGTATGATGCGGCACATCGCACTGGCCGGGTGCTGGATGCGACCGGGCAGGAAATCCCCAGTGTGATCAGCTTCTGGTTTGCCTGGTATGGCTTTCATCCTAATACTGAGGTGTACACCGCCGCGCCGTAAAGGTCGCTGTCCGTCATGCCCGGAGCCTCACAGGGCAGCACTCCCAGGCAAACCAAAGAAGGCTTCACTCAGAACCTCAATCAACCCAGGCTTTACCCGGTCTCAGGAGGCGATCATCATGTTTATCCATATCTCAGAGCCTGTTCTATGGATCGCCCGCACGGCCCACGGGATCGTTGCAGGGTTGAGTCTGCTCAGCATCTTGTGGGGGGGTTCGGCGCTGGCTCAGACGGGCGCTGGCATTGGCGCTCTCAACGTGCTCCCTGAACCACCCCCATCGCCCGATTTCACCCTGACCGATACCCAGGGCCACATTCACCGCCTGTCGGAATATCGGGGCCGTGTGGTATTGGTCAATTTCTGGTCAGTGTGGTGTGCGCCGTGCCGACACGAAATGCCGGCCATGCAACGCGCCTGGGCGCAGGTGCGAGATCAGCAGGTGCTCATACTGGCGGTGAACTTGCAGGATCGTGCTGAACAGGTCGCGAAATTTTTCGAGGCGCTGCCCGTGGAGTTTCCGGTGCTGCTGGGCGGCGATGCCGCGATGATGCGCGAGTGGTCCGTCCGAATGCTACCCACCAGTTTGGTGATCGACCCACAAGGCCGAGTGCGCTACCGGGTGACGGGGGCTTATGATTGGGATCAACCAGCGGCGCTGGAGGCTTTGTTGACCTTACGCAACCCCCCCGATCAACTGGTTCGGTAGTTCATGACATCAACCCTGCACTGCGAATCCATCCTGGCGCTGCCCTCCCTGGCGGCTGTCGATTTGCGGTCGCTGTCTTCGGAACAACGTGCGGCGTTGCGGGCAGCGGGGCAGGATCTCCGTGAATGTGAGCGCGTACTGAAAAAAGGCGGACTCAACGTGGTGGGCGAAGTGCTCAAGGCGCAGGGCGATTTCGTTGAAATGACCCATTACCCGCACGACAACGTGTTCGATACCGAGACGCATAGCCAATACTACTACCATGCGCATCGCGGCAGCGCACTGGAGCACGGTCATTTTCATACGTTTTTACGGGCTGGCGGGATGCCCGTCGGCGTTGCGCCGGTGGATAACACCCAGGCTTCTGAACCGTGGCCACAGGGTGATGACGCGATCTGCCATCTCGTCGCCATGGCCATGGACGCCTAGGGCGAGCCGATCGGTTTGTTCTGCGTCAATCGCTGGGTGACCGACGAAAGCTGGTATCCAGCGAACGCGGTGATCACCATGCTGGATGGTTTTGCCATTGACCACGCCTTTCCCAATTGGGCGGTCAATCGCTGGCTCACCGCACTGCTCCGGTTATACCGACCGCAGATCGAGGCGTTGATCCGCCATCGCGATCAGGTGATTGCCGCCTGGCAACAGGCCCATCCCGACTGCGACGTGTTCGAGGATCGGGCGCTGGAAATGACCGCGTATCTCCCCATTTCCGTTGCCGATCAGCTCGCCCAACTTGACGTACTGGGCGAGGAGGTCACAGCGCCATTTTCGCTTCACTAAACCTCATAGGAGTTCATGCCCATGAAACCGCTGTTCTTCGCCCTCGCGCTCGCCCTGAGTCTGCCCTGGACCGCCTGGGCGTTGGATAAAGAGCCTTATTCTCCGGAACGATTCGCTGCGCTCCAGGCCGAAAACCGTCTGGTGCTGGTCGATATCTTCGCCACCTGGTGCCCAACGTGCGCGAAGCAAGCGGAGGTTCTGAAAGCGTACCGCGCCCAGCATCCGGAGGTCGCTCTTCATATTCTGGAGGTGGATTTCGATCAGGACAAGGAAGCTGTCAAGCGTTTCCGCGCCCCGCGCCAATCGACGCTGCTGCTATACCGGGGAGAAGAACAACTCTGGTTTAGCGTGGCGGAGACCGGCCAGGAAGCCATCTTCGCTGCCATTAACCAGGGGGCCAAGACGCCATGAGTCTGGAAGCCGCCTCGATTCCCCTGGCGGGATTCGCCGGCGTATTGAGCATCCTGTCGCCCTGCGTGGGTCCGACCCTCGGCGCAGCCATCGCGCTGGCCTCGCTCGGACAGCATCTGGGCCTGGCGTTTGTCATCATGTTCGCGTTCGGTATGGGTACGTCGGCCGTGCTGCTCGTGGCAGGATTGCTCTCCCAGCAATTACTGATGCGGTGGCGACCGGCGACCCTGAGCCGGGCGGGTGCGGCCAAAAAGCTGCTCGGCTGGACTTTGTTGTTGCTGGCCGTGCTGGTGCTGACCGGCGGGGACAAGGTGCTGGAAACGCTGGCGTTGGGGATGCTGCCGGACTGGGCGATAACGCTTTAGGGGCGGGTAGTCTGAACCGGTCTTGCCTCATCACAGGCTGTTGTACCCTGGATGAAGCGAAGCGCAATGGGGCGTCCGGAAAAAGGTTATGGCGTAGATCTGAAGGGCAAAAACGACTGCGCCGGCGACAGGAACCTCGCCGGCAAGCAGAACGTCATCAACAGATGTTTTTTTGTAAGCGCCACAGCGCGGTACAAAAACGTCTTGATCTCACTTATTCTGGAATCCGGCCGGTGCCTTGCGGATTTCACGGGTGTCTTCTTCATTAAAAGACATGTTGGCCGCCGTTACCATCAATTCAATCCTTCTTGGCCCGGCAATCGTGGTGCCATCCTCATGGGCTATTTTAAAGCCTTCGGGAACGGTCAACTCGATAACCGCAAACTCATTCAGTTTTGTAGATGCCTTTTCAAAGTCGCTTCGGCTGTTGAAGCCAAAGCCGCCCTCAATAATGGGCTGGGCCACTTCAGGTTCGAGCAGCTTGATATATTCCCCGGGAATGCCGACTGTTTCCCCCGCCTTGACCACATCGCCGGTTCGAGTGGTAATTGAGCATCCCGCAGGAACGACAATCGTGTATTCACGCAATGCATTACCGGTTCCGGGTTTGTCAAACGCCGGCGTTCTATTATTAAAACCTGCTGCGTGCGCCGATAAACTCAGAAGAGCGCCTGCTGTCATTGATAAGAGAAGTGGAAAATTTTTCACAGTCTTTCGATCTCCAAAAAGAAGTAGGACTAAAGCGGATGTTTTGATTAAATTCAACAACCGCTACCATTCTTACGTCATTCAGGGGTATTTGGATGCAGGAGATTTGCGGTATAAACTTGAATTTTCGTGGCATGATCTGGAATGGTGAGGAATTGCACATCCAACTGTTCTGGAAACGCTGTAATATTCCAGTTTTCCGTGCGACTAAAATAAAAAATCCCTTTGAATTTTAAAGAGAGACCTACAATGAAAAAGATGCTAGCGATTTTGATCCTGATCCTGATGAGCAGTACCGTATTCGCCTTCGATCACCGCCATGCCAACTGGGAGGCACTGCTCAAACAGCATGTGGTGTTAATTGCCAACGGCAACGCTTCCCAGGTGGACTATGCCGGTTTTAAATCTGACCGAGCGGCGCTCAAGCAATACCTGGATGCCTTATCAGCGGTCAGTGAAGCGGACTACCGACGCTGGAGTAAACCTCAACAACTGGCTTTTCTGATTAACGCCTATAATGCCTTTACCGTCGAACTGATCCTGACCCACTATCCCAATCTGAAATCGATTAAGGATCTGGGATCGGTATTTCAGTCACCGTGGAAAAAAGCCTTTTTTACCCTGCTTGGTCAAGAGCGCAGTCTCGATGATGTCGAACATGGCCTGATCCGCGCCCCAGGCGTATTTAACGAACCACGCATTCATGCGGCGGTGAACTGCGCCTCGATCGGTTGCCCGATGCTGCGCCAGGAAGCGTTTACAGCGGATTTGTTGGAGTCGCAACTTGAAGACAACCTGCGCCGGTTTCTTTCTGATCACAGTCGCAACCGCTTTGATGCCGCCAATAAAACCTTGTCCGTTTCAAGCATTTTCGATTGGTACAAAGGTGATTTTGAAAAAGGCCATCAAGGTTTTACCTCGCTGGATGCGACCTTCGCCCGCTATGCCGATGCGCTCGGCGACACGCAGCAGGCCCAGGAGGCGATCCGTAGCGGCGGTTTGAAAATCCGCTACCTGGACTACGACTGGGCGCTGAATGCCCAACGCCGCTGACCTATAACGCGCCGGTATGACTGGCCCTGCTTCCCCTCAAGCTCCAGTGGATGCGGCTGGTCACTCAAAGCACTTGCCAGCGGGCCTGGTAAGCCGGGCGGGCGGGGGGAGTAGCTTTAGCCGCCGGTTGCATGGTCACCCACAACTCACCGTCCTGAACCGGATGAGTCAGACTGGCCGGCATCGTCAAGGTCCGGGCGCTGCCATCATCCGGCAACACCCCCAGCATCACCGGTGGGCCATCGCCAGTCTTCAGCCACAACAGGCAATTCTGATCATGGGGGATCTTCATCGGGCGCAGGTTGCTGACATGGAGTTGCCCATCAGCGGCGCGCGCTACCGTCCATAGCACGTCGTTCTGGGCGCTGCGAATGGCGGCAAAAGTCGCTTCTGCGGTGGGTGGCGGGACCAGTTGTGGCGCAATGACCAGGATCGCGGCGAGTACTCCGGCCAGCGCCAGTCCCCGCCAGAAGGGCAGGCTGTCCCACCACGGACGACGGATCGGGACCGGAAACAGTCGCTGTTCCAGATTGCGCCAAACCGTCGGCGGCGGCGCAACGGCAGGACTGGCCACGGTCAACCGGTTCAGGCGACGCTCCCAATCAGCAACAGCCTGCCGCAGGCTGGGATGTGCATACAGCAATTGCTCGAATCGCCGACGTGCTGCGCCGTGTAGCGTGCCCAGCACATATTCAGCAGCGAGGGTGTCGCTCAAGGCGGGGGATTGAATGTTCATGCAGCCTCCAGGCAGGTTTTCAAGCGATGCAAACTGCGTCGCACCCAGGCCTTGACCGTACCTAACG
>JAUPTV010000186.1 GCA_030917925.1 Pseudomonadota bacterium
CCCACCTGCCTCCGGGTTTCTCGGTGATAACCCGGAATTAAGGCTAACGTAGCGTGCCATGATCCGAATGGATGCGGGGAGTACAGCTACAAGCCTCGCCCTTTAGGGCGGGGTAATTGACTGGATTGAAGGAACTATCAGCGTTATTTTCCTATCAAATTTTATGCGATAGCCCTTAATCAGTGACTTATTTGCTTGGGGAAGTCAACTCGATGGAACCTTCCGCATGGCACCACCGCCTCCGCCGCCTGGCGTGGCTACCCATTCCCATTCTGTTGTTAGCGATGGGCTTCTTCTGGGCGGTGGACCTGAGCATCGTCTATGACCCACCCCACTTGATGATGGCGCTCAACCTGTTGTTCATGCTGCCGGTAGCGCTGTTCGTCGCCTATCAGACCGGGCGCAGCTTTCTACTGCGCGGTCATCCGGGATTGCTGTGGTTTAGTTGCGGCATCCTGTTTTGGGGCAGCGCTGGCCCGCTGGGCGGATTCTTGCTTCCCCACGGTCCCGGCGTCGTGGTCACGGTTCACAATATTCTGATCGGGTTAGCCGCAATCTGTCACTTTTCAGGGATTGCCTTCGCGCCCTGGCCACGCCCGACTCTCCGTTGGCCGGAAGCTTGGCTGGCGGGAGCCTATACTGGTGTATTGACGCTGATGGTAGTCGTGGTGCTGGCGACCCTCTCGGGGGCGATGCGGTGCTAAAAAATGTCGCGATGCTGGTGCGGGAGCGCCTGCGTCACACCGATGTTTTCGTGCGCTGGGGGGGCGAAGAGTTCATGATTCTAGCGCCGGAAACGACGTTGCCGCACGCCTTGGCGCTGGCCGAGACTCTGCAAACGGCATTCCGCCGGTCGCCCATCGGCGACATTGGCCCGGTCACCGCCAGTTTTGGCGTCGCCGAATACCGTCCAGATGAAACGGTGGATCAGTGGCTGAAACGGGTCGACGATCTGGTGTACCAGGTCAAACATGATGGCCGGGATCACATCAGCTATCGGCCTTGACTATCAACATTTTTAGACTGACTTAGAGATGACCCATCCTGCCGACATTGCTGCATTTATCGCCAAATGGCGCGTCAGTACCCTCAAGGAGCGCAGCGCGGCCCAAGAGCATTTCATCGACCTGTGCCGGTTACTGGGCGTCAAGACCCCGGCAGAAGAAGACCCTCACGGTGCATGGTTCACCTTTGAGAAAGGCGCGAAGAAAACCGGCGGTGGCGATGGCTGGGCCGATGTCTGGCGAAAAGGCTGCTTCGCTTGGGAATATAAGGGCAAGCACAAGGATTTGAACGTGGCGCTGCGCCAGTTGCAGCAGTACGCCCTGGCCTTGGAAAATCCGCAGTTGCTGATCGTTTCCGATATGGAGACGATTGAGATTCATACCAATTTCCCCAACACGGTCAACGTCACCCATCGGCTGGCGTTGGACGATCTCGCCAACCCTGCCCAACTCGATCTATTGCGCTGGGCGTTCCTGGAACCCGACCGCTTACAGCCGACCCGAACCCGGGAAGCGGTGACGAAAGATGCAGCGCTGTTAATGGGCAGCCTGGCGCAACGGTTACGGCAACGGGGCCACCCTTCCCTTGACGTCGCGCATTTCATGACCCGGTTGCTGTTTTGCCTGTTCGCTGAGGATATTGGGCTGTTACCGGATCGGTTGTTCAGTACGCTGGTGGACACATCCCGGCGGACGCCCGCTGATTTTCCGGGTTTAGCCGGTGATCTGTTCCGGGCCATGCACCAGGGCGGGCGGTTCGGGTTTGAACGGATTGCCTGGTTCAATGGCGGACTGTTCGATGATGACGGTTGCTTGCCACTGGAACGGGCGGATTTGGACACGCTGCATTCTGCGACGGCGCTGGACTGGTCAGCGATTGAACCGGCGATTTTCGGGACGCTGTTTGAACGCGGTCTCGACCCCGATAAGCGCAGTCAGTTGGGCGCGCACTATACCGATGCGGCTTCCATCCACCGGTTGATTGAGCCAGTGATCCGCGATCCACTACTGGCGGAATGGGCGACGGTCAAGGCGGAAATGGCGCGGCTGTTGAGTGCGAAAAAGCCGAAACGGGCGCAAGCCGAACAGGCGCTACACGGTTTTCTCGAACGATTGCGGACGTTCCGGGTACTCGACCCGGCCTGTGGTTCAGGGAATTTCCTCTATCTGGCGCTGCGGATGCTGAAGGATCTGGAGCATCAGGTGATGCTGGAGGTTGAGATCCTGGGCCTGCAACGCGGCTTTCCTACAGTCGGCCCGGAGGCGGTTACTGGTATTGAAATCAATCCCTATGCGGCTGAACTGGCGCGGCTGACAGTGTGGATCGGCGAGATTCAATGGATGTTGGGGCATGGTTATAACCTCAATGATCAGCCGATTTTGAAACCGCTGAACTCTATTGAATGTCGGGATGCGCTGCTAAACGGCGATCAGGAGGCAACTTGGCCCGCCGCAGAAGCCATTGTGGGGAATCCGCCGTTTCTGGGCGATAAACGGCAGTTGGCGGGATTGGGTGATCAATATGCGGGATTATTGCGTCGGGTCTATCAGGGACGAGTTCCCGGTGGTGCGGATTTGGTTTGCTACTGGTTCGAGAAGGCGCGAGCGCAGATTGAGACCGGACAGGCGCAACGAGCCGGGTTGGTGGCGACTAACTCGATTCGTGGGGGACAGAATCGCAAGGTGTTGGAACGTATCCGAGGGACTGGCGCGATATTCTGCGCTTGGTCTGATTTGGAGTGGGTTAATGAAGGCGCAGCGGTAAGGGTGTCTCTGTTGTGTTTTGGAAAGAAGGAGCATCAACAGCCGGTCATACTGGATGGATTACCTGTAGCCGCTATCCATGCGGATTTGACTAGTAGTAGCGTTGATTTAACCAAGGCATTTTTTTTAAAAGAAAATACCGGTGTTGGTTTTATGGGGGTTGCTAGGGTTGGAGATTTTGATATTGATGGTCAACTCGCTAGAGCATGGCTGAATCTAGCGGGAAATCCTAATGGCCGACCCAATAGCGATATAATTAAACCTTTAACCAACGCAAGATCAATTACAGGCCGCCCATCCGATCTTTGGGTAATAGACTTTGGATGTGAGATGTCAGATGAGGAAGCAGCATTATTTGAAAAGCCATTTGAATACGTTGAAAAATGGGTGAAGCCTTTCCGGGAAAATAATAATAGACTGCTATATAAACGATATTGGTGGATTCATGCTGAGGCCCGCCCTGGATTGAGGAGAGCAGTTAATAAGATACCCCGATATTTAGCTACACCAAGAACAGCAAAACATCGTCTTTTTGTTTGGCTAGACTCAAGAATTCTGCCAGATACTGCTGTCATCGTTATCACAAAAGACGACGACATCACTTTTGGCATTCTGCATTCCCGCTTCCATGAATTATGGGCTTTGCGCCTTGGCACCAGCCTTGAAGATCGTCCCCGCTATACCCATACCACCACATTTGAAACCTTCCCCTTCCCAGAGGGCATGACACCGAATCTTCCGCCTGCTGAGTCGTCCACTGCTCAAGCCATTGCCGCCGCCGCCCGCAAGCTCAACGAGTTGCGCGAGAACTGGCTGAATCCCCCCCAGTGGGTAGACCGGGTTCCCGAAGTTGTCCCCGGTTATCCCGACCGACTGATTCCCAAACTCGAATATGCCGCTGAATTGAAGAAGCGGACGCTGACGAACCTCTATAACCAGCGCCCGACGTGGCTGGATCATGCTCATCGCACTCTCGATGCAGCGGTTGCTGCTGCTTATGGCTGGCCTGTCGATTTGAGCGACGAAGAGATTTTACGCCGACTGCTGGCGCTGAATCAGGAGCGGTCGGCTTGTTGATCGGGGTGGGCTAACTTAGCTATCGGCCATGAACGCACACCAACGTTTCTCATTATTGACAATCAGGCCATTTTGAATAAAATGGGAAACACTATGCCTGCCAAACTCCCTGTCATCGCCGACGATGTAACCGAAAAGCTCAAGCGGCTTGGTGAACAGATTCGTGCGCGCCGCAAAGCGCTGCGTGTCAGCGCTACGGTGACGGCGGAAGCGGCCAGCATGTCACGGGTAACGCTGCACCGAATTGAACATGGCGAACCCTCGGTTACCCTGGGGGCTTATTGCAATGCGATGGCGGCGCTGGGTCTGGATTTTGGCGTCATAACACACCCTACGACCGATAAAAGTACTCCCCACGCAGGCTGGATTCCTGCGCGCATCCCTCTCACAGACTACCCACAGCTCAAACAACTTGCCTGGCAAGTTCATGGCACCGATGAATTAACGCCTGTTGAAGCGCTGGGGATCTATGAGCGTAACTGGCGGCACCTCAACTTCGCAGTCATGGAACCGGCAGAACAGGATCTGATTACGGCACTTCGCCTGGCGCTCGGGGAGAGCCGCAGCCATGTTTAAACGACAGCATCATCAAAGGCTTGCCCAGGTTTTGCTTGCTCTGAACGGCCCGCTGTTGCGAGAGAACCACTGCCTGTTCGGTGGCGGCACCGCCATTGCGCTGCGTTATGGAGAATACCGCGAGTCGGTTGATATCGACTTTTTGGTATCGGATATCAGCAGTTATCGTACCTTGCGCCAGCTACTCACCGGTCCTGCGGGCATCATGCCGCTGGTTCGCGAAGACGCAATGCCGTTGATGCAAGCCCGCGAGGTACGGGCCGATCAATATGGCATCCGAACGATGTTGCTAGTGGCGGAGCAACCCATCAAATTTGAAATCATCCTCGAGGGACGCATTGAATTGGCAACTTCTACAGCAAGTGATGAAATCTGCGGTATCACCACGCTGACCCCCCTCGATTTAGCAACGAGCAAACTGTTGGCCAACTCGGATCGATGGGGAGACGACGGCGTTTTTAGCCGGGATTTGATCGATCTGGCCATGATGGCTCTGCCATTAGATTTGCTGCGGCAAGCGGTGAATAAAGCTGAGCAGGCTTATGGCAAGTCCATCCTCCAGGATCTTGAAAAAGCAATTAACCGTGCGCAAATCCGTCAAGGTTGGTTAGAACGTTGCATGAAAGCGCTGGCAATCAGCTTGCCCAAGGCGCAGCTCTGGCAAAAGATTCGGATATTACGACGAGCACTGCCGGGAGAAATCAGTCTCTCGCGGAAAATCTGATGAATTATCGCCCCAACCTGAACAGCGGTAGTGTTCTAGACTTGGATTTTATATAATACCTTATCAAATTTGATTGAAAACTTCTAATTTTATAAGGATTCTAAAAATGGTTTTAATTCCTGTTGTTTGCCCAGCATGTGGTTATGA
>JAUPTV010000187.1 GCA_030917925.1 Pseudomonadota bacterium
GATGATACCGGTCGATCAGTCGAAAAATACTCTCGCGCCGGGGTGAACGGTCACGGTTTTAAGCATTGATTCGGATAGATTTATCCAGTCGGGTCAATATAGTTTGACTGGCTGCCGACAGGGTATTGCGTCCGCCCACCGTCCAGTCCATTCGGACGGCATAACGCACACTCAGCCACGCCAGCAGACCGATCACCAGGCTGAACAGGAGCAGGAATAGCAGATGCTGGAGCCACAAACGTTGGCGGGCTGAGGCGTCGAGATGCATGAGTCAATCCCGCAGCCGCAGATTATCGAGCCGACGGATCGCCAGGCCCAGAAACGCCGCACTGAACAGCAGGTAATAGGCCAGATCAGTGCTGTCAAAGAGTCCCAGCAGGAAGGCGTCGTAATGGCGGCGCAGGGATAAATAACCCGACAGATCACCGGCGGTTCCTGGCGCAGTACTGACCGCATCCACCATCCATAACCCCAACAACAGGCCGGTCGTCGCCATGGCAGCCACTGCGGGCTGCGTGGTTAGTGTGGACAGGTAGATGCCTGCCGCTGACATCGCCGCCGCCAGCAGGCTCAGTCCCAACAGGCCGGCCAGTAATTTGCCGAAATCGAGCGTCACGCCCAGCGTCAGCGATAACGGCATCAGGGCGATCAGCGCAATCGTGATGAAGAGGAATGCCATGACGCCAACATATTTACCCAGCACCATCTCTGTCGTAGTCACCGGCGCGGAGAGCAGCAAATCCAGGGTGCGGGTCCGGCGCTCTTCACTGAACAGGCGCATGGTCAGCAATGGAATGAGTAGCAACAACATCCAGGCAGCGACCTGTAGCAAGGGAGCGGCCACCAGATCGGTCACCCCTGGCGCATTCTCGACGCTAGCCAAGCGTCCCTGCAACTCCCGAAAGTCATCCACCAACAACAGAAATATCCAGGCCAGTAGTCCCTGAATAACGGCCAGCAACGTCCAGGCCAACGGCGATAGAAACAGGCTGCGTAACTCGCGGACCGCAATAACGGCGATCATAAGCAAAGGTCTAATTCCCTGTTGTTGGAATGAATTGCGAAAGCGGAGTATTTAGTACCCGCAATTTTTGCAATTACATCAATAATATTGACTTTTTATCCTGAAAATCGATAACCAGCCTTCACGCCACGCCATTGTATCTGCTTCCAGTCAGCACTTCGATGAACTGTTCCGGCGGAACCGGCTTGCTAAAATAGTAACCTTGTACTTCATCGCAATCGTGGGTATGCAGAAATTCCAATTGTGCCTGCGATTCTACGCCTTCTGCGATCACGTCAATATTCAGGCTATGGCCGAGCGAGATCACCGCTTTGACGATGACCGTATTATTAGAATTAGTGGATATCTCCTGAACGAAGGACTGGTCAATCTTAAGGCGATCAACCGGGAACTGCCTGAGATAAGCCAGACTGGAATAGCCCGTGCCGAAATCATCAATCGCTAACCGCACTCCGAGTGCTTTGAGCGCTCGCAAAGTAACAATGGTGTCTTCGGCATTGTGCATGACCAGACTTTCCGTCAGTTCCAGTTCCAGGTAGCAGGCTTCGAGAGACGTTTCACGCAAGACCTGCGCTACCAACATCGCTAACTTTTTATCGCTGAATTGCCGGGCCGACACGTTGACCGCCACCGTGATCGGCGGCAGACCGGCAGTTTGCCAGGCCTTGTTTTGCGCACAGGCGGTGCGGATCACCCATTCGCCGATGGGCAGAATCAGGCCGGAATCTTCTGCTACTGGAATGAAGCGAGCCGGCGATATCAGACCCATCTCCGGGTGCTGCCAACGAATCAGGGCCTCTACACCGACCATGCGTCCCGAGCGGAGATCGATTTGTGGTTGGTAATACAACACAAATTCCTGACGCGCCAGCGCCTGGCGCAAGCTGTTTTCCAGGGTGAGTCGCTCGTTGATCCGCTCATGCATTTCTGGCGTATACGATTGAAAATTATCACGCCCCTGTTCCTTGGCGCGATACATGGCGGCGTCCGCGCTGCGCAACAGGATAGCCATGTCCCGTCCATCTTGTGGATAAAGGCTCAGGCCAATGCTGCAGGTGAGATTAAATTCCCGGTCTTCGACGGTCACCGTCTGCCGCACAGTAGCCAGTAGATTTTGCAGGAAATGGGCGAGGATATCGTCCTGAGCCAGATTGTATAAAATGACCACGAACTCATCGCCGCCCCATCGCGCTACCGTATCCACCGCTCGCACCGTCTTCTTCAGTCGTTGCGCTACGATAGTTAAAATCTGGTCGCCCACATCATGGCCAATCCCGTCATTGATGAGCTTGAAATGATCGAGGTCGATGAACGCCACACCCACCCCGCGCTGATAGCTCTGGGCGTAAGTTATGGCCTGTTCCAACCGGTCGTACAGCAGACTGCGGTTGGGCAAGTGGGTGAGAAAATCATACTTGGCTTGATGCTCCAATTGCTCCTGATAACGCTTGGTTTCCGTAATGTCATTGAGCACACCGATAAAATGCGTCGTGTGGCCATCCACATCCTGAACTGGAGCAAGATGCAGTTCATTCCAGAACAGACAGCCATCCTTGCGGTAATTTTTGATCACGACCTGCCCGGCCCGCTGTTCCCGAAGAAGAGCGCGGATGCTCGCGATCCCCGACAGATCCGGGTGGCGGCCTTGCAGGAAGCGGCAATTACGGCCCATCACTTCCGCCGCCGTATAACCGGTCATCCGTTCAAATGCCGGATTGACATATTCAATCGGGTCATCCGGTTGAAGGCTGTTGGTAATGATGATGGGATTGATGCTGGCTTCGATGGCACTGTTGCGCAACCGCAATGTCTCTTCGGCCCTGCGCCGTTCGCGGCGCTCCTGCGCTTGGATCAGCGCACGGCGCACGGCGGGAACCAGTCGTTTGAAGCGGTGCTTGAGGACATAATCGGTGGCACCGTTCCGCAGGCTCTCAATCGCAGCATCTTCGCCCAGCGTGCCGGAAAATAGAATAAAAGGGGTTTCCGGCATGGTTTCACTAGCGATTTTCAACGCGGCGAGGCCATTAAAGCCCGGTAGGGAATAATCGGAGATAATCAAATCGATGTCGTTTCTCTTCAAGGCCGCTACGAAGGTGGCGCTGGACTCGACACTGATCACTGTGCAGGACAGGTCATCCGCCAACAGGAGCGCTTTTACCAGTTCTACATCTTGTGGGTTATCTTCAAGATAGAGAATGTTTAATGGCTTATCCATCAGGCTGTTATCCTTACATTTTTCCACAGCCAGGCGGTGACTCATTGATCAGCACCCAGAAAACCCCTACCTGTTTGATGGCGATCATAAAATCCTGAATTTGGACGGGTTTGACCACATAGGCATTAACGCCTATTTCATAACACTGTGAGAGATCGGTGGACTCGCGGGAAGAGGTCAGTATGACCACCGGGATTCTTTTCAAAGCCTCGTCGGCTCTCATCCGTTTGAGTACCTCAATGCCGCTGATTCTGGGCAATTTCAGATCGAGCAACACGACCGCCGGCAAACCACTGGCTCGCCCGGCAAAATCCCCGCGCCGGTAGAGGTAATCCAGCGCTTCGGCACCATCACGCGCCACCACCACTTCGTTAGCCAGGTTGGATTCTTCCAGCGCTTCCAAGGTCAGTTCGACATCGTGGGGGTCATCTTCAACCAATAGAATGCGTTTGATTTCGCTCATCAGCTTCAATCTCGCCATGCGGGGTGGGCAGGGAAAAATAAAATGTAGCGCCGGCATCGACCTCGCCTTCCGCCCAGATCCGTCCGCCGTGGCGATGGATAATGCGCTTGGCATTAGCCAACCCTATGCCCGTACCTTCGAACTCATCGACACGGTGGAGCCGCTGGAACACTCCAAACAGCTTATCGGCATACTGCATATCGAAGCCGGCGCCGTTGTCGCGCACGAAGAAGATCACTTCGCCGGGTTGATCAGAGCGACAGCCGATTTCAATAACAGCGTGTTCCCGGCGGCTGGTGAATTTGACGGCGTTACCCAACAGATTCACCAGCACCAAACGCAACATGGACGGGTCCGCTGTGATCTTGGGGAGCGCATCGACCTGCCAGGCAATCGGCGGTTGCCCCTCCTCACGCTCGAATTCCTGGATCACTTCCTGAACGAGATTTTCCATATGAATCGGTTGGTGGACCAGTTCGGCGCGACCCATGCGGGAGAAGGACAGCAATTCGTCGATCAATGTCCCCATCTTCCGCGCCGCCTCGGCGATGATGTCGAGGTAGCGCTGAACCAGAGGGGTCAGGCTCGTTTCCGCTTTCTTTCTGAGCAGGGCCACGAAACCGTCGATATGGCGCAGTGGCGCCCGCAGATCGTGCGAAACGGAATAGGCAAACGCTTCCAATTCCTGATTAACGGTCGTGAGTTCGGTGGTGCGCTCCGCTACGCGCTGCTCCAGTTCGGCATTCAGTCGGCGAATTTCCAATTCTGCGGCTTTGCGTTGGCTGATGTCTTCGATGACGGAGATGAAATACTTCGGCTCGCCAGACGGGGTACACACCAGAGACGCCGTTAGATTAATCCAGACTAAGGAACCATCTTTGCGGATATAGCGCTTTTCCAGCGCATAGCTCTCAAGCTCGCCGGCCAGCGCTTGCTGGCGATAGTCGAGTTCCGCCTCCAGATCCAGCGGATAGGTAATATCCCGAAAGGTGCGTTCCAGCAGTTCTTCCTGGGTATAACCGGTAATCTCACAAAGCCGTTGGTTGACCTGAAGCCAATGACCGTCGATGGCGACCCGCGACAGACCGACCGCTGCTTGCTCGAATGTGGCGTGGAGGCGTTCCTGACTCTCTTTCAGGGCCTGCACGGCTTGTTCACGTTCGGTGATGTCCCGCAGAATGACGGTGTAGAACCTACTCTGAGCGGTCTCCACCTGCGAAATCGAGGCTTCGATGGGGAACTCCTGCCCATTCGCCCGCAACCCACTGATTGCGCCCAGTTTACCCATGGCTCTGGCCGTGACGCCGGTTTTCCCGAACGCCTCGACATGCAGGCGGTGAGCAGCGCGGAAACGTTCGGGAATAAACCGCTCAATCGGTTGCCTCAGTGCTTCTTCCTGCGGACACTGGAACATCTTTTCAGCGGCGGCGTTGAACAAAACGATCCGTTGCTGGCAGTCAATGCTGATGATGGCATCCATCGCCGAAGCGATCAGGCCGGATAGTCGCGCCTGACTTTCCTGCAACGCGATTTCGCTGGCGCGCAACGCCTCCACGGTCTGCTGCTGGTGGGCCGTTGGTGGGGTGCTTCCGTGACTATCGGATCTGGCGCAGATCGGTCGATAGCCACTTGTTCCAGCCACTGGAGTTTCAACTGGAGTTTCAATTTGATCGAAGATCATAGGTCTGATGAAAATTGCGATATCAGTAGGGTTCTCATCGAGACGCTCTAACGCCACACTAAAAGTGGCGTCAACTATCCAGCGATGAGATTAACTCGCATTTGGATAGTGTAGCCGCTGTTAAGTTATGCGATTTCGACTTTATCGACACGCTCCAGGATCAAATCAACGAATATCTGCTCCAGACTGGTTTGTTCCGGGGTTAATTCCCACAATCCCCAGTCTTCAATTCTGGCCTGTTCGATTAGCGCCTGAGCCAGCGCCAAGTCTGCGGAATGATGAAGTCGAAATCGTCCGTCACCTAACTCCTCAATCCGTTCCACGCCTGGCAATTCCGCTAAACGGGATGGCAGTGGCGGTGTGTGCAGGCCGATGCGCAGGCGTATCGAAGGGCGTTGTCCTGCCAGATCAGCCAGGGCGCTGGCGTAAACCAGTCGCCCAGCCCGCATGATCTGGACATGGGTACACAGCGCCTGCACTTCCGACAGTCGATGAGAGGAAAGAATAACGCCACGATCCTGGCCCAATTCACGGATCAGGGCATGAATCTCCCGTGACTGGAGCGGGTCCAGACCTACCGTCGGTTCATCCAATACGATAACGGCCGGATCATGCAGCACTGCTTGCGCGATACCCACTCGCTGCCGATAGCCTTTGGAGAGATGATCGGTCAATCGGCGGCCCACTTCGGTCAAACCACATCGCTCCTTGATACGAGCAACGGCTTGCCGGCTGGCATCACGGCTGAGTCCATGCAGTCGGGCGCTATAATGCAATTGTTCATCCACGGTCATTTCCCGATACAGCGGTGGCTGTTCGGGCAGATAACCGAGTGTGCGCTTGGCCTGGGTGGGCTGGTCCAGCAAATCCACACCCTGGATCAAAATGCGTCCGGCATCCGGGGCCAACACACCGGCCAACATGCGCAGAGTAGTCGATTTCCCTGCGCCGTTCGGACCCAGAAAGCCCAATACTTGCCCGCGCTGGAGCGTAAAACTGACCTCATCGACCGCCCGGTTCTCACCATAACGGCGGGTGAGTTGTTCCACTTGCGCCAGAATGTCCACCATCATGATCACCCTGTTGACTTGCCGGGAACGGTATTATAGAAACTTCGCTCATCCACGCCTAATCAGGTAGCCCAATACGCCATGGACAAGAATTCCGAATCGCCCCCATCTATTGAAGTCGATCTTGCTGAGGGATTGAATATTAATGAAGCCGAAGAGCCACTAATCCACGCACTCCATGTCATCATCCGTTTTTGTGTGCGGATTCTGGCCGTGCTGATGACACTGGTGATCATGTGGAGCGTCGCTGATGTCGCCTGGGTGCTGTATCAGCGGGTAACAGCGTCGCCCGTATGGTTGTTGAACGTCAATGATATTTTAGCCACTTTTGGCACATTCATGGCGACGCTGATCGCCATTGAAATTTTCCTCAATATCGTCCTGTATCTACGCGACGATGTGCTCCACGTCAAACTGGTGCTGGCCACGGCGCTCATGGCCATTGCCCGGAAAGTTATTGTGCTGGATTACAAAACAATAGAACCCGAATATATCTGGGCCACTGCGGCGGCTATCCTGGCGTTGAGTATCGGCTATTGGCTGGTGGGGAAAAAGATGACTTAGCCATTGATCTCTCACAAATAACAAACCCGCCATCGGGCGGGTTATCGCTTGCGCGTTCAATGGGGTTGAACACTTTCACTTGATCTTGGCTTCCTTATAAGGCACATGCTTGCGGACCACTGGATCATATTTTTTCATCTCCAGTTTTTCCGGCGTCGTCCGCTTATTTTTGGTTGTCGTATAAAAGTGCCCGGTGCCGGCGGTAGAAACCAGTTTAATCTTGTCACGCATAGTCCTTACTCCTTAAATCTCGCCACGGGTACGCAGTTCAGCGAGAACGACGTCAATACCCTTTTTATCAATAATGCGCATCCCGTGACAAGACACGCGCAGCTTGATAAACCGCCGCTCGCTCTCTACCCAGAACCGATGCTCGTGCAGATTAGGCAAGAACCGGCGACGGGTTCGGTTATTAGCGTGGGATACATTATTTCCGGTGATCGGGCGCTTACCCGTCACTTGACAGACTCTGGACATCAGATTTCTCTCCAACCGGCATCGTCCGGATTTACGCGATTAAGTGGAAGTTATAGCAAACTTGCCCATTGGGAACAATAGGATAAAAGTCATAAAAAAACCCCGCCCCTGAACAGGGCGGGGTTTAGTAATAAGCGCCTGGCGATGACCTACTTTAGCATGAGTGATCTCACACGATCATCGGCGCGGCGCGGTTTCACGGCCGAGTTCGGGATGGGGTCGGGTGGTTCCCGCGCGC
>JAUPTV010000188.1 GCA_030917925.1 Pseudomonadota bacterium
CATCAGGCCCTGCGCCATCCCCAGCAGCGTCAGCAACTGAAAATGGGCATCACTGTTGTTGGTTCCCGGCAATCGCGCCAGCAGTTGGTTGAGTGGCATATCGGGCGCGGCGGTTTGCAGCGCCTGCCCGATTTTGTCCAGCAACGCCGGGGCGGCGCTCTGACAAAGCGCGTTCAGACCATCAAATAACGCCGCCGTCGGTGGGTTCATAGCGTAAAGAATGCCGTATCAACGCGGCTCAACGTCGGCAACAACACGCTGCGATCCAGATAGCGGTTGCCCCGTTCACACGAGGTTTCCGGGCTGAACAGGCAGGCGTGGCAACTGGCCGCGTGAATGCCGCGCCCGTCTCTGGAAGGGGCATGTTCGGCGCACAGCGGATCGGAGGTGCAGATCCGCAGATTTTCCAGCGCCTGATGCAGATGCCGGCCCAAGGTGAGCGGGTTGCCTAGTTCCACCAGGCCGCCCAAGGTGCCTTCACTGTCCGAGGCGGCGGTGTACAGCAGAAACCCGGCCATCGGGCCGTGCAGATCACCGGGGCGGCGACAATACAGCCGCTCGCGCAAGCTGGCGGCGGTGTAGCCACAGTCGAGCGCGATTTGCCGCATCAAGGCATGGGCCAGCGAGTGAATCAGCACATAGTGAATGCCGGGAAAATCGGCATCCGGGGGATCAATATGCCGCAGTTTTCGCCAGTGGCGGTGCGCCAGACGAAACTCCGCTTCCAGTGCTTGCACCGCCGGTCGCGCTTCCCATTCAACGACCTCCTCTTCCTTGAGCCGCAGAAAGAGTCCTTCGCCGCGCACCTCGGTCGCTGGTAACCAGGTCGGCGGTTTCGGACTGAGGGGGGTGTAACGACCTTCGCTGGAGAACGTGGCATCGGTGAAATCACCGTTCGACTCCAGGCGATTGAAACCAAACAGCGCACGGACTTCCCGCAAGCGCTCGATCCTGACCATATCTTCAAAGGCGGTGAAGCCTTGGGGAGGCGCGACGCGGGTTAGTTTGAAGTCGGAACCTTGCGGGGCATGATCCGGGTCGGTAAAGACCGCCCATTCCGGGGCTTTGAGGTCGGCGACATCGTCATCTGGCGCCACCGCCGCCGCACGTTGACGGTAGGCTTCAATGGCCGGCCAAATCTGTTCCGCTGGATAGCCCATTAACGCCGGGATCGTGCCGATGGCAAAGCGCGCGACCTCCAGCGAGGTCACATTTTTCAGCGTGGCCCAGTGGGTTTCCACCAGTTGCGCCAAGGCATCGTCTCCGGCCTCGGGAATCGACAGCGCCGACATCACTTGGGGGAACCAGCTATTGGAAGCACCCAGCAGAATCGGTTTGGCGTCTTCCGGGCATTTGTCCGCTTTGATCTGGCGCAAATGCGGATGATGACCCGAACAGGAAAAGGGATGTTCGCGATCAAACGCCTCGCTCATCGAGCGGTTGGTGTTGCAGCTATGGCATTTGATCATGATGTCCAGCACGTCACCGGACGGGCCAAATTCAAACATCGTCAGTCGGGCGGGTTTACAAATGGCCTTGCTGGCATGGACAAATTCGATCCAGGGGAAGTCGGTCAGATGACCCTCGCGGCAGGCCAGCAGAAAGCGTACCGGTAAGGCGGTGGGGGGGACTCTGGCTTTAGGGCAGGTTTGATGAACATAGCGGGTGCGGTCCGGGTGGTACTGATCCTGGATGAGTTGAAAGAGTCCAGACTCAATCGTGGCCATACTTTGACACGCCGGGCAGCGTAGCCAGCGCGGGAAGGGGACGACCGGAACGCCAATCGGCGGAGCGGCAGGATTCCTTTGCTGGTCGTCGGGGGGAATGGGCGGGATC
Organism: Pseudomonadota bacterium; assembly: GCA_030917925.1. Lineage (GTDB taxonomy): Bacteria > Pseudomonadota > Gammaproteobacteria > Competibacterales > Competibacteraceae > UBA2383. Next base: position 1,837 of record JAUPTV010000188.1, read on the forward strand.
AGTAACCGGCTGACCTGGTGACCCAACCGACGTTGTAAAGCGACCAGCAAGCGGTCTTCGTGGATTTCGCGACTGTAGCGCACATCCCAGCCTTGCAGTCCCATAATCATGACCGACAGTTGCGGCAGGTCCAGCAAGGCACCCACGCCAAAGGTGAAGATGAATTGGCTGGGGCGCAGTTCACCGAGGGCGTTCATGGGGCGACTCCCACGCGCAGGTTGAAGTCATCGGTGTCCAGCAGCAGCGGAATACTGTCCTCGACATCGCGTAGGGCGTTGAGACAGGTAAACAGGGGCCACTCACCCATTTTGGGGCGCTGGAGCAACCCCACCACGCCCTCGCCCATGCTTTGATAGCCCAACTGGTGATCAGTCGTCTGATGCACCCGTTTGAGCCACTCTTCGCGGCGGATGTGGAGTGCGTGCCGCACCTGATCCGCCACGGCCGTGCTATCAGTCGCGTTTTGCGCCCGCTGGATCAGATGATCAAACACCTGGGTCAACAACGGCTCCTGATCGGTCAGCGTCCCGGCGGCCAGATTCGGGTTGAGCTTCTGCTCCCACAGCCGCAATAGCCCGACCATGACGCCGGACAGGCCGCGATCCAGAGCGCGGGCGGCAAAGGGGGTCACGGAGAGCGCTTCGACATGCTGGTGGAAGGTGTCGTGATAATGCTCGAAGGTTTCGTAGTGCGAGAGGTCCCGGGGCCGCGCCCAGTTGTAGACGGTGCAGACCAGTCCGGGACCGTCCTGGGCACGCCCGACCCGGCTGCTGGCTTGGATGTATTCGGCGGTGGTCTTGGGTTGCCCGGCCACCACCATCAGCCCCAAGCGGGCAATGTCCACACCCACCGAAATCATGTTGGTGGCGAGAATGACATCGTAGGGCAACGGCGGCAGCGGCCTGACCCCGGCTTTGCGGTCGGCTTCGCGCTGTTGCAGGCGGGTTTGGTCAAAACCGATGTCCAGCCGTTCGAGAATGCGGGGGATGTCCGTACCGGATTTGCGTGAGGTCAGTTCTTCTACGGCGGGAATGGAGCGTTTGGCCAAGCCGCGTTGATCGGCATGACGCAGGCGGGAGCGGATATCGTCATCCACCAGGCGGCGAGTGCCAGCCAGTTCCCGGATCGAGTTGAAATAGCCGGTGAGGGTCATCCAGGGATCGGCGTGATGATCGTACTGGTTATACAGCGCCTGCGCCGCGCCCAGGAAGGCCAGATAGACGCGAATCAGCGTCGCAGGATAGCGGCGGCCAATGGCGCACAGGCCCAAATAACGCCGTCCGGGATACTCGGGGCCGGGGGGACGGTGCAGGGCAAAGAAGTTGTTGTGCAGGGTCGTACCTTGCGGTGGGAATACCTCCAACTTGCGGACAAACAGCTTTTTGACTTGATCCTCGGCGCGGCGAATGGTGGCGGTCGAAGCGATAACCTTGGGACGCACGGTCTGCTCGTCCACGGTCCAGGAACACAGGGCATCCACCGCGCTTTCGTACAGCCCGACCATGGAACCGAGCGGGCCGCTAATCAGGTGCAGTTCATCCTGAATGATCAAATCGGGAGGACGCAACGGGCCGTGAGGTTGCTGTTTCGTGCCGGGTAAGCCGTTTCTGGCGGGATGTTGACCCGTGTCGGCAATGTCTGGCGACAGGAACCCATGCCGAGGACATTCGCCATTGACCTGGCCAAACAGCATTTGTACTTCGCCTTTCCACGGCATTTGCGCGAATTTGTCCACAGTGGCGATCAGCAATGCGGGCGGGCGACGGTAAATGTCCTCATCGACCACCATGATGGGCAAGCCTTCCTTCGGCGACTGGGCTTCCGAGAATGGGCAAATCCCCAAGGCATCGCCGCAATAGGTCACGGCCCGCCCGATGTCGCTGGGCGCGGTGTAGACCTTGAGGTGCTGGATGCCAATGCTGGCACCACACCACGGGCAACCGGTGATTTGATGGGGGGTGCCAATCCGGTGGGTGGCCTGCTGATAATGGTTCCCCTGGGCTTGTTCCAGCACCTCGGCGGCTTGTTGCAGGGTGTTGGGCGTGTTTTTCTTGCCGACCCATAAGCCTAATCGGAATGGCGGCTCGCCCCACGTCGCCGGGTCTTGGCGGCGGATGACTTCACAAGCGCACAACAGCGCGGCGGCGCGCTGGAATTGCTGGACCGTCAACAGGCGCAAGGTGTAGCGCATGAGGACCGCCACCCCGTAATCGCCACGTCGGCCTTCGATTTCACCTTGCAAGCGGCGCAAGGCCAGCACATAGGCGGTTAAGCCCAAATAGGCTTCGGTTTTACCACCACCGGTCGCAAACCAGAGCAAGTCAGCGATGGCTTCAGTGGCGTGGCTACGATCGGGATGATGGAGATCGGTGACGCTGGGCAGGTTGAGCAGGATGAAGGCCAATTGGAACAGCCGCCAACGCCGATGATCCGGGACATCCACGCCGGTCACGTCCAGGCCGGGTTCCCGCACCTTTTTACGCACCTGCTGCGCCAGGATGGAATGCACCCGCTGCAAGGCCATCGCCTGATTGGCAAAGCGGAACGCGGCTTCGGCCTGCGGATTCTGGTCGATCAGGGCAATGCCGGCTTGAATACGGTCATGCGCTCGCTGGCAGGCGATGATCGCCCGTTGCGCCGCGTCCTGATGAGCCGCTAGACCCTCGGCGGGGTGGTGACTTCGGGCGACTTCCTGCTGAATCCAGATCTGGTAGGCATCCGCCATGACCCGCAAGGTGGCGATCAGGGCAGGTTTGGGCAGGGTAGCCAGTTCCTGCATATCCAGCGTCAGGCCCGCCAGACTTTCAAAGCCGGGATCGGCCACGGTCGGCGGGGTTTGTTGGGCGACTTCGGCGATGGGGGTGAAGGTGGTTTCGACCGCAATCGCCCGCGCTGCGCCCGGTTCCGCTTGAGTAACATGAACCGCCACGCCATGCCCGACGGCGAATTCATGATGATGGCGGTAGAGCATCGCCAAGGCTTCGGTTTCGGTGCGGGTGATGGGATCGAGTTTGCTCAGATCGACGGTCCCGAAGCGGCGTTGCACGAACAGCGGACGGTGATCGGGCTCACGCACCCGCAGCCACGGTTGAAACAGCCAGGCCAGGTCTTTGTTCATGGCGGGTTCGGGCTGGCGGTTGACCAAAAAGACGGTCAGCAGCCAGCCGTGGGGCGTTTTCCGCAAGCGACCTTCGACAAA
>JAUPTV010000189.1 GCA_030917925.1 Pseudomonadota bacterium
CTGAAGCCGAGATCGTCGGTCAGCCCCTGGCGGGAACGATTGTGCCGCCCTTTGAAGAAGGCGGGCGCGATCTGACCGCCATGCTTGACAACATCGTGCAACATCCCGAGCAGTACGCCAGCAATGTCAATCAGAACCTGTGCAAGAATGGCCGACGGGTCTGGGTCGCCTGGGCCAACCGGACCCTGTTCGATAAAGCCGGACGTATCGTCGGCGTGTTCAGCGTAGGGACCGACATCACCGCCCGTAAACAGGCGTCGGTTGAGCGCGAACAGTTGATCATCGAACTGGAAGCCAAAAACGCCGAGTTGGAGCGGTTTACCTACACGGTGTCGCATGACCTCAAAAGTCCGCTCATTACCATTAAAGGGTTTCTGGGGGTGCTGGAACAGGACCTGGCGGCGGGGGATATGGAGCAGGCGCGTGACGATATTGCGCGGATTGGTGGCGCTGCCGACAAGATGAAGAACCTGCTCGATGATCTGCTGGAACTGTCCCGAATTGGCCGGGTTTGCAATCCGCCAGTGCGCGTGGCACTGGCGGATCTGGCGCATGAAGCCGCTGAACTGTTAGCGGGGCGTTTCCGGCAGCGGCAGGTGCAGTTGGAGGTCGCCACCGATCTCCCGGTGGTCTGTGGCGACCGGCCGCGCCTGCTGGAGGTCATGCAAAATCTGCTGGATAACGCGGTGAAATATCTCGGCGAGCAACCGAAGCCAGTGGTGGCGGTCGGTTGTCGTCAGTACCAAGGACAAACAGTTTGTTATGTGCAGGATAATGGTATGGGCATCGAGCCGCACTATCATGAAAAGGTCTTCGGCCTGTTTGAACAACTGGATCCCCGCACGGAAGGCGCCGGGGTGGGATTGGCGCTGGTCAAGCGCATCATCGACTTTCATGGCGGACGAGTGTGGGTTGAGTCTGGCGGTCCCGGTCAGGGAAGCACTTTCTGCTTCACACTGCCCACCGCGCAGTCGGTGGAGGCGCGTCAACTTCTGGAGAATCCCGCATGATCCATACGCATGGGGTCATTCTGTTGGTGGAAGATAACCTTGACCACGCGGAACTGGTGCGGCGGGGGTTTGCCCATCATGCCATGGCGGTGCGCCTCTACCATCTGGAAGACGGAGCGAGCGCCCTTGATTACCTGTTCCAGCGCGGCGCGTATGCCGATCCGGATTCCAGCCCACGTCCTGCCATCATTCTGCTGGATCTGCGCCTGCCCAGGGTCGATGGGTTAACCGTGTTGCAAACCATCAAGGCCGCGCCGGAACTGAACCACATCCCGGTGATTATCCTGACCACCAGCCAGGCGGAAGCGGATGTCGCCCGTGCCTATGACGCGCACGCCAACAGTTATCTGGTCAAGCCCGTCGAATTTTCCGAGTTCGTTAATCTGGTGCGGGAGCTGGGTTGTTACTGGCTGGAATGGAACACCAGCCCCCGGAAACTGGCGGCATGAAGCTCACGGTTTCATCCCACGATAAGACCGACGCGGAAGCTGGGCCGAGGACGATCCTGCTGCTCGAAGATGATGCGGATCATGCGGAGCTGGCGTGTCGGGCGTTGCAGGGGATGGAACTCGCCAGTCAAGTGAAAGTGGTGGACAGTCTTCAGGCGGCGCAGACTTGGCTGATAGATCATACGCCGGATTTACTGATCGCTGATTTGCGCCTGCCAGATGGCAGCGGGGTGGATCTGTTGCGAGGTGCGCATCCCCTGCCCTATCCCGTCATTATTATGACCAGCCAGGGTGATGAGCGCATGGCGGTCGAGGCGATGAAGGCCGGCGCGATGGATTACATCGTCAAATCCGTCGCCGCCTTTCGAGTCCTGGCGCGCATCGCCCAGCGCGTCTGGCGCGAGTGGCAGCATATTGCCGAACGACAACGCGCCGAGGCCGCCCTGCGCCATAGCGAAGCCCGGATGCACAGCGTGACTGCCAACCTCCCTGGCGTAGTCCTTCAGTTCTTTATTCGCTCCGAGGGCGAAATCGGTGTGCACTATGTCGATGGTCGCCTGGAGGAGATCTTTGGTTTGCCCAGGGACACCGTGGGCGCTGTCGATCTGTTTGACCGGTTTGTGGCGGATGTCGATGAACGGGATCGTCAGCGTCTGCTGTCGTCGATCCTGGAGGCGACGACCGAGTTCAAGCACTGGGATTTTGAGGGACGGTTCATTAAGCCGTCTGGGGAACGTATCTGGTTCAAGGGCTTGGCCAGCCCGCGCCAACTGCCCACCGAAATCGTCTTTGACGGCATCCTGCTCGACATCAGCGGAAAAAAACAAGCGCAAGAAGCGCTGCGTGAAAGCGAGGAGCGGTTTCGCTCGATTGTTCAACATGCGTGGGACGTGATCGCGATTCTGGATGTGCAGATGCGCATTGATTACATGAGTCCGCGCAGCCAGTCCATGCTGGGGTATGAACCGGCGGATTTACTGGGCGAACCCGCTTTTGCGCTGATTCATGCCGATGACCGTGAGAAGGTCGAAATGGCCTTTGCCGGGGTGCTGGCCCACAGCGATTCGGCCGCCCCGACCGAATTTCGCTTTCGTCATCAGCGGGGTTACTGGACGGAAGTCGAAGCCGTGGCCACTAATCTGCTCGAATATCCAGGGGTGCGCGGCATTCTGGTCGTGTTGCGCGACATCAGCGAGCGTCGACAGGCCGAAGAGCGCATTCACCACATGGCGCATCATGACCCGCTGACGGGTCTGCCCAATCGCCGGTTGCTGGCCGAACAGGCGACGCTGACCCTGGCGCTGGCCGCCCGCAGCCGCATCAATATGGCCCTGCTGTTTTGTGATCTTGATCACTTCAAGGACATTAACGATTCGCTGGGCCATGTGGTGGGCGATATTTTGCTGATCCAGGTGTCGTCACAAATCAAAAAGAGCCTGCGCGATACCGACATCCTGGCGCGACTGGGGGGCGACGAATTTATGGTGCTATTGCCGGAAACCGGGCGGGATGGCGCGGCACGGGTGGCCGACAAGATTCTAACCCTGTTGCGTGAGCCGGCACCGCTCGGGGAGCATCAACTGACCGTCACCGGCTCTATCGGCATCAGTCTCTACCCCTATGACGGCGACAACTTCCAGGATCTGTTCAGAAATGCCGACACCGCTATGTACCAGGCCAAGCAAATGGGACGTAATGCTTACCGGTTCTACGATGCCGCCATGAATGCCGCCAACCTGGAGCGGCTCACGCTGTTATCCGCCCTGCGCAAGGCAATTAAGAAAGAACAACTGCGCACCTATTTTCAACCCAAGGTGGATCTGGCCGATGGGCGGGTCATCGGGGCCGAGGCGCTGGTGCGCTGGCAGCATCCCGACGAGGGATTGATACCACCGGGCCGCTTTATCCCGCTAGCCGAAGACAACGATTTGATTATCGCAATCGGCGATTGGGTGCTGAAAGATGTCTGTCGACAACTGGCAGTCTGGCGCGAGGCGGGATTACCGCCCCTGAGCGTCGCGGTGAACGTCGCCGCCCGCCATTTTTACGCTGACGGTTTGATGCAAAATCTGGAGACCTTGCTGGAACAGTATGGTTTACCGCCGGAGGCGCTAGAGCTGGAGCTGACGGAATCGACAATGCTGGAAGCCGGCCCGGAAACCCTGACCCTGCTTCAGGAACTACGCGGACGCGGATTCACGCTGGCCATTGATGATTTCGGCACCGGGTATTCCAGTCTCGCCTATCTGAAAAATCTGCCGATTACGGCATTGAAAATCGACCGGAGCTTTGTCCGGGATCTGGCGACGCAACCGGGCGATTGCGCCATTGCCGCGGTAATTGTGACTCTGGGCCACTGTCTGGGACTGACCGTCATCGCCGAGGGCGTGGAGACTGCGCAACAACAGGAAATTTTGCTCGAACACGGTTGCGATTATGCTCAGGGCTATCTGTTCAGTCGGCC
>JAUPTV010000190.1 GCA_030917925.1 Pseudomonadota bacterium
CCCCGGTGGCCAGCATGGACCACCTCGCCGGGTTGCTGGAGAACCACAGCGAACGCCACCCAACGCCACCGAACGCCGACCCCGATCAACCGAGTCTGTCCGAGCGGTTTCGCGATCTGGCCAAAAAGCTGCGGGCCAGTCAGGCTGACGATGAAGACCGGGCGATACAGGCCGAACAGGCCGAACGCGAAGACCTGAACGCCAAGAAGGCGCAGATCGAAAGCCACCGGAACGAGCGCATGAGGAGAGCCGCATGAGCGCCGAATACGACTACAGCCCGGCATCCCGGCTGTACCGACAGCCCGGACCCGTGGTGGTCGATCAGTGGCGGTTCATCGGACGCGCCCTGCTTCTGCCCGTACTGTGGGCAACGCCTCAGCCCGGCCCACTACGAAAGCCAACCCGCCCCCTTCCAACCCATTCAGGAGCTTGACCTGTGACTCTGCCCATTCCGAACCCGGTCCCTGAGGGCCTGATCCCCCGCGATGTCTGCCCGCATTGCCGCCGTGAGACTCACTGCTACCGCTTCATGACGCCCGACGGCCACTGGCTCGAAACCCACCATTGCCGCGCCCACGGCGATGTCGCCCCGCTGCGCCGCCCTGTCGTGAATCAACGCCTGATGGCTGAACTTTTGCCCGCCTGAACCGCCCGTCACCTGGAGAACCTGCCGATGCCCGCCTTACCGCAACCCGCCGCCCGCGACCTGAACGCCCCTCACGCTGACCGCCAGCGCCACGCCCGAGTGGAACACGACCAATGGCTCAAAGACCATCCGAATTTCAGCAGTCAGGAACTCTTGGAGAATTGGCGACGCATCCACGAAGCCTGGGGATTGACGCACCACCGCCCGAGTCCCCGGCCCGCCCGGTGAATTGGCCCACGCCGTGGGCGGACGAACGGGCGGGGGCTATGGTCTACCCGATGCCCGAGGAACGGACCCATGACGGCCCGCCGCCCGATGAAGAGCCGGGGTGCTACCACGTCATCCGCTCCGGTTCGGGGGGGTGAAAAATCGGCATGGCTGAAAATCGAACGGAGAGGGGTCTGGAAGCCCGCGAAAATCCGGCAGTCTACCCAGACAAGGGGAAGGGCGATTGAGCGTCCCTATCCCCCGCTTCGGGCGTCTGAGAGGCATCGGCGCTCCAGACCCGACCCCTGACCTCCGGGCACAGGCCGAAATCCTGCTCCAGACCCTGCTCCAGGCCGAGGAGGTGCCCGACCGGGGGGTCTACCGCCCGGGCGAAGTGTGCCAGTTGCTGCGTATCTCACCGACCACGCTGCGGCAGTTGTGTGAACTGGCGGAGCATCCCGCCGTGCAGAATCCCGATCCCCGCGCCTTGGAGTCCTTTCTCGTCGGCTGTCATCACCGGATTTCACGGGCCGCGCTCGTGGATTGGTTGGTCAGGAATCAGACGTTTCAGCGGGAGGGGTGACGGGGCTGAATCCATCATTGGGCAGATTGGGCAGAATGCCTTTAGTTTGCAATGCGTCCAGTGCAATTTGCTTGCGGAGCGGGAGGTCGGCGGCACTACGGGTGTCGAGATTCAACGCAAACAGCCACGTATCGTCGGCGGCCTCCACATACCCCACATACCATCCGAGGCCCGGTGTAGTACGCGCCGCCCAGCCCGTTTTGGCGTACAGGCGATAGCGCGGAGTGGTTTCAACCCGCATGATCGTTTTTAGCGTGTCGTAACTGCTGGCCCGGTAGGGCAGACGACGTTCCACCACCTGTTTGAGGAAGGCGACCTGCTGTTCCGCACTGATGGTCAGTGAACCATCCAGCCAGAACTGCGTCCCGTCAAAAGGTTCACGCAATGGCCCGTATTTCGCCTGACGAAGATAGGCCGGGTATTTCGATGCGCCCACCCGCCGAGCCAATTCCTGATAGCACCATACGCAACTGACCTTGAAGGCGCTTTCGAGCGTCTGGTCGTGATTCCAGTCAGCGATCTCGTAATAAGTTCCATCCCACGGAATGACCGCGTTGGCACCGGCGATGACGCCTTCTTCAAGGGCGATTAGGGTGTTGAATACCTTGAAGGTCGAGGCGGCGGTAAAGGCTTGCTGCATACGGGTCTCGTTATGCACAAAACGCTGACCCGTCCGGGCCGATTCGATGAGGACGGTCCCCGTGACCCCGGCGTTGCTGAACAGCGAGGCGATGGCGGGATCTTCCGCTCGAACGAAAAGCGGCCAACAAAGCAGACCGATGGTGATGAAGAGTCTGAGCATGAGGGGTTGAGCGCGAGGGGGGTTGGGGCTAACCATCCGCCAGTTCTCCACGGAAAATCAGGGGCATGCGCCTTTCTTTCGGCAAAACGCGATGAAGGCGCTGTCCGGACGTTTCAGCGGTTCTTTCTTTTTGGCGACCCAAGCCCGCCATTGCTGCTCCAGGGCGTAAATATCCCACCCTGGCGCGGCCAGGCGAGCCTTTTCGTAGGTCTCGGGGCGAAGCGTGATCGGCGGACGCTCTATCGCGGCCAGGTGTTCAAGCTGGCGGTTGCGAAAGGTCAGGATGTCGCGGGTTAAGCTCAGGCTGTAGTCGGGCAGGCCGTTGTCAGCGACAATCCTTCGGACAATCCGGCGAAATTCGCGGAGGGTGCTACTCGATCCGGTTTTTGCATGGAGTTTGTCCAGCCCGATCTTGCAGGACACCTGGGTGCCGCAGTGTTTGCGCGCCAGTTCGTAGATGCGCCGTTCCAGCGGACTGCGCAGGCCGAAATACTCCGGGCTGATGGTCAGCAACTCGTTGCCCAACACCGAGTTGTAGAACCACTTGGAGATGTCGATTTCGGCGGCAATGATCCGCCCATTGCTTTCCTCGCTAACCGCCCGCCAGGCGTCAATCAGACCGAAACTTTCCTCAATGCAGACTTTCCCGGTCTTGATGTTGGTTTTTATGCGCACCCCCGAGAGGCGATCTAACGCAGCTTTGAAGCGCTCGTAAGCGTCTCCATCTGCCCTCTTCCCTGTTTGCGTCAGAAAGTCCAAGGTCACAAACCGCAGGGTCCGACTGGGCGCAACGCCATCATTCATCGCGGCGCGGAGGTAACTGGCGGCATAGATCAGGATGTCCTTATCGTGGATCGTCGGGAGACCGTCTTGACCCGGTTTGATGAGGATGGTGTTGCCGTTATGTTCATAGCGCAGCCCACGCTGCCCTGGTTTGTGGGAGAGCGAGAACACCGGATGTTCCATTGACGCCATATCGTCTTTGAAAAACGGCAGGGCTTCAAACAGATCACAGCCAAAAATATTAGACGTTGCGAGTTGCGAGTCCATGAGGTGGCTCACTCCGTTCTTGGTTGCTGCGCTGACTACACCCACGCCTTGGAGACCGTCTTTTTCTCGGGAGTTCCAGCGCGTTCGGTTTGAGGTTGCTGCGCACTTTAGCCGGTGCCGGAAAAGTTATCCACAAGCGCTCTGAGTTTTTTGTTAAAGAAGGTGTTAAAAGAGGTGTTAAAGATAAAAAAACGCTCGCTAACTATTGATTTTTATTATTTTTTTATAGTGGGGTGTGTGTGAAACCACGTATGAGCGTGTGTGAAACCACGTATGAATGTGTGTGAAACCACGTATGGATGGTTACTTTTTAACCAGTTGCGAGGCCGAAAAGTGGCAAAGTTATCCACAGGCCATTGGTCAAAATTTAGCCACTACGGCGGCCGTCGGCTCCGACCGGTTGATCCCACGACACGCTGGCTCAATGCCACCGGCTCGCCCTCCAGGGTTCAGAAGGCTACCTTCCGAAATAGGGCGTGGCTCCTAATTCTCGTCAGATTTCACGCGCCGCGCTGGTGGATGGGTTGGTCAGAAACCAGACGTTTCAGCGGGAGGGGTAAGGAATTAAGGGATTTTCTCAACCTGAACGGCAATGCCGTCCGCTTTGAGGACAGCCATGATTACTTCGGCCAGTTTGGCGGCAATGGCCGGCGCGGTTTGGCCACGCAGACGTTGCTTGATCGACAACGATTGCTGGATGAATACCGACCACAACAGGGGCTGACCGAGATACCCCTCGCCTTCTCCAGCCTCACAGCCACAGCCGATCATGAATTTCGCGTCACCGTCGCCATAGTCGATGAACCAGCCCCAGTCTTCGCCGATAGGGTAACTGGTCACGATGCCCAATTGCATCAAGGCGTTCGAGAGCCATAGCGCCAGCTCAAAGCCATACGCGCCGGGGTTGACCTGGCAGGCTTCCGGGAGATAGGGCAGGAAACGGTCGGAATAGAATTCAATGCGGGTCATAGCCGAGGTCGTTAGGACATGTGTAGAATTTGAATACTGAAGCGGACTCTATGGTTAAGTTTAGTCGCCATCGAAGTAGATTCCTTCGATTTCAGGTATCTCACGATATCCGCTGATCTTGAACCAGCCGAGTAGCCCAAAATTTGTTTTGATAAGGAAGTGATCTCCGTCGCTGAGTACCACGAGCAGGCGCTCCCCCTTTGGAATGGAAGCCACACTCTCTGAGCCGTTCTTTTCAAGCGTAAGAACAATTGGAACGTTTGCCCTCGATTCCAAACCGACGAATAGAAACGGTTGTTTGACTTCTTCCAGTTTGCTATCGCGGATTTCGTACTTCCGGCGTTCAACGTGGTTCTTATTGGTTCGTCCGATGGCGTAGATGAACCCATTCCCCGGAATAAGCAGATGGTCGGCTTCAATGTAACCGATAGGCTTCTTAGTGGCTTCTTCAGCCAGTATGAAGACAGGATCATTACTTGCGCCTGGGTCGAAGTAGACGAAATGCCGCATTTTGGACGTTCGAGTGATGCGCGTAACCAATACACGAGTCATATCGATGCCTCCGATACCTTGCGTGTTAAATTTCTCCTCAAGGGGTTCATTGAGCAGATTGGTGAACGCAGGGTCGAAAGAAACTTCCTGTAGCGTCGAGCCAACGCCGCCTTGTATGACTTGTGTTCTCAAGCCGGGAAAAGGACTCAACTTCTGATTGGCGGGCTGTGCAGCGATAGCCCAATGACAAGCTAGTAGCAACGTTCCTATAATGCAAATACGATGAGTATTCATTCCGAACCTAGCGTTTGAGTTCAGGGCATAGCTTGTCAGGGACGACGGCCATTGCGGCGAAGGGTTAGGCCGCACCACGAAGCCGTATAATTTCCGATGAGATTTTCTCAACAAATTTCATTGCTGATATTCAACATGTTACCAGCTATCGCTCGAACAATCTAACCTTGGCAATTGATCCTCCCGATACGTCCAACCTCACTAACTTTGTTATCCCATCGAAGTAACTTGCCAAAACACTCCCCGATGGGCCGCTGCCAAAGCTCACGCTACGTCCGTGGCCGCCTTCCTCCAGATTCGCTTGGTCAAGTAGAGTGCCGTCGATGGCATACAGAAATATATCAGCAGGAGGATTTGGCCAGGATTCGAATGCAACCAAGACTTTATTTGTTTGTGTTATATAAATACGGGGAGATAATTGGTCTCCAAGGGTCTGGTTGGCGTTTGCAATAAACTTGCTGACCAGTTGGCGATTGGAATCGAAGATTCCAATAAGAATGCCCTTGCCGGAAGCATCTCCATATGCTGACAGGTTGTTTGCAGAAATAGCGACCGCCAAGTATCTGCCATTCGAGTGAACGGCTGTAGACCCTGCATACGCACTATCAGGGCTATCCGAATGAAATAATACCCTTGATAGTTTAGCGCCATCAGAGACAGAGAAGAAGGTAACTCGGTAATTATGTTCCTTGGGTTCTAGTAGCACCATCTCGTCATACAAAACGGCGGCCATGTTAGAGGTGACGTGCGTTCCAACTGGATTGTCCATTTGTCCATTATCTGCATTGCTCTCAATAGTAATGTCCGGGCCAACAACATTTAGAAGAAGATCAAAATTATTAGTGACAATGTTATTCAGATTTCGCCGAAATAGGAGTGCAGTACTGTCCCTGATACTGACTGAACCATCCCAGTCGTAGCCTTTTACCAAAGTGTTGGAAATGTACGCGCTGACGCCATTAGCGTTAAGAACAAGCGTACCAAAATCTGTTCGATAGGAAGTTGAGTATTCATATGCTGAATACACCACTAACCCAGATGCAAAGAAGGCAGCCCCACCATTGGCGCCATAGTTAGATTCGCCTTTGCTCTTCGACGTGATTAGAACCGCGCCAGCGCCAGTCAGCTTGAATATGTTTGTTGAAGAGCCTTCCAGTTGAACCATGTAGTACGTACCATCAACCCAGCCGGGCACTGCGTCCAGCATTACATATCCAGTTGAATAGGCGGATGCGCTGTCTCCGGTATTTGATCCCGATGAACTTGAATGCGACCCTGAACCCTTGACCCAGCCGGGCATCGCGTTCGGCATCACATATCCCGTTGAATAGGCGGATGCGCTGTCTCCGGTATTTGATCCCGATGAACTTGATCCTGAACCCCCATTGCAGCTAACCATTAGAATTGCGGATAGGGCGAGAGTTATTTTGCATTGGGTCATTGTCACTTTTCTTTCGACCATGAAGAGTTGCGATTTTGAGGGATGCGTTGAATTCGTTGCTTGGAGACTATTCGATGCCCCATGGCTTGCTGTCTAGCAGGTAAGAGAACTCCATTTCTTTGCCAAGTCATAGCTCTTGTCATTCTCGATGCGGCATCACATCGAGTTCTGCAGCTTAACACTCCAGTTCAGCAGCGGCGCACCACGAATAGTGTTCAATTGACTTATCCATTGCGCCCTTCAACACATAACGCGTCGGTTCAGCGACGGGCCGCTGCGCGGCCCGTCCGCTGCAACCGGTTGTTCGGCGGTGCCAGCACTACCAGAACTTCCACCATGGCTTCCTGCTATCCATGAGCCCCGACGTACCATGCGGCTCTAAGTCGCGTGAATGTGCAGTCGGCGTTCCACGAATCCGATGGAGGTGTTCCTGGAATCGCCGGAGGCTTTCGAGCCGGGACGAATCGAAGGCACCCCATAACGCGATTGCTTCGAGCCGAGTGCAAGCGATCTTGCCCCAAGGGTCCGGGACCAATCCGGCAGAAGAAACCATCCCCGCGCGGCTAAGTGTACCAGCGACACGGCAGGGGAGACTCGGTCCGGTGATCTCGCCACACGAGTCTTCCTCCTCCAGAGAGCGAAGAAAGAAATCGCGATCGCCGGGATGATCCCGGACGAAACCCTGGACAACTGCGAATGCCCAAGCACAGTGGGGTGTCTTCAGGCCGCAAACCGCAAAGCTGGCCGTCAGCGCGTTCCAGGATTCCGGTGATTCCATGACTTCACCATGCTTACCCGATGAGCCGTCCCATCCGCCTAACGTTGGAGCTAACCAGCGTTTTACAGCGCGCGCTGTAAAACGTCCGGTTGAGCGACTGGTTAGGCATCACGCGATCACATGGCGAATGAGTTTCATTTGATTGAATGATCGACGGCATTTCTGTGCTACTTCGGAATGCTCTTGTTATCTGGTGACTTAATAGGCTCTTCGGACCCACTTCGCCACTCACCAAAAGCATCGACATAAAAATTGAGAAGGCGAATCCAATCCTCATTTACTACAGTGCGTGTCTTATAATGCGTCTTCTCCGTGTACGTTGCCTTTGCCGGGAAGACTCTCGTACCACGCTCGCCGCTTCCGCTGTCGCGGCGGCTATCCCAATCTCGGGGTGATCCGATTGTGAGCGCCGTGACCTCTACTGTCACAGCACCCTCCGTGCCTGGCTCAACGGGCTTTTCACCTTTGTGGCAACGGATCAATTTCTTCAACAGTTCGGGATCCGGATTGTCGCCGTTGCGCGCAGCTGGTTGGGAAATAGGACATTTCAAAATACCATCTTGCGCATTAGCCAAAGGGAAGACAAGCACAGAGGCTATAGCTGCGATCAGTGATGAATAGCGCATAGTGGGAACCTCAGTTTAGGGGTTTTTTATTCCTGTCCAGAAAACACGTAGTCAAATCTTCCGGGACTCGTTCGATCGTCAGCCTGAACGCGCATGCCTATGCATGAGTGACCCGACGACGTGAACGGACAATGAATCTATGAAGCCTAGCGAGTAGTAGACCCTCTAAACGGTGCATTTAAACACACCACCAAGGGGTACTTTTCATCCGGTCATGATCTAACCGGTTGATTCCGCGTCACCCGGCCCACCGAAACGCCCCACCGCCTGCCGAGCGTCCCGTGTTCCAAATCAGGCAGCACATCCGGCAAAGTGTACGTCTAAAAAATCAAACTTTGCACCCTCCCGCTGCAAAAATAACCGCCATCCCCCGCTGCCTCGGCCTCAAGCCCCTATTTCATGGCGCGGTTTCCTATAGTTTCAGTCAGGCAGGTTGAGACCATTGACGAGCGGATGGGTAAAGATTCAGGGACCCGTTATTTAACGACTAAATCATGCCCGTAAACGCTACCGGCATACGCTCCCCACACGAGGCCGATGGTGGTGATGGACGAGGTGATCATGCCGGTTGTGGCGGGAGAGAAGCCCCAACTGCCCAGAGCCGTTGCCGTCAAGGGTACGACAGCGGTGGTTAACAGGTAGCTGGACGCCAGAAACCCTAAACCGGCCCCCGCCCCGGCGGCTAAGAGTCGCGTACCGGTCGAAACGTCCCGAGCGGTATTGACATAGACCACCTGAGGCGCTGGATGAGGCGCGGGTTGCGCGAGCGGTTCGGGGGCGCTCGACACGGTCACCGGCGCGACCATTAACAGACTGACGAATCCCGGAATGATCAAAGAACGCATACGAATAACTCCCTGAGCGGTGAATAGGTGGTGATTCAATCACTGGGCAAACGGTTTTCATCTACCCGGTTGTCATTATCTACCGAATTCAAGCCTTGACCAAAACTTCCTCAAAAATCCCTGTTTTCCCCGCTACTGTCCACAATCGCCACAATCAACGCGCCTTTCCGTCCCGTCTCCCGGATGCTACCTGAACTTTTTCCGGGAGACCGCCATGGGCGACTTTCACCGCTGTATCGACTTCATCCTCGCCGAGGAAGGCGGGTATGTAAACCATCCCACCGATCCGGGCGGTGAAACGAACTTTGGCATCTCGAAACGCGCCTATCCCGGCCTGGACATCAAGGCACTCACCCGCATCAGCGCCATTGACCTCTACCGGCGCGATTACTGGACGCCGATCCAGGGCGACGACCTCCCACCCGGCCTCGACCTGGTGCTGCTCGATACCGCCGTCAACATGGGCGTGCGCACCGCCATCAAACTCCTGCAACGCGCCCTGAACCTCAGCGAAGACGGCGTGATGGGCAAACTGACCCTCACCGCCGCCCAGAACGCCTTGCCCCGCGTCCTGACCGACTTCTGTGCCGAACGCGCTTTGCGCTACGAATTCAACGCCAATGAAGCCACCTTTGGCCGGGGCTGGTATCGCCGCCTGTTTCGCGTCTACGGCCACGCCCAGCGCTTCACCCCCTAACCCTCACTCACTCGGAGACTTCCCCCATGTCCAGCCCCAGCACCACCTTCCGCCTGTTCTATCCCGACAGCAACACCGTCACCGCCGTCAGCCTGTTTGATGCCACTGGTGCCGCCCTCACGCCGCAAACGCTGGCCGATGGCGCGGATAACCCGGCCGGTTTCCAGTCCAAAGTCCTGACCTTCACTGCCGCCAGTGAACCGCTATTCGCCACGCCGACCTTCAGCGATCCCAACAGCCCGGTCAGCCTGTATCTGTGCCGCGACGACGCCGGCGCATTCAAAAAGGTTGTGGATGAAACCGTGTTCAATCCCGCCGAACCGGGCCGCCCGACGCCCGCCGTGACCAGCGCCCAGGAATTCCGCCTGTACACGGCCACGGATCTCGGCGGCGGCATTAAAACCTACACGGTCAAAGCCCCAGTGGCTCCCGTCGCGCTCATCAAAGCCCTCGGCAAAGACCCGCTCACCGGCGAACTGCGTTTGGGCAACGACATCCTGCTGCGCTGGAATGGCGACGTAGCGACCGCCGCCGAAGTGGAGGCCGACATCGAAGACATCACCGATCCGCGCGGCTATCTGCCCTTCCCG
>JAUPTV010000191.1 GCA_030917925.1 Pseudomonadota bacterium
TCATGGCGACAACATCATTCAACTGGCCAAAAACGCCGATTGCGCTATGTACTACGCTAAAGCCAATGGCCGGAATAATGTCAGGTTTTTTCAGGCCGACCCGTCCGATTGTGATCAGGTTTAGAAACTGTCCAGGAACCGCTCTCCCATGGGGAGAGGGGCCGAGGTGAGGGCGGTTTTTCCTCAGGCAATCTGTTGACCTTGACGCGCCGGACAGCCGACAATCGCGCTCCCTATTCGCCTTACCGGTTGCTGGCCGAAAAACCGGTGAAGCCGTTACGTTTCCGCCGCCTGCCTGTTGGATTCCATGGACCCGCATAAACTCACTCATCTCAAGCAACTCGAAGCGGAGAGCATTCACATCATCCGCGAGGTCGTCGCCGAATTTGAAAAGCCGGTGATGCTGTACTCCATCGGCAAGGATTCCTCGGTGATGCTGCATCTGGCGCTCAAGGCGTTCTATCCCGGCAAGCCGCCGTTTCCGTTGCTGCACGTCGACACGACCTGGAAATTCCGGGAAATGATCCAGTTTCGGGATGCGCAAGCGCAGAGACTGGGATTGGAATTGCTGGTCCACATTAACGAAGACGGGGTGCGCCAGGGTGTCAACCCCTTTACGCACGGTTCTCAGGTGCATACCGACATCATGAAAACCCAGTCGCTGAAGCAGGCACTGGAGCATTATGGTTTCGATGCGGCCTTCGGTGGAGCGCGCCGTGATGAGGAACGTTCACGCGCCAAGGAGCGGGTTTATTCCTTCCGTGACCGCAACCATCGCTGGGACCCGAAGAATCAGCGGCCCGAATTGTGGAACCTGTACAACGGTCGCGTCCGCAAGGGTGAAAGCATCCGGGTCTTCCCGCTGTCCAACTGGACCGAGTTGGATATTTGGCAATACATCCATTTGGAAAACATCCCGATTGTTCCGCTGTATCTGGCCGCTGAACGCCCGGTCGTGGAGCGCGATGGCACACTCATCATGGTTGACGATGACCGGATGCCGCTGGCACCGGGCGAAACGCCGACCCTGGAATGGGTCCGGTTCCGCACTCTGGGCTGTTATCCACTGACCGGCGCGATCCGCTCTCACGCCACGACCCTGCCCGAGATCATTCAGGAAATGCTGTTGACCCGCAATTCCGAACGCCAGGGGCGGCTGATTGACCATGACGCCGCCGGGTCCATGGAAGAGAAAAAACGCCAAGGGTATTTTTGACATGTCGCACGCCTCCCCTCTCATCGAATCCGATATCCAGGCTTATCTGGAAACCCACGAGCGCAAGGATTTACTGCGCTTTATTACCTGCGGCAGCGTCGATGACGGCAAGAGCACGCTGATCGGCCGGTTGCTTTACGACACGCAGTTGATCTATGAGGATCAGCTTGCCGCCGTGCGCCGCGATACCACGAAATACGGCACGACCGGCGAAGAACTGGACCTGGCGCTGCTGGTGGATGGCTTGCAGGCCGAGCGCGAACAGGGCATTACCATTGATGTGGCCTACCGCTATTTCTCCACCGAGAAGCGCAAGTTCATTATCGCCGACACCCCCGGCCATGAGCAGTACACCCGCAATATGGCCACCGGCGCATCGACCGCCCAGTTAGCCATCCTGTTGGTGGATGCCCGCAAAGGCGTCCAGGTGCAGACCCGCCGCCATAGTTTCATTGTCTCCCTGCTTGGCATTCGCCATTTATTGCTGGCGGTGAACAAGATGGATCTGGTCGGCTTTGACCAGGCCGTGTTCGACCAGATCAGCGCGGACTATCAGGTCTTCGTCAACAAGCTGGGGGTGCGGGATGTGCGCTGTGTGCCGGTGTCAGCCTTACGCGGCGATAACATCGTGCAAGCGTCCACCGCTATGCCCTGGTATCAGGGACCGACCATGCTGGAATTGCTGGAAACGGTGGAAATCGAGGTGGATCTGAATCCGCACGATTTCCGCTTCCCGGTCCAATACGTCAACCGCCCCCATCTGGATTTTCGTGGTTTCTGCGGCACGGTCTCTGCTGGCATCGTGCGGCCCGGCGATGAGGTCGTCGCGTTACCCTCCGGGCGGCGGTCGCGGATCGCTGCTATCGTCACTGCCGAAGGGAATTTGCCGGAAGCCTTCACCGGTCAGGCGGTTACTCTGACGCTCGATGACGAAATTGATGTCAGCCGGGGCGACTTGCTGGTGCATCCGGAAAGCCTGCCGCCGGTCGCCGAAGCCTTTGACGCCCGGGTAGTGTGGATGGCCGATGCGCCACTGTTGCCGGGGCGGCAGTATGATCTCAAGCTGGGAACCCGCGTGTTGCCCGCGACGCCGGAAACTCTGCATTACCAAGTGGATGTGAATACGCTGGAACATCAGCGCGCCGAAGAACTGGGGTTGAATGAAATCGGCTATTGCCGCTTCAATCTGAATCAGCCGGTGCCGTTCGACGCCTACGAGGAAATTCCTGGCACGGGCGGCTTCATCATCATGGATCGGGTGAGCAATGCCACGGTGGGCGCGGGCATGATCGTCCGTCCGGTTATCCGGCAACTGGTTGATAAGTCGCGCAATGTAGTCTGGCATGAGCACCGGGTCACCAAGGCGGAACGGGCCAATCAGAAGGCGCAACGCCCCTGTGTAATCTGGCTCACCGGCCTGTCCGGTTCGGGCAAATCCACGCTGGCCAATGGCCTGGAACAGCGGTTGATGCAACTGGGCTATCACAGCTACCTGCTGGATGGCGATAACGTCCGCCATGGCTTGAACCGCGATCTGGGCTTTTCCAAAGATGACCGCATTGAAAATATTCGCCGAATCGGCGAGGTGTCCGCGCTATTTGCCGACGCCGGATTGATCGTCATTACTGCCTTTATTTCGCCGTTCCGCGCCGACCGGGCGCTGGTGCGGGCGCTGGTTCCCGAAGGGGAATTTGTTGAAGTGCATGTCCAAGCCTCGCTGGAAGCCTGTGAACGCCGCGATCCCAAGGGACTGTACGCCAAGGCCCGCGCCGGGGTGATCCGTGATTTTACCGGCATTGATTCCCCTTACGAAGCGCCGGAGCGACCGGAATTGACGCTGGATACCGAACGGGATTCCATCGAGGTCAACCTGGAGCGGATACTCGGTTATCTGCGCGAGCGGCGCATCCTGCGCGGCGCCTGAACCAGGGGCAATGATGATGATGGGATGGGAGGCGTGGTTTACCGGTGGCCTGATTGTCGCAATACTGGGAGTTCTGGCGACAACCCGGGTGGCTCCGGATATGCTATTCCTCGGTGCGCTGATTTTGCTGGTGCTGGTGGGGATTGTCCCCGCCGGGAAGGCGTTCCAAGGTTTGGCTAATCAGGGCGTCATCACGGTCGGGGCGTTGTATGTGATCGTGGCCGGACTGCGGGAAACCGGCGGTGGTCAGTGGCTGGCGCAACGGATGCTCGGGCGAACGAAATCGCTGGCCCGGGCGCAGTTGCGGCTGATGCTACCCGTCACCATATTGAGCGCCTTTCTCAATAACACGCCGCTAGTGGCGATGATGATCCCCGGCGTGGGCGAGTGGGCGCGCAAGTATCAACTGCCGGTTTCCAAGCTGATGCTGCCACTCAGCTATGCAGCGATTCTCGGCGGCACCTGCACCCTGATTGGCACCAGCACCAATCTGGTCGTCAATGGCTTGCTGATTGAACGCGCTAACATTAACTTAGGCATGTTCGAGATTATGCCAATTGGCTTGCCAATGGCGGTGATAGGCGTGCTCTTCATTATTCTGACCAGTCGCTGGCTGTTGCCGGACCGGCGGCCGGCCATGTCGCCCAATGATGATCCGCGTCGTTACACGATGGAAATGCTGGTCGATCTCAACGGCCCGCTGGTGGGCAAAACCATTGAATCCGCTGGCTTACGCCACTTGCCCGACTGCTACCTGATGGAAATCGACCGCGATGGCATCATATTACCGGCGGTGTCGCCCCAGGAAATCCTGCAGGGCGGTGATCGGCTGGTGTTTGTCGGCGGCGTGGATTCCGTCGTTGATTTGCAACGCTTTCGCGGCCTGACGGCGGCTTCCAATCAGGTGTTCAAGCTGGCGGAGCGGCGCAGTGACCGGTTGCTGGTCGAAGCTGTGGTCTCAAATACCTGCCCGCTGGTCGGTCGGAATATCCGCGATGGCCGTTTTCGCAATCGTTATAAAGCGGTGGTCATTGCTGTGGCGCGTAATGGCGAGCGGTTGCCGGGGAAGATTGGTGATATCGTGCTGCGGCCCGGCGATATTCTGTTGGTGGAAGCCGGGGTCGGTTTTCTGGAAGGGCATCGCAATAACCGGGACTTCTTTCTGGTCAGCGCCGTGCCGGATTCGACGCCGCCTCGCCACGAACGGGCCTTGCTGGCGCTCGGCATTCTGATAGCGATGGTGCTATTGGCCGGCTTCAATATCATCGACATGTTCGATGCTGCGCTGGGCGCGGCAGCCTTGATGGTGCTGACCCGCTGCGTCAGTGTCGCGGGCGCTCGCCAAAGCATTGACTGGTCGGTGTTGCTGGTTATTGCGGCAGGTTTTGGCATCGGCGCGGCGTTGCAAAGCACCGGGTTGGCGCTGGCAGTGGCGATGGGTATTGTCAAACTGGCTGGGGATTCGCCGACCCTGAACCTGGTCACGATTTACCTGGCGACGGTGCTGTTTACCGCAGTCATCAACAACAATGCGGCGGCGTTGCTGATGTTTCCCATTGCCCAGGCGGTCACCGCGAGTTTGGACACGAGCCTGGTGCCGTTTGCCATTGCGATCATGATGGCGGCCTCCGCAGAATTTTCGACCCCCATCGGCTATCAGACCAATTTGATGGTGTACGGGCCAGGCGGTTATCGGTTCAGCGATTATTTACGGATCGGGTTGCCGCTCAATGGCGTGGTGGGTTGCGTGTCGCTGAGCATGATTTTGTGGTTGTATTTTTAGCGCCATTTCCATTTCAGAAGAGGGTTACCCGATGTCTCAGAGTGCTTTGATTACCGGCGCCACTTCCGGATTCGGCGCGGCCTGCGCCCGCCGCTTCGCTGCTGAAGGATGGCGGTTGATGCTCTGTGGCCGGCGTCAGGAACGTCTGGATGAGTTACGCGCTGAACTGGCGACCATCACGCCGGTTCATGCGTTTGCGCTGGATGTCCGGGATGAAGCCGCCGTGAACGCCGCCATTGCTGCCTTACCTGCAGAATTCGCCGCTATTGACTTGCTGGTGAATAACGCCGGGCTGGCGCTGGGTCTGGAACCGGCCCAGCGCTGTGATATGCAGGACTGGGAGGACATGATCGATACCAACATCAAGGGTTTGCTGTACTGCACTCGGGCGGTCCTGCCGGGTATGGTCGAGCGCAATCGCGGCCATATCGTCAATATCGGTTCGGTGGCCGGTAATTACCCGTATCCGGGCGGTAATGTCTACGGCGGCACCAAAGCCTTCGTCAAGCAGTTCTCGCTCAACCTGCGCACTGATCTGCTCGGTACGAAAGTCCGGGTCACCAATGTGGAACCGGGCATGGCGGAAACCGAGTTCTCACTGGTGCGGTTCAAAGGCGATGAGAGCAAGGCCGGGCGGATTTACGACGGCGCCCAACCCCTGGCGGCGGCGGATATTGCGGATGTGGTGTACTGGGCCGCGACGCGCCCGGCGCATGTCAATATCAATCGGGTGGAAGTGATGCCGGTTTGTCAGGCGTTTTCGCCGTTCGCCATTCATCGGGAGGCGTAAACCCGCAAAAAGCCGTTAAACCGCCAAGACGCTATCGCTTTTCCCGGTGAAAGCCGGATTTCCGGATTCCCCTCCTTCGCCAAGGGGGGGGCGCGAAGCGCCGGGGCGGTTCGGGATGTCCGCTGCTTACTTTTCAACTTCGCCCTTCAGCATCACTCCATCCACGTCAACAATCCGTAATCGAACGCCCGCCGGACAATCCTGATCGACCAGCACTTTCCAGGTACTGTCGTCGACGCGAATCTTGCCGTGGCCATTGACCACCGGCGCATCCAGGGTGAACACCCGGCCAACGTATTGATAGCCGCGACGATTGAGTAAGGGATCGTCGGTATGCGTCGGGTGCCCGCGCAGCCGCCACTGCCAGACCGCGATGGAACTCACCGACAGAATTGCGAACAGCAACACCTGCCAGGTCCAGGCCAGTTCCGGCAAGGCGACCAGCACGAATCCGACCAGCAATGCCGCGACGCCCATCCACAGGAAAAAGAAACCGGGAACCAGGGCTTCAACCGCCATTAACACGACGCCCAATAGCCACCAGTTCCAGTAAACCGGCTCCAGCAACCAGTCATTCATGTACGGCCATCCTTACTCAGCGCTTCCTTTGCCAGTTGAGCAACGCCGGCCAGCGTGCCGATCAGCCCCGATGTATCCAGCGGCATCAGCAGCACTTTCTGATTCGGTGCCGCCGCCAGTTTACCAATCGCCTCGACATACTTCTGGGCGATGAAATAGTTAACCGCCTGAATCTCACCCTTGCCGATGGCCTCTGAGAGCATCAGGGTCGCCCGGGCCTCGGCCTGCGCCAGTCGTTCACGCGCTTCGGCGTCACGAAACGCCGATTCCTTGCGGCCCTCGGCTTCCAGAATCGCCGCCTGTTTCAGTCCTTCCGCTTCCAGAATCGCCGCCTGCCGCGCCCCCTCAGCCGTGAGAATCGCCGCCCGCTTGTCGCGTTCAGCCTTCATCTGCCGGGCCATGGAGTCCACCAGATCTTTCGGGGGGGCAATATCCTTGATTTCAATGCGGGTCACCTTAAGACCCCAGGGCGTCGTCGCCTCGTCGACCACGTTGAGTAGTCGCGCATTGATTTCATCACGCTTGGACAGCAACTCGTCCAGATCCATCGAACCCATGACCGTGCGGATATTGGTCATGGTGAGATTGAGTACCGCGAATTCCAGATTATTCACTTCATAAGCGGCCTTGGCGGCGTCCAGCACCTGATAGAACACCACCCCGTCCACCTGGACCATGGCGTTATCCTTGGTGATGATCTCCTGTGAGGGAACATCCAGCACCGTTTCCATCATGCTGATTTTATGACCGATACGGTCGATCATCGGGATAATCAGATTCAGGCCGGGGCGCATGGTTTCGGTATAGCGGCCAAAGCGTTCCACCGTGTATTCCATGCCCTGCGGGATGGATTTCACGCCGAGAAAGACCAGGATAATCGCCAGGATTACCACGCCGATGACAAATGCCGAAAAACCTTCAAGCATGATTCCTCTCCTCTATAGGATGAGCAGTACCTTGAACGCATCAAACCCGTGCGTCCAGTTCGATATGCAGTGGGGTATCGTCTTCCATCCAGGCTACGACCTGCCAGCGCGGGATGCCCTCTTCGTCACTATACAGTGATGCGGAATCCGGTTCGATCAGTCCAGCTTCCGGGTACGCCTTCAGGGCCTGCAAGGCGGCGGGCAATATCGTATCCAGGTCGCGCAACCAGGGACCAGGCCGCAATGGTTGCAGCGGTGAAACGGCGATCATCTCGCGCCATTCCGCCTCATCGTCCGCCTGATCAAATTCCCGGTCCATCGCGGTCACGGCCAGTTCGCCGTCTGCCGGGTCCAGCAAAATGTCGAAACTGCACAGCCGACGGATGCGCCGCTCAGGCTGACCGCGACAACTACGGAAAGAATACCGGAATTCACAGAACACGGTATGGCCCGCTTCGTCATGAGCCAATTCCACGACAACGGCTTCCAGCACCGCCTCCGGATCAGTGTGCTGGGCCAGGGGCCGAACGTATTCGTAGCCCGCCCAAACGGTGGTGATTGCGCTGGCGTCCGTCGGCAATGGTTCGCAGTAGACCACGATGGACAGGGCGCTGCCGGTCATCTCGTCAACGTCGATGTCATGTTCAGCCAATAACTGGCGGGAATAGCGATCCGCCGCCCGCAGATACAAGCTCGCCAATGGCCAGGCCTGCCGCCAAACGCCAGTCAGTGCGCCGCGCAGGGTCATCCGCACCTGATGCCCTTCAACCCACAACCAACCCTGCTCAATCAGCGTCTGAATTTCACGGGCGTAACTCTCGGCCAGCCGCCTGGCCGGATCAAGATTGGTATGTTCAATACCGGTCGAATCGCTGCCCTGCGTCAGGGATGCCACCAGCTCACGATGCAACACCGATAATGCGCGCGGATCCCAGACATCCTTGAGCTGTAAACGGGCCAGCCAGGTGGGCGCGGGCAGGCTGTAGGGCAAACTGAAATTGCTGATATCCAGCACCCGGCCATCGCTGAATTCGGTGGAAAATTTCGTGAACTGCTGTGACGGCTGCTGACCGGCGAATTCGACATGGCCGATGAGGACGTCGGTCTCTTCATCCGGTTGCGCCAATAACCGCAGCCATAACGTGGCGTTTTGAATCAATTCATCGCAGCGGAAGTCGCCCTGCGGGACGAAGCCATCAGCAGCCAGCGCCTCGGTAGTGTCGGTCAGGGCGATCCAGGCTGTATCCGGGATTTCCGCCTCAGCCAACGGGATAAAGCGTGGGCGGATCGGTTGCCGGACTCGCGCCAGCGCCAACGGAACGCCGATCACGATTTGCAGCAACAGCAGGGGGGGCGCAATTAGCCACTTGATGAGACGCACCAGGAGTACCAGCGCGTAGGAAGGCAACAGGACTATCGTGCGCAACAGAGTCAGCAGGAATGAGCGCATGGGCGTCAGGCCGTTTCGTCCAGGCGTCCGAGGATGAAAAACTGCCCCTGACTCCACACCCCATAGTCAAGGCCGTCCGCTGTCAGCCGTTCCTCACCCCGTTCCACCAGTTCCAGAAAAACCGCTCGGCTGAGCAATGCGCGTAATCGCCCGCGTACATGAATGTAGGGCGCAGGTTCGCCGCCAACGGTACGATATTCAACGATCAGGGGATGGTCGGGACCGGCGGTAATGACATCGCCAACGTTGGTGGTCAACGTCAGACATTGCTCGATGCCCACGCCGGTAGCGTCAACCCGGATGGCCAGGAAGGGCGCGTCATCGACCTGGATTCGCCATTTTTCAACCGGCGTGACCAGATAGTAATGACCGTCTTCATCCCGGCGCAGGATCGAGGCAAACAATTGAACCAGGGCTTCCCGCTGGATCGGCGTCCCTTCATGGTGCCAGACGCCATCACGGGTGATATGTAGATCCATATCGCCCAGCAGGGGCGGATTCCAGCTATCGACCGGCGGCAAGGGTCGGCTGGAATTCGGCAGGTTTGCCAGAACAGCAAGATCAGGTGTGGAATGCGGCATGGAGTCAGATCGCGGCCAGAGATTCGACTCATTATATATGGAATACAGGAATCGATACTGGCCGCGACAGGGGTTGGATCAGCCCTCGACCGTGACCCGTTGCAGGTCGCGGTAAATCCGCATCACGCGATCCGGGAACTTGGACCGGGTGCCCAGACTGCCGTTATAACTCAGCAACGCCTGGCGCAGATTGCCGGAATGGGCGTTGAGGTACTTGACCAGAATCCGTGAGCCCACATGGATATTCTTTGCCGGATCAAACAACTGGTGGGAGCCGCCGATTTCCCTGATCTTGCCGGTATGCGCGCCGGCCATGACCTGCATCAGGCCGCGAGCCCCGACCCGGCTCACCGCCCGCTCCTTAAACGTGGACTCAACGGCGATCAATGCCAGAATGAGTTCCGGGTCCAAACGGTGGCGCTCCGCATTGCGAATCGCCTCTTGCACAATGTGTCGGGCCTTGGATTCGGAAACCCGATATTTGCTTTGAATATGTCCGGATAAACGGGTGATTTTCCGTTGATCGGCGGACTTGGCAACCGTGGAATCGGCCACAGTAGAGTTGGCGGCGGTGTCTTCCGCTTCCACGGCCATGGCCACTGGCGCAGGTTCGTCGCTATGGACGACCTCCGGCGATTGAGCCAGCGCTGTTGCGGGCATCAGCATGACCGCGCATAGCAAGCCTGACTTAAGGGTCAGAGTAAGCCTGTCCTTCAGGCATTCCGTGAATTCCATAAAGACCTCCGTCGTTAATCAGCACGAACTGATAGTGCTCGATGGATCCGGGTCCCTGAATCGGCGCTCGATCTTCCCTGAGATGAACCGGGAAATTGCCCGGTTGCCGCGAATCCGACCTAAGCAACTCCGGTGGTGGGCCTGCCAGCCCGGTACCGGTGTCGCCTGACGTTCCTGAGCTGCCTTTCAACATCTACAGCCCATGGCAGGAACATACTGCAATACAACATTGCCTGACTATGAAAGCATAGATAAAAAACGTTTTGCAAGTATCTAATTGGCAAATGGATATTTATATGGATTTCAAAAAATAATTTAAAAATTCTATTTGTTTATATTTTTTTGTTTAAAATCAAAATCTTATATAAGAAACTATTTTAATAGCAAAAAAATTTTTTTATTTTATAAAATAGTAAGTTAAGTTTTTTTTGCCTTTTTGGCAAATTGAAAAAAATTTTGATTGCCAGGAGAAGCTCAACAATTGCAAGCGGTTCTTACCAATCAGGCTTAAAAAATAAATTTTTATATAAATATCAATTAATTGATGTGTTTTAATGGACATATTCCAACTTAATGAAATTTATAGTTAATTTTTTGAAAAATAACTAAATTTCATAAAGAGAAAAATAGGAACGACTCAAAGAAACCGGCTTATCCAGGCATCCGGTGAGAGGCGGGAACCGGCGAAACGCCGGGGAATGCCTCGTCAATCGAGAGATAGGAGTACAATGCAACGAAACGGTAAAATCATCTTGCAGACTCCTCAACCCCAAGCATCCACGGGCGAGGAATGCACTAATCGATCATATAAGCCACTGATTATTCAGGAGTAAAACGATGGGTAATCGACTTTCCAAAATCTATACCCGGACGGGCGACCAGGGGACGACCGGGTTAGGCAGTGGCGAACGCGTCGCCAAGGACTGCCCGCGTATTGAAGCCATTGGGGCGGTAGACGAGCTGAACTGCGCTGTAGGCCGGGTGCTGACGCATGACCTGCGCAGCGAGGTTGCCGAGTGTCTGGCGGAGGTCCAGCATCGGCTGTTCGACTTGGGTGGGGAACTGAGCATCCCAGGGTATGAGGCGATCAAGGCCGAGGATGTGGTAGTGCTGGAAGCCGCGTTGAATAATTTCAATGAGCAACTGCCGCCACTCAAGGAATTCATCTTGCCGGGAGGCAGTCGAGGCGCCGCCGATTGCCATATCGCCCGGGCGATTTGCCGCCGCGCCGAACGGCGGGTGATCTCGTTAGCGCGGGAAGAAACAGTTAACGAACCAGCTCAGATCTATCTGAACCGACTGTCCGATCTATTATTTGTCCTGTGTCGGGTGATCGCTCGCGATGAGGGCGGTATTGAAGTGTTATGGCGCAATCCGGGCCGAACCTGAGATTCGGCCTTTAACAGACTCCCGCTGAATGACAGCGCCAGGCGCGGTGTGCGCTCCATTCCCGCTCTGAAAGATGAGGTCTTTTGCGCAAACCCGGATAAATAACATGATGAATCATTATGTTGTAATCAATGGAGGCTGATATGACCACTCCCGCCCTGATCACCCCGGCTGCGACCCCGTGCCCCCGGCTCCGGCCCCCGGTGTCCATCAAGCCGATCATCTATCCGGACAGCGACGGTAAACCCATGGCTGATAATACCCGGCAGTTTGAGTATATCGTCATGATTGAAGGGGGTTTGGCGGCCATGTTCTCCCACCGCCCGGATGTCTTCGTCGCCGGTGATTTGCTCTGGTATCCAGTCGAGGGTAAACCCGCCATCCGCGCCGCCCCGGACGCCATGGTGGTGTTTGGCCGTCCCCCCGGTCATCGCGGATCGTATATCCAGCACCGCGAAGCCGATATTCCCCCGCAAGTGGCCTTCGAGGTGCTCTCACCCGGCAACACCCAG
>JAUPTV010000192.1 GCA_030917925.1 Pseudomonadota bacterium
CGGTGCAGGATGCCTAACAGGATATTCAGCGGCTCCCGATAGTAGGTGCTGCCCGACTCGTCTTCATGGTCCAGAATCGGCGGGTCGAGCATCTCGACCACCACCGCCGGTTCTCCATAGCGGGGGAAACGCCGGTTTTTCAGCCCCGGTTTCCACACCGCCATCATGCCGGGCCGCAGCGCTTGCTCCCGGCCATTAGTCAGGCGCTGATACAGGGTCTGCAAACGCTCGGCAGCGTCTTCGACCGGTTCGGTCAGCAGTTCGTTATCCACATCGTCAATATTTGCGAGAATTTCCTTGAGTTTCGGATCAAGGTTGGTTCTACGAGCCATGAGGAGTCTCCTGAGTGAATGGATAGCCAGCCGAAGGATAATCAGTGCTGGCGACGCAATGCGTCAGAGGCAGGGCTTATCTTGTTGGGCTAACAACATTCAACTCGAGGAGCCACTCATGAATCTGCCTCTGTTTCTACAATCCGGCGCTGCCCCGCAACCCTTGCAGGATGAGGAAACGCGCGCCTATCGGCCGTTGCTGGGCCGCTGGCTAATTGACTTGGCGGTGGTGCTGGACTGGCATCGCCCTTCCTCCAGACGCCATCGCCGCCACGATCCGCTGTGGGAAAGCAGTGAGTTCCTGACCCTGGTCGGTCTGGAAGAATGGATGGATGACGATCCGGAAGAAGATGAAGATCGCGCGGCTCGTCGCCGTCGCCTCCAGTCAGTGGAAAAGCGCTTTAGCGAGGCGCTTGAGCAACAGCGGGTCCAACTGGGGGCCATCGCCCTGGATCCGAACTTGCCGTTGTTGCGCAATCTGGCGCTGTTGGCCGAATTGCTGAATCTGGGGCTGGTGGAACAAGCCATTCTCGCTTTCACCGTGTTTCTCGACAGTGACCGCCTGTTTCGCCGCGTCATCGCTGAGCATAGCCATGGCACGACGACTCTGATGCTTTTTAACATCTTAGCACAGTTGACCAGCGCGCCATTGAACGACATACATAAGGCGCTGGACGGGCAGAGCATCCTGATGACGACGGATTTGGTCAACATCCGTATGGAAACGATGGATCTGGAGGATAAAATCGGTACGCGCCGGGATTTACCGCATATCCTGATGACGCCGCATCAGGACGTTGAAGCGTTGATCGGTTGTTTTCTGAAGCAATCGCCACGCCGCACGTTGAACTTGGTGAACTTTCCGCACTTGCAAAAGGATACGGCAGCAGCGACCGGTTTGTTGCGGTCAGCGTTGAACAACCACTTGGCGGGTACGAATCTGCTGCTGTACGGCCCGCCGGGGGTGGGTAAAACCGAATATACCGGGGCGCTGGCTGAAGCGGTCGGCGCGGATTTGTACGAAGTGGATTATGCCGATGAAGATGGCGATCCGATCCGGGGCGAGCGCCGGTTGCGGGCGTTTAACCTGTGCCAGCGGTTACTGGCCCAGCGTGAAAATGCCCTGCTGTTGTTCGATGAAGTCGAGGATGTGTTCGAGCGGAACGTGTTGGCCGATTTGTTCGGCGGCAAGTCGGGCCGGGCCGCGGGCGGTAAGGCGTGGATCAATCGCACCCTGGAAAACAATCCAGCCCCGGCTCTATGGATCACCAACGACGCCAACGCCATTGAGGAAGCTTATCTGCGCCGGTTTGACTACTCGATTCGCTTCACTACGCCGCCCTCATCGGTGCGATTGACTATCGCCCGCCACCACCTCGGCGACTGGGCGGGGGAGGATGACTGGTTGGCGCGCATCGCCGCCCATGAACATCTGACCCCGGCGCAACTGGAGCGGGCGGCCAAATTGGCTCGCCATGCCGGGGCAGGTGATGTCGAGGCCGGACGTACTCTGGTGTGGCAAGCGCTGGATCGGTCAACGGTATTGCTGGGCCAAAAGCGGACCCCGGCGCGGAATATCACGCCGACCGGTTACGATCTGCGCTATCTCAACACGGATCTGCCCATTCCCAAACTGGTCGCCGCCTTGCAGCGCCGGCCCCAAGGCGTACTCTGCTTCTACGGTCCGGCGGGCACCGGCAAGTCGGAACTGGCCCGCCATATTGCCGACGCACTGGAGAAACCATTGCTGGTCAAGCGTGCTTCGGATCTGCTGGATATGTATGTCGGGCAAACCGAGCAGCGCATCGCCGCAATGTTTAACGAGGCCCGGCAACGGGAAGCGGTGCTGGTGCTGGATGAAGCCGATTCGTTCCTGCGCGACCGCCGCAATGCTCATCAGTCATGGGAAGTAAGTCAGGTCAACGAGTTGCTGACCCAGATGGAAGCGTTTGAGGGAATTTTCATCGCTACCACCAATTTAATGGAGACGCTGGACGCCGCCAGCTTGCGGCGCTTCCCGTGGAAAGTCCGCTTTGACTGGTTGAAGCCGGCCCAGCGCTGGGCGTTATTTGCCCAGGAGTTCGTCCGGTTAGGTGGTGAATTAGCCGAGGCGCAGGATTGGAAGGGGGAAGTGTGGGGTCTGGAGTGGCTGACGCCGGGCGATTTCGCCGCTGTCGTTCGGCAATATGAACTGTGGGATGAAACGCCTAGCGCTGAGGCGTTTTATGAGCGGCTCTGTGTTGAAGTCGCTGCCAAGCGGGGGGAAGGGGCAGTTGAACCGGCAACGACTGCGCCACGCCGGAGGAAGAATACAACGGTTTATGGGTGAACGTTTCTGAACGGTGTTCAACTCCGGTTCAGATACCGTGGGCTAAGGTACGGTCTGACGAACCAAAAACACGGGAGCGATACCTCATGGAAAATTTGCTGATTCTTCTGGCCAGTGCGGCGATGTTGGTGATACCGACCCTGCTGGTTCCGGACGACTCTGACGATGACTGAGGGCGGAGTTGAACCACGTCGATGGGCAAACTTGCAGAGGTAAGGAATGATGAGTTACTGGCTGCTGAAATCTGAACCCCAGGTCTTCGGCCTGGCTGACCTGGAAGCGGCCCC
>JAUPTV010000193.1 GCA_030917925.1 Pseudomonadota bacterium
GTTCCCAGTAGCGAAGCGCATCGGTAATCAGGGCCTTCATACATGCGATTCCAGCGCCTGTTGTGCAACGGATTCGAGCGCCGCTTCCAGCGAATCGGCAGGGAATCCATGCAACACATCCAGCCCCTGCCAGATCGCGACGCCCGTTGACGGTTCAAACCACAACCAGTTGGTATCAGAAACCCAGAATTCCACACCGGGTTGCAAGGCCACCGCCGGCAAACCCAATAGATACGCGACTTTTTCGTTGAGAACGCACGGCTGGAGAAGGACCTTGGACATGACAGCGGCTCCGGTAACAAGGATGACCGCCTATTTTAGCCCCGATAGACACTGATCGTGCCATAGACATGCTGTTCCAGGGTCACGCGGATATATTCACTCAGCGCCCGGCGATCCATTCGGGCCAGCGCAGACAGATCATCATAGAGGGCTTCAGGGACATGCAGCTTGATGTCGCGGTCACACTTGGCAGCGCGAGCAGTACGACGCTTGGCAACAGCAAAAGAGGCAAGGGATTCAGTCATGGACGGCTTTCCAGTTCAGGGAACACCGCTCACGTTGAGGGCGGCGTGGCCTCAACTAACTACACGAAGTTGCAGTCTGGAGTCATTCGCGCCCGGACGTGTCGACCGTGCCTTATTTCGCTCCTATCGACCACGCCAGGGGCGCAATCGATCCGCGTTTAAGACACACTCGGTGATCGAGCGCACAAACGCAGACCACCGCTTTTCGGTGCGGCAGCCGCTTCGTGTAATTAGTGAGTTAAACCCTAGTCCAAGTCCTAGCAAGTGTCAACCGAACCGCGATAAACCGCTTCCTCTCGCCTTGTTTCAAGTTGAAACGCCGTGAAACGCCATTTGTTTCAATTTGAAACATCAACCCCCATATCTGAAGGGTAAGTGCTTGATTAAATCAATGTCGGCGCTTTGGCATGGGGTTCGCTGGATGTAAAGGTTTGCCCAATAGTCCCGTAGGCGGAACGTCTGAGAAATAAACCGCGAAACGGGAAAAACATCTGCCATACTGGAAAAAAACCGAGAAGAACGATGACGGACACGCAAATGATCTCTTTCAGGCTCGACTTTCCGTCTGCCGTTGCATACGCCCCAGGCTAAACGAACGGCTATCCTGTGCTGACGCCCTACCACGCCAAATATTACGCCTATGAACTGACCCGCCAAGCCGGAGGCGATTCAGTAGATCGGTTATCGACGTCGCTCTTTGACGCCAGTGTGGATCTGAATCCCCATCAGATCGATGCGGCCCTGTTTGCCTTGCGGTCGCCGCTCTCCAAGGGCGTTATTTTTGGCGATGAAGTCGGATTGGGAAAAACCATTGAGGCCGGGCTGGTGCTTTGCCAATACTGGGCCGAACGCAAGCGGCGCCTGGTCGTGATCGGTCCCGCTGCCTTGCGTCAGCAATGGGCGGCGGAATTGGCTGAGAAGTTCAACCTGCCGACGCTGATTCTGGACGCGAAACAGGTCCGCCAGCAGCGCCGCAACGGCGTCGATCAGCCCTTTGCGGCGGCCGCCGTGGTGATTCTGTCTTATCACTATGCGCATCGCCTGGAAACGGAATTGCGGGCAGTTCCCTGGGATTTGGTGGTGATGGACGAGGCGCATAAGCTGCGTAACGCTCACCAACCCAGTAATCGTATCGGCCAGACCCTGCGACGCACCTTCGCGGGCCGCAAGAAGCTTTTATTGACGGCGACGCCCCTGCAAAACAGCTTGATGGAACTGTATGGTCTGTCCACGTTGATCGATGAGCATCTGTTTGGCGATGAAAAGGCGTTCCGCAAGCAGTATCTGCAAGTCGGCGCTGATCTGGCCGAATTGCGCCAGCGCTTGACCGGTTTCGTGAAACGTAGCCTCCGTAAGCAGGTATTGGAGTACATCCGCTACACCGAGCGCCGGGCACTGACTCAACCATTCACGCCCACGGATGACGAACAGCGTCTGTATGAAGCGGTTTCGGCCTTCATGTTGCGCGAGGACGCCTTTGCTCTGCCCAAGAGTCAGCGGCATTTGACGACGCTGATCTTGCGCAAGCTGCTGGCGTCCAGTTCGCCAGCGGTGGCCGGAACGCTGGAGCGCATTCAGCAGCGACTGGTGGCGTTACGCGACGGTCAACCACCGGATGAGAGTCTGGTGGAAGAGTTGATCGAGGCCGATGAACTGGACGAGGATTATCGGGAGGCGCTGGACGACGCTGAGGAGGAAGCGGACGCTGCGCCAACGCCGAATCCGTTATCGTTGGAGGCCGAGATTGCTGAATTGGCGCAGTACATCGCGTGGGCCAGAGCCATCCAGACGGATAGTAAGACCACCCAGTTGCTGGCCGCCCTGGAGATTGGCTTTCAGGCGCTGGAACAAACCGGCGCAGCCCGCAAGGCGCTCATTTTCACCGAGTCACGGCGCACCCAGGCGTATTTGCGGGAGTTCCTGGCCGCTCATGGTTTCGCGGAACGCCTGGTGACGTTCAACGGCGTGAATACCGATGCGCCGTCCACGGCGATTTACGAGGACTGGCTGGCGCGTCATGCCGGGAGCGACCGCGTGATCGGTTCCCGCGCCATTGATCGACGTACTGCGCTGATTGATTACTTCCGTGAAACGGCTGATGTGATGATCGCTACCGAGGCGGCGGCGGAAGGAGTCAATCTGCAATTCTGTTCGCTGGTCATCAACTACGATCTGCCCTGGAATCCGCAACGCATTGAGCAGCGGATTGGCCGTTGTCATCGCTACGGCCAGAAGCATGATGTCGTGGTGATCAACTTCGTCAATACCCGCAACCATGCCGATCAGCGGGTGCTGGAATTGTTGACGGACAAGTTCAAGTTGTTTGATGGTGTGTTTGGCGCGTCCGATGAGGTCTTGGGCCGCATGGACAGTGGCCTGGATTTTGAGAAGCGCATTCTGGCGATTTATCAGTCGTGCCGGACTGCCGCTGAGATTGATCGGGCGTTTGCGACCTTGCAACGCGAGTTGGAGGCGGATATTACCGCCCGCCTGGATGAAACCCGGCATTTGCTGATCGAGCATTTCGATGAGGATGTGCATGATCGGCTCCGCCTCCAGTTGGATCAGACGCGGGAACGGCTGGATCAGGTGGGGCGGCTGTTTTGGGGGCTGACGCGCTTTGTGTTGCGTGATCAGGCGACGTTTGCGGAGGCGGAACCGTGTTTTGTGTTGCATACGGCGCCGGA
>JAUPTV010000194.1 GCA_030917925.1 Pseudomonadota bacterium
CAGGAACGTATTTCAGAAGTTAATTCTGGAGGCATAAGAATATTTCAGGGTGATTTTCGGGGCATTGATCTCCCCGAAAAAGAATACGATGTAATTTTAGCAGCAGCAGTTTTACACCACCTGCGTGATGATCAGGACTGGGAGTCAACATTCAGTAAGATCTACCGCCTGACAGCCCCAGGCGGCAGTGTGTGGATTACGGATTTGATTTCACATGAAACCGGACCTGTTCAATCGCTGATGTGGACACGATATGGTGAATACCTTTGCTCCGTCGGTGGAGAATCTTACAAAGATAAAGTCATTGACTATATTGAGAAGGAAGATTCACCGAGGTCGGTTACTTACCAATTGGATCTTTTACGGAAAGTTGGCTTCACCCATGTAGAACTTCTACATAAGAATTCTTGTTTTGCTGCTTTTGGCGCAATAAAAAGCGGCTAACCAGCCAGTGCACCGGATTGCCATTCCGCTGCGCTCCATGGCAACCGGTGACCGGCGACGTTAGGCAGGATTTATAATTTGCAGATGGAAGACTGATGGATTTTGAGTGGGATGAGGCAAAAGCATCTACGAATCAGAAAAAGCATGGTATTTCCTTTACTGAAGCCAGTGAAGTGTTTAATGATGAGTTCTCTTTTTGTGTTTCTGATCCAGATCATTCTTATGAAGAAGAGCGATATTTGCTTTTTGGTGTTTCATCAAAAAGCAGTTATCTCGTGGTATCTTTCACTGAAAGAGAGGATTCTATTCGCATTATTTCGGCAAGACGCATGACTAATCAGGAGCGTAAAGCCTATGAATGATGAAGATACATTACGAACTGAATATCCCGCAGACCTTATCAAGTCTGGGGTGCGTGGAAAATATGTTAAACGCTATCGGGAAGGAACAAATATTGTTGTTATTTCTCCTGAATTGCATAAGCTTTTCCCCGATTCAGATTCCGTCAATAAAGCACTACGCGAATATGCAAAAGAGCATGAAATAGCAGCCTAACTGGGTGCTGCACCGGAGACCGCGCCATTGACTGTTGTGGGTGATTTGAAGTGCGGCAAGCGTGGCCCAGGTGAGCAAAGACGTTAGCCCCTTCCATGACCGCGTTACTTCGCGCAATCCAGGGCGATATCACCACTCTTCAAGTTGGGGCTATCGTGAACGCCGCAAACTCATCTTTGCTCGGCGGGAGCGGCGTTGATGGCGCTATTCATCGGGCGGCGGGTCCAGAGCTTGTGTACGAGTGCCGGATTCTTGGCGGCTGCAAAGTTGGAAACGCGAAGATCACAAAAGGCTATCGCCTGCCTGCCAAGCACATCATCCATACGGTGGGCCCAGTTTGGCGCGGAGGCAATAATGGCGAACCGGAGATTCTGGCCTCGTGCTATAGGCAGTCCATTTTGATCGCAGCAACCAATGCAATTCATACTCTTGCCTTTCCAAGCATTAGCACCGGAATTTACAGCTATCCAATTGAACTAGCGGCTCAAGTTGCGGTTTCAACTGTTCGTTTGGCCATCCAGGACCTTCCGGTCATTCACGAAGTGGTCTTTTGCTGCTTCTCTTCAGACGACTTACACGTTTACGAGAATGTCCTTGCTCAGTCGGGTGCCTAACTGTGGCTTGCACCTGACCCCGATACGCGGGGCAGGTGAAGCAGGTCGTTAGTGCGTCAAGCGAAACTTGACGCTTCTTGCCGGGTGAAAGTCCCGGTCGGGTAAGGATTAGCCACCCACCTGTATCAAGTCTTGCTGGGGGAGAGCCGCCCGTGAAGAACAACGATTCCATCATTTTTCGCAGTGGCCTGACCATGGGCGGCATTGTGCTGCTGGCGTTGTTGAGCATGGTCAGTTCGATGTGGATCGCCGAGTCCAGCAAGGGCGACGCCGCCGCGATTAATCTGGCCGGATCATTGCGGATGCAGTCCTATCGTATCGCGACCCGTTTGCAACATCGGGTCAATGCGGAAACAGATCACGCTGAAAAAGCCGCCCATGAGATCAGCGAGTTTGAACGCCGACTCGCCCAGCTCTGGCAAACCGGCGCTATTTCGGCAGCAGCGAGCAATCCCCGCAATCAGATGCTCCGGGCTATTGAAACCTTCTGGCATGAGAATTTGCGTTCGGTGATGCAAATTTCCGCTGCAAACGCGACGCCGCCCACTGCCTATCTCCATCAAGTTGATGATTTTGTCACCAAGTTGGACGCCTTCGTCAAACTGCTGGAGGAAAATACCGAAGCGAAAATTCTGCTGCTGCGCCTGGTGCAGGGCGTGGCGTTGTTTATGACGCTGGTGCTGATTTTCGCCGCCATGTATCAACTGCATAGCGGAGTGGTAGCGCCCTTGCGGGATTTGGTGGAACTGGCTCGCAAGGCGCGTGGCGGCGATTTGTCGGTGCGCGCCAGCCACGTTGGCAATGACGAACTGGGCATGTTGGGTCAGTCCTTTAATCTGATGGCGGCCGACCTGTCAGCGATGTACGCCGACCTGGAAGCGCGGGTGGAGGAACAGACCCAGGCATTGCGGATCAGCAACCGTTCGCTGGAACTACTGTACAACACCGCCCGCCAGTTGGGTGAAGCGCCCCCCGATGCAGTCGCTTATCAAACCCTGCTGGCGGACATTGAGCGAGTGACCGGCATGGGTTCGGTGCATTTGTGCCTGATCCCGCCCGCGATGCGCCAGGCCACGCAGACTTTTGCGGTACACCCCCAGACGCTGGCCGCTGCGCCACCGTTCTGCGGACGCCCGAACTGTGAACCCTGTCTGGGCGATGGCGCGACCCATCCCCTGGCAACCGACCGGGACGTCTTTTCCATTCCGATCAAGGATCAGGAGCAGCAGTTTGGGGTGTTGATCGTGCGTAATCCCGGTCTGGACACGGTGGCGGGCTGGCAACTGCC
Source organism: Pseudomonadota bacterium (assembly GCA_030917925.1). Taxonomy (GTDB): domain Bacteria; phylum Pseudomonadota; class Gammaproteobacteria; order Competibacterales; family Competibacteraceae; genus UBA2383. The sequence continues at coordinate 2,902 of JAUPTV010000194.1, forward strand.
CTTGCTGGAAGCGGTGGCGCGGAACATCGCGGCGGCCTTGCGGGTGGGTGAGCGGGCAGAACACCGGCGTCAGTTGGCGTTGCTGGAGGAACGCAACGCCATTGCCCGGGAATTGCACGACTCGCTGGCGCAGTCGCTGTCCTATCTGAAAATTCAGGTTGGGCGTTTGCAAATGGCGATGAAGAAGCCGGAGACGTCGCCAGACGCCCAGGAGATCGTTGCTGAATTGCGCGAGGGGCTGAACAGCGCTTATCGGCAATTACGCGAACTAATTTCGACGTTCCGGCTGAAAATGGAACAGGCCCGACTGGAGGACAGTCTTGGCGCGACCGTGCGGGAATTCAGCCAGCGTAGCGGTCTGACTATCGTGCTGGATCAGGCGGGCTGGACCGCGTCCCTCCATCCGAATGAGCAACTTCAGGTGATGCAGATTATTCGGGAAGCCTTGAACAATGTGGTCAAGCACGCCCGCGCCTGCCAGGTCACTGTGCGGTTGCGCAGTCTGGACCGGGGTGAAGCGCTGATTGAAATTAGGGATGACGGGATCGGGCTGCCGGCGCAAACCGAACGGGATCAACATTTTGGGCTGCATATCATGGGGGAACGAGCCGCGCATCTGGGCGGCGTGTTGACCCTGGATTCCACCCCTGGCCACGGTGTACAAGTACGCTTACGATTTCAGCCCACCGCTCATTGCGTTATTGCAACCTCGCCAACATCTCCAGCCACTTCATCCCCCGAGGCGCTCCATGTCTGAAGATCCGCAGACCATTCTGGTCATGATCATCCCCTGATAGGTATTACGCAACCGGTTATGCGAAAGGTTTTATGGCAACGCGATGTAAGACTAATACTGACAACAGATTCAGCCGATTGCCG
>JAUPTV010000195.1 GCA_030917925.1 Pseudomonadota bacterium
TGATCGGCGGTAACGTGGCCGGCCTGGGTTGTGGACGGGATTCGAGTTGAATCGGCGGCAGATCAGGCACTGCCGGCTTTGGGCGTGATTCCAGCCGAATCGGCGGCAGATCAGGCGTTACCGGTTTGGTGCGGGGTTCAGCGCGGGCGACTGGATGGGGGTGAGCCGACACTGGGACGACCGGTCGGCTGGTTGGCGTCACGGGTTTGTTTGGCACCGGTGTAGGTGTGGTTTTAACCGTGCGCAGTGGCGTCTTCCGGGAGATCTCCGGTTTCCGTGCAGCAGGTGGTTTGGGTTCAGGTTTCGCTACTGAAGGAGTAGCTGATAATGGCGCAGTGAGTGGTCTGGCGACCGGCTTCGCGACCGGGCGATGCATCGGCGGCGTCAGTCGTTTAGGTTCAGGCTTGGCCACGGGGAGCGAGGGCGGTAATGCGGTAGGCGGTTTCTCGGCTTCAACCGTGACGGGTTCAATAGTTGCCGGTTCAGGGTCGGTAGCGACGACCTCCGGCGCAGGTTCGGTAGCTGCCGGTTCGGAAGGGGTAGCGGCGGTTTCCGGTGCGGGTTCGATAGCTACCGGTTCGGAAGGGGTAGCGGCGGTTTCCGGTGCGGGTTCGATAGCTGCCGGTTCGGAAGGGGTAGCGGCGGTTTCCGGCGCAGTGGTCATCACGGCATCCGGTGGATCGAGGCGCTCTGGCGGGAGGTTGCTGCCGGGCGGGATAACGATGGCCCAGGCCAGTGCACCAGTCAGCGCCATTACGCCGACTAATGCTGCGGCGCGGCGCGGCCACCGGGAACGGCTGGCCTTGCTCGATTGGCGGCGCTGCCGATTGGGCGGTTGCGTCGGCGGCGACGGTAGATCCCAGTCCGGTTCTATGGGCGGTGTCCCCGGCGCGCGAGTAGGCGCGTCAATCTGACTGGAACGTACACTCTTTAAAACGGCGTGGATTTCCGCACTGTTTTGTGGGCGCTCATCTGGAGCGCGGGCCAGCATCCGGTTGATGAACCCGGTCAGCCGCGCCGCTGGACTACCGCCCGGCAGAGTCAGGACGGGGATGGTCCAGAATTCGATGGAGCGCCGCAGGAGATCGCGTTCCTCGTCATTTAATCCCCCCAGTTCCTCGCCATGTCGCGCTGCGCCTTCCTGGCCGTGTTGTGCTAACAGTTGACCGAGCCGACGTTGGGCGGCCGTGGCGGATTGGCGGGTGAACAGGCTGAACAGCAGCAATCCCAGCGCGTAATAGTCGGCGCGATAATCAACGACGTACTCATTACCTTCCGGGCCAAAACGCACGGGCAGAGCCTGTTCCGGGGCCATGGTCGCGGGGGTGCCGATGAAGGAGCGGGTGCTGTCGCCATTTTCGCGCTTGAGCGAGCCAAAATCGGCCAGTTTGAGATGTGCGCCGCGTTCGTCGACCAGGATGTTGCTGAATTTCAGGTCACGGTACACGAAACCGGCATTGTGAATAATGTCCAGTCCCGCCAGGATTTGCCCGGCCCAGTCGAGAATCCGTTCCAGGTCTGGCGGCGGCGCATTGTTCCGTTGCTGCTGCGCCAGCCAGTGACCGAGATTGGCCGCCATCCGCTCCATCACCAGCACCGGTTGTCCCTCCACCTGGCCATGATCGATCAGGGCGACGACGTGGCGGGCTTGATCCGGGTCCAGACCGGCTAGAAAGGCGATTTCCCGTTCCAGATGCGCCCGCCAGTGGCCACGCAGGCTGGGATCGGCCTGCGCCATCATTTCAGCGTTAATGAATTTGAGGGCGACCTCGTGACCGGCGTTATCCATCGCCGCCCAGACCTGCCCATAACTGCCGACGCCGGTGGACAGGATGATATCCAGTTGGTATTTCCGGCCGTCAATGACGATCCATTCGCCGCTTTGCATAAAATTCTCCGGATTCCTGGACTCAGGGCGAGTCAAATATTCAGTAAACTGACAAGCTCTTGGCCGATTAAGATACTCCACTTTTCAGTATTCCGCATGGAACCCGAATCCAGACTGAATATCGCTGTGGTCTTATTGATCGTTGTCAGCATCGGGCTACTGTACGTCCGGCTGGCGATGCTCTACGCGCCGTTGCCGTCTGTATTTCTGTCGTCGCCGGAAAAGATTCAATCATCCAGAGGACGCGAGGATGCGACCTTATTTGATCAGGCGCTGACGATAGGGTTGTTGCGTTTCGAGCGGGGTGGACGAATCGTAGTTGCGCCAGCGGATTTGCCTTTGCGGCGACGCTGGGCGCGGGAGCATCCAGGGTTGTTAACGCCGCGCGGGGCTGAACCGGACTGGCTGGAAGGCCCCTGGAATGACGAGGTGAGTCGGTTGCATCGGGCGTTGCATTTTAGCCCCTCGGGCCGCTATGTGCGCCAGCATATCGACTTATTTAACGCCCAGCAGCCTGAGTTTCCGCATATTCAGCAACGGGATGGGCAACTGATATGGCGCGACCGGCCCTGAATTTGAATACCGTCTTTTATAGACACTCTTGATGTTTTAAATAACTGTACTAAAATCCCCCTCGGAATCCGGCCCACTGCTGGCCGGTCATTGTGATATGGAGCGAGAACTGATGAGTCGGACGAAACAACAAAGCTGTGTGTTACAGGCCGTTCAGGTCAAGGGCCGTTTGCAGGGGTTGCTGGGCGAAATGACCATCGCCCAGACCTACCAGAATGCTGAATCGGTCAACATCGAAGCCGTCTTTACCTTTCCCGTACCGGTCGAAGCGGTGTTGCTGGGCGTGGAAATTTGCATTAATGACCGGCAGTTACAGGGCCGGGTGTTGCCCAAGCGCCAGGCGGAAGAAACCTACGAAGATGCGGTGAGCGGCGGGGATAGCGCTGTACTGGTGCAGGAGGCCGGGCGCGGACTGTACACGGTCAATATCGGCAATCTGCTGTCCGGCGAGACGGCCCGGCTGACCTATCGCTATGCGCTGCTGCACGTCTGGAATGGCCACACCTTGCGCTTTCATCTGCCCCAAACCATCGCGCCCCGCTATGGCAATCCCTTGGCGGACGGTCTGCAACCCCATCAAATTCCCCAAGTCGCGCTGGATGCCGAGAACCGGTTTAGCTTGGAACTGGATCTGGGCGGGTCGTTGCGCCAGGCCGTGGTGGATTCGCCTTCGCACCGAATCAGCGTAGCGGCAGAGATGGAGGCGCTACACATCTCGCTGGCTGACCAACAGGCGCTCATGGACCGGGATTTCATTCTCAACATCCGGGGTTCCGCCGAGGCGCGGGCGGCGTTTGGCCTGTATGCCCCGGATGGCGATGGCGGGGTCGCTTTGGCCAGCTTCCAGCCGGACCTGGCCGGACAAACCGATCAGGGCGGGCGCACCTGTGTCCTGATGGCCGACTGCTCCGGGTCAATGGCTGGCGACTCCATCGCCCAGACCCGCGAGGCGCTGCTGGCGATTCTGGATCGACTGCAACCGGCGGATCGCTTCAATGTGATCGCTTTCGGGAGTCAACCTCAGGCTTTTTTTAAGACACTGCGTTCTGCCGATATCGAGGGACTGGCGCAGGCGTGTGCGCGGGCAGGTGGACTGGAGGCTGATCTGGGTGGTACCGAAATTGGCGCGGCGTTGCAGTTGGCCTATCGCCAACGTCCCCAGGGTGAGCCGCTGGACATCCTGCTGATTACCGATGGCGAAGTCTGGAATGTCGAGAAATTGGTGACGGAAGCGAAAGCTTCCGGCTGCCGGATTTTCACCGTCGGCGTCGGCGCATCGGTCGCCGAGGGACTGGTGCGCGGACTGGCCGAGGCGACGGGTGGCGCTGCTGAACTGGTGCATCCCAACGAAGATATGGCCGGGCGCATCGTTCGCCATTTCCAGCGCATTCGTGCCCCCCGCGCCGAGGCGTCGGTGAATTGGCCGGTGGAACCGAAGCGACAGTTGCCGAAAATGATCCGGCAGGTCTTCAGCGGCGACACGCTGCATCTATTGGCCTGGTTGCCCGCGCTGCCCACGGCTCCAGCGACGCTGGAACTGACGCTCAGTGACGGTCAACGATTGCGGCAAACCGTGACCCTGGAACCGTGGCCAGTGGCGGAAACGGCGGATACGCTGCCCCGGCTGGCAGCGTTTCGGCGACTGGCGGGACTGCCTGCCGAGGAAGCCACTGCCCTAGCGGTTCAGTATCAACTGGTCACGCCGCATACGCATTTTCTGATGGTCGATATCCGCGCCGAGAAGGCAGAGGATTTGCCGGAACTGCGCACCGTGCCCCATATACTGGCAGCGGGGTGGGGCGGAACGGGTCGCATGGCGGCGAGAAGTACAGCAAGGCCAATCGCCTGCGATGCGAGTGTTGAACTTGATTATCTGGATATACCCGCGTTTTTCCGCCGTCAGGCTAGCAGTGATGATTCCCCGAGGTACTCAGCGCCCTCAGCGCCCTCAAGTCCTCGACCGCAACGCCCGGAGGATGCTGCTGTGGAAAGTCCCCCACCGCAACGCCGGGCTTCCATTGTCCAGCGGGTGCAATCCTTCTTCTTTTCCAGGCCGGACGTTTTGGAAGAACCCCCGTTGCCGAGTACGCCGGTGCCCCGCTTCGCGTACTGGCTGGAGAAGAATGCGCTCCGCCTGGCTGATCAACCGCAGCCCGTCCCGACGCTGGATGAACTGGCTCAGGCGGGCTTGCCGGATGAGATATTGATCCCGTTACGCGAACTGGTTGCTCAGGGTGAAGCTGAGGCGGCGGTCGTAGCGGCGCTGCTCCATGCGTTCCTCCAGCATGGGCCGAAGTGTGCCTTGCCCCGCAAATTCACTCGCCCTATTCGTTCCCATTTCCAGCGGCAGGTTTCGACGATGCTGGCGGCAGCGGTGGAGCCACTGGTCAAAACCTGGTGCACCACTGGGTGAACGGCCATGAACGAGTTGCAGGAACCCACGTTTGGGATTGACGAACTCTGTACGCTAAGCGGCGTGGCCCGGCGCACCGTGCGGTTCTACACCCAGAAGGGGTTGCTGGACCCACCGGAGGGCGAACGGCGCGGTGCGTACTACACCCGCCACCATTTGGAACAACTGTTGTTCATCCGCAAGTGGCAGGCGGCAGGCGTGTCTCTGGAACGTATCCGCCGCTTGTTGCAGGGCGAGGAAGCGGGATTGCCGCCGTCCATGCCGGAACCGGGAACGATTGAAGTGTGGAGTCGGGTGACGCTGCGCCCGGGGTTGGAAATCCATTTGGAGCCGGGCCGACTGGGTTTAACGCCGGAGGAGGTGCGGGAGTTGCTGAATCGGCTGACCCGCGCCGCCTTTGATGCTGGAAGCAGTAGTTAAACCGCCGAGTTATTGCGCAAAAAACGCCTGCACCCGTTCCAGAATCCGCGTTCTCGGCATCGGCGGCAAGCTGTCCAGAAAGGCCTGACCGTAGGATTTACTCAGCAACCGGGGATCGCCCAGCACCAGGACGCCCCGGTCGCTGATATCGCGGATCAGCCGACCCACACCCTGCTTGAGCGTAATCACCGCCTGGGGAACCTGATAGCTGTTGAACGGGTTCTCGCCACGCTGACGCAAGGCTTCGATACGCGCCTGCAACACCGGATCATTGGGCGCGGCGAAGGGCAGCTTGTCGATGACCACACAGGACAGCGCTTCACCCCGTACATCCACGCCTTCCCAGAAGCTGGCTGTGCCCAGCAACACCGCATTGCCCAACTCCCGAAACTGTTTCAGCAACGCCGCTTTCGGCAACTCGCCTTGCGCCAGTAGTGGATACGGCAACCGCCCATTCAGCCAGGCTTCCGCTTCCCGCAGCGCCCGGTAACTGGTGAACAGTAGAAACGCCCGGCCCCCGCTGGCGGTCAACACCGGCAAGATCGCCTCCAGCAACGCCTTCGTATAGTGCGGCGCAGACGGTTCCGGCAGTCCTGGCGGGTGATAGAGCAGGGCGTTGTGGGCGAAATCAAAGGGGCTGTCCAGCCGCAGCGCCGCGTAATCGGTCAATCCCAGTCGCGCCGCGAAATGCTCAAAGTTCGATCCGACCGCCAGCGTGGCTGAGGTGAAAATCCATGCGCCCGGCTGCGCGGTCATGCGTCCTTGAAAAGTCGGCGCAACATCCAGCGGCGTTGAAGTGAGGATAAACCCGCGTCCCCGGGTCTCAAACCAGCGCACCTGTTCCGGGACGCTGGCCGGTCCTGCCAGTAGAAGCCAGCGTTGCAAAAAATCTTCGCAGCGTTGGTAGCAACTTTCCAAACCCTTGCCACGCTGCGCCGCCTCGCGTAACGGTTGTTGCAAGGCGTCCAGCGTTACGGCCAGGTTCTCAACCGCATTGACGACGGGCGGCTGTTCCGCGACTTCCCGCCACTGGGCGCGACGCTCGGCGGGACCCAGCGCCTCCCGCAAGATGGCCGTCGCGGTATCCAGCGCCTCCGCCCGTTCCCGCAAAACCGGGAAATCCGCCGCATCCTTGGCCTGTTCCACAATCGTGTCCCGCCCCAGTTCCAGTAGTTGCCAGTGACTCAGCGACTTGCCGAAAAACAGACTGGCGATTTCCGGCAACTGATGCGCCTCATCGAGAATGATCGCGTCAGCACCGGGCAGCAGTTCGGCAAAGCCGGTTTCCCGGATCGCCATGTCGGCGAAGAACAGATGATGGTTGATGACCAGTAATTGCGCAGATTGCGCTTCGCGACGCGCTTTGGCGAAAAAGCAGTCCTCGAAATCCGGGCAGTCCGTGCCCAGACAGTTATCAATGGTGGACGTGACCCGTGGCCAGATCGTCGAGTTTTCTGGCACATCAACGACTTCGGCAATATCGCCATAGCGGGTCTGTCGCGCCCAGGAGCGGATTCGCCGTAGTTCAGCGACCTGATCGAGCGAAGGTAATCGCCCGTCTTGAATAGTCAGGCGCAGCCGGTACGGGCAAAGGTAGTTGCTGCGGCCTTTCAGCAGGGCGATTTTAATCTCGCTTTTCAACGCCCGGCGCACCACCGGCAAATCCCGGTGGTAGAGCTGATCCTGCAAATGCCGGGTGCCGGTGGAAATGATCACCCGCTTTTTGGAACGCAGCACGGGAATCAGGTAGGCATAAGTTTTGCCGGTGCCGGTACCCGCTTCCACGATCAGCGTCCCACCATCCTGGAGAATGGCGTCAACCGCCGCCGCCATTTGTTGCTGTTGCAGGCGCGGCGCAAAGCCCGGTTGCTTGGCCAGCGGGCCTTTGGGTCCGAGCAGATCAGCAATGTCCATGACGGCATTCTCCCTGGATTACCGCGACTGCGCGGCTTGTGCCTCGGCGTCCTGGGCGCCAGCGGCATTCCCACCGGCCTTGCGCGCTGCTGCGATCAGTTTCCAGTTGCGGGACTGCAAAGCCTTATTGCCACTGGCCAGATTGTTGGACTTGCTGGCCAGCGATTCCGCCTGTTGATACTGGCCCTGATGCAGGCGGATTTGCGCCAGATCGTGCCAGATGCCGGCATTGCGTGGTTCGATACGCAACGCCCGTTCCAGAGCCGCGCCCGCTTTGTCCAATTGCCCGCCCTTGACATATTTATCGGCGCTGTCCAGTAAGGCAACGACGGCCTGATTGCCTTCACGGGTGATTTCCGCCGGTGGCAGTTCGGCAGGTCGGGCGGGCGGGGGAGTAGCGGGACGCGGCGCAGCAGGCGGCGTCTCCGGCACAACCGGCTGAACTGGCGTCAAATCGGTTTCAATCGGTGGTGCCAGGGCGATAGTTTCCTCTTCGGGTTCCGGCTGAGGGGCTGGAGCTGCCGGGCGCGGTGGGCGCGGCGCGACCGGCGGCAATGCGGATGGCGAGGAGTCGGGTTGCTGCGGATACGCTGCGCCCGGGGGATACGCTGGCGGTTGCTGATAAGCGCCCTCCGGGGGATACGCCCGCGCCGGGGGTGCAGTCGGGTAGCGCTCAGCAGGGTAGGGTGCCACCGGATAGGTCGGTGACGCATATTCACGCGGGGTCAATGGATCTTCACGCGGCAACTGCCCGACCTCGATCTGCGGAGATGGGTAAGACTGATCGGGTTGCCCAGGATAGGCGGGTTGCCCAGGATAGGCAGACGACGGTGGCCGACTGCTGCGGTCGACCACCGGTGCTTTGGTAATCGCTTTGACAGGCTTACTGGGCGGCGGTGTTGCGCAGCCGGCAAGCCCCAGCGTTAATATCAACAAACCCATACCGGGTTTCAAAAGTCGGTTCATCAGTTTTCTCCGGGGTTGGACGAAAGAACAGGAGTTCGCCAAACCCTCAAGTCATCGGTTATAGATTGAACTTTAACCCAATTACTCAGTGATTGCATGACCGCTTAGTCCATCAACCGCTGGAAAAAATTGCTCATCTCATCCGATTCTCCAGTATCGTCAGGCGCTGGATCGGGAGTATCAGGAGTATCGGAGGGTTCTTCAGCCGTGCGCACCGGGGAGGAACTACCGCCGCAAGACGCTGATCTTTGTGGTCCCGAGCCGATCAGGAACGGGGTCGGCTGGCCACGTCCGCAACCCGCGCCGAGCCGCAATCCGCTATAGGGATCGACGCGGATTTCCTCGACATCTGCTGGCGGCGGCGTATCGAGCGGCTCCAGGGACAAACCCGCCATCAAATCAATCCAGACCCGCAACGCGCCGTTGGAACCGCTAAAACCGGTCGGTTTATTGTCGTCGCGGCCCAGCCACACTACCGCCAGTCGATTGCCACTGAAACCGGCGAACCAACTGTCGCGATAGTCATCCGTAGTGCCGGTTTTGCCCGCGATATTCAAATCAGGCGACAGCTTGCTCTTTACGGCGGTGGCTGTTCCGGCTTTGATGACCTGCTGCATGGCGTGGGTAATTAAATAGGCTGGCCCCGGTTCAACCGCTTTTTCCACGTCCATGCTGTAGTGCTGCAAGGATTGGCCGCTCGTGCTAGTGACTTCCCGAATCGCCCGCAGCGGGATGCGGAAGCCGCCACTGGCGATACTGGCGTAGACCTGGGCGATCTCGAAAGGCGAGGCTTCAAACGCGCCGAGCAGCAAGGAGGGATAGGGTTTCAAATCGCGTTGAAAACCCAGTCGCCGCAGCATTTCCACGACGTTAATCACATCCATATCCAGACCGACCCGCACGGCCGGAATGTTGTAGGAACGGGCCAGCGCAACCTGCAACGGCACCCGGCCGTGATAACGCTTGTCGTAATTGGCGGGCGTCCAGCGCTGACCGCCCGAGGTGTAGATCAACGGGCTGTCGTTGAGCCGGGTCACCAGCGTATAGCGTTCCGGCTGTTCCAGGGCGGTCAGATACACAATCGGTTTGACCAGCGAACCGGCCAGTCGCTTGGCGTCCAGCGCCCGGTTGAAGCCAAGCGCCTTGGGTTCACGGTCGCCGACCATGGCCAGCACTTCGCCGGTCTGGGTATTGGTGATCACGGTCGCCCCCTGCAAGGGTCGCGCCCGACGCTGGGTTTTTTCCAGCGCGGGCAATTGGCTGGCGATAGTTTTTTCTGCCACAGCCTGGATACGCGGATCAAGCGTCGTGAACACGCGCAGACCTTCCGACAGCAGATCTTCCGCTTTGTAGTATTGCCGTAATTGCCGCTGCACCAGTTCCAGGAACGCCGGATAGGCGGTGATGCCGCTGGCGGTCTTGGGGGTCACGTCCAAAGCCATGTTCTTGGCCACCGTCGCGTCTTCGGCGCTGATCAGGTTCTGTTCGGCCATCACGTCCAGCACCAGGGCGCGCCGCTCTTTCGCCCGATCCGGACTCTTGCGGGGGTCATACAGCGAGGGACCCTTGATTATGCCCACCAGCAGGGCGATCTGGTGCAGATCCAGTTCTTCCAGCGGGTTGCCGAAGTAGAACTGGCTGGCCAGGCCGAAGCCATGAATCGCCCGGCTGCCGTCCTGACCGAGATAGATCGCGTTGCTATACGCCTCCAGAATCTCGTTTTTGCCATAGCGCGAGTCGATCAGAATCGCCATCAGCACTTCGTTGATCTTGCGCTTGAAGGTGCGTTCGTTGCTGAGGAACAGGTTTTTCACCAATTGCTGGGTCAGCGTACTGCCGCCCTGCACGGTTCGTCCGGCGCGCAGATTCGCCAGCAGCGCCCGGAAAATGCCTTTGGGATTGATCCCGGCATGTTCAAAGAAGGAGCGGTCTTCAACCGCCAGCAGGGTATCCACCAGGGCTGGCGGTAAATTTTCGCCCTTGAGCAGGATGCGGTCTTCATAGTGCGAGGGGTAGATGCCGGCGATTTCCGGCGGGTCCAGCCGCAACAATCCCGGCGTTTCCTGCCCGTCCAGACTGGCGATTTCGACCAGAATGTTGCCGGCAAAGGTCAGCCGTACCTTACGGATCGGTTCAATACCGTCCCAGAAGGTGAAATCACGGGTGGCGACTTCGAAAACTTCGCCCTGGCGGGCGTAGCTGCCGGGTTTAGTCGGCGATTCGCCTTTGCCGGGTGGTGGGGTGCAGACTTGCGGCGTCGGCGGGGCCTTGCGCTTGATGCGCCGCTTGTTGTTATCAGGCGGGGGCGGAGGCGGCGTATCGGGACAATTCACATCGCGATAACGCAGCAGCTTGAGTTCCTCCGCAAAGGCATCGGCGTTCAGCGCCATACTTTCAAACAATTCCAGCGGCCGGGCATAGACCTTGGCCGGCATAGCCCAGCGCTTTTGGTCAAATTCGGCGCGAATCACCGAATCCAGGTACAGCATATAAATGCCGAGGCCGATGGCGCCCAGCAGTACGCCGCCCAGCACCAGGGAAAATATTAGAGACAATACCGACCGCACCAGACTCAGCGGCCACGGTACGGATTTGCGCACCCATCGACTTTTTGCCATATCAGTTCCCGTCCGGCCTTACTGGAGGCGTTAATCCGCCAGGCAGACGCCGGCCATTCTGTCTTATCCTGTGGTGTGAATACTCATAAACTTTGGAGGCGATCCATGCCATCCCCCGATGAATCCCTTGTTCAGTCCGTGCTGATTGCGGCCTTGCTGCAACCGGACCGCTATCCGCATCCGGTGACGGCGGTTGACCATTTGCAAACGCATATTTCGCACATCCTGTTGGCTGGCGATTATGCCTATAAAATCAAAAAGCCGGTGAATCTGGGGTTTCTGAATTTTACCAGTCTGGAGCGCCGTCACGACTATTGTGAGCAGGAATTGCGCCTGAATCGCCGGTTGGCACCCGATCTTTACCTTGACTGCATCCCCATCGGCGGCGAACCAGCGACGCCGGTGCTGGGCGTTGAACCCGCGATTGAGTATGCCGTGCGGATGCACCGCTTTCCCCAAGCGGCGTTGCTGGACCGGGCGCTGGCCGATGGCCGGTTGCAGTCCCGCCATATTGAAGCGCTGGCCCGCCAGTTGGCGGCTTTCCATCGCCATCTGCCCACCGCCGATCCCGCGACGCCCTTCGGTGAACCCGAGCAGGTTCGCCAACCGATGCTGGATGATTTTACCCAGGCCCGCCCTCGCCTGAGCGATCCCGCTGATCTGGCGATTCTGGCGGAAGTGGAACGCTGGACGCTGGACACTTCCGAACGCTTGCGGCCCCGGTTGCTGGAGCGCAAGGCGGGCGGCTGGATTCGTGAAGGCCATGGCGATTTGCATCTGGGCAATATAATTCTGACGGATGAAGGCCAGGTGATCCCCTTCGATGGTCTTGAGTTTAATGAGGCGCTGCGCTGGATTGACATCGTGAATGATCTGGCGTTTCTGACCATGGATTTGCAGGCCCGGGGCGCGGGGCCTTTCGCCCAGCGGTTGCTCAATACCTGGCTGGAATACAGCGGTGATTTTGCCGGAATGGCGCTGCTGAACTATTACCAGGTCTATCGGGCGATGGTGCGGGTCAAGGTCAACGCGATTCAGGCCAGCGCGGCGGACATTCCCGAGGCAGATCGAGTCGCCGCGCTGGCGCGTTGTCGGGATTATTTGCGTCTGGCGCTGACGCTGACTCGGGAACCTGCGTCGTTCCTGTTGATTACTCACGGGGTGTCCGGTTCCGGCAAATCGCGCCAGACCGGGCAATTGCTGGAAGTGTTGCCGGGCGCGATTCGCATTCGTTCCGATGTCGAGCGCAAGCGATTGTTTGGGCTGGAGCCGCTGGACGATAGCCGCTCCGGCCCGGGTCAGGGACTCTACACCGCCGAGGCCAGCGCCCGGACTTATCAGCGTTTATATGAATTGGCGGAAGGGTTGCTGGCGGCGGGGCATTCGGTGCTGGTGGACGCGACGTTTCTGAAGCGGGTTCATCGGGAACCGTTCCGGGAACTGGCGGCCCGGTGTGGCGTACCGTTTATCCTGCTGGAATGCGTGGCTGATCCCACGACTTTGCGCGAGCGGGTCGCCGCCCGGCAGGAACGCGGCGATGATCCGACCGAGGCGGATGTGGCGGTGATGGAACGGCAATTGCGATTTGTGGAACCGCCAGCGCCTGATGAGCAACCGTTGAAAATCGGTGGCGATGAGGATCTGGCAGCGTTGCGGAAAGTGATTTATTGACCCATACCGGCAAAGCGCCTCTTATTGCCTTTCCGGCTGATCAGCGGACTTCCCGAACCACCCCGGCGCTAACGCGCCACCCCTCCTTTGCCAAGGAGGGGAATCCGGAAATCCGGCTTTCACCGGGAAAAGCGATAGTCCGCTGGCAGGATCAGAATGAACCGGGTTTCGTGGTCAGGTGCGGCTTGCAGCAGCAGGTCGCCGCCATGGGCGCGGGCAATTTCACGCGAGACGCTCAGTCCCAGGCCGAAGCCTTCAATTTCCCGACTCCGGGCTGGGTCCGCCCGATAGAAGCGCTCGAAAATCCGGTCGCGATCCGCTGCGGGAATCCCGGGCGAGGCATTCGCCACCATCATTTCAATCCGGTCGGCGCTTTTCGTAGCAGACATCCGTATCCAGCCATTTTCCAGGTTGTATTTAAGCGCATTGCTGATCAGGTTATACAGCACCTGGCGGAGCAGATTGGCGTCGGCCTGAACGATTAAATCAGGCGCAATCTCGCCGGTCATGTCCAGCGTTGGCCCCAACATGCGGGCATCCTCCAGCAGTTCATCCAGCGCCGCCGAGAGGTTGAACGGTGCCCGTTGCAGGCGCAGGCGTCCCGCGTCGGCTTGCGATAGCAGCAGGAGCTTGCGGGAAACGATGGCGAGCCGCCGAACTTCATCGAGAATACTGGCTAATTGGGCTTGCTGCGTTGATCCGGATTCAGCGTCCTGAATCGCCCGCTCAATCTGGCCCTGGAGAATCGCCAGCGGGGTTTTCAGTTCGTGGGCGGCGTCGGCGGAAAAACGCGAAGCTTGCATGAAACTGCGCTCCAGTCGCTCCAGCATCGCATTGAAGACGTCAATCAATTCGGCAAACTCCTGATCTTCCTCCATTAAGGCAATGCGCTGATCCAGACCTTGCGCGGTGACTTTCCGCACGGTCGCGGTCAAGCGCTGAATCGGCCGCAGGGCACGGTGGGAAAGGAATCCTGCCCCCAGGCCGATCAAGACCAGCGCCAGGGGAATGGCAATCAGGAAAGCCGTCCTGACTGCGGCCATGTTCTGGTGAATTACCGTGAAGTGGACACCGAGTGCCAGATGGGCATGAGGCGAGGAGGCCAGGGCGATCCGATAGGCACCGACGGACGTGTTCAGGGTGGTTAAGATCACGCTGGACGGTGGTGGGCGGGGGAGGGGATGGTCGCCGGGATGTTGGCCCGGCGGTGGCCTTCGTCCGTACTCATCCGGGCGGGGCGGCGGTCGTCTGAAATCGTGGTCTCTGGGAGGCGGTGGCCAGGGCCGATCATGAGAAAAGGGCGGCGGATTATCGTTCGCATCGGTTGGCCTGGGAGGAACGGGCGGCCAGGAGAGTTGCGCGGGGTCGGCTTCGGCAGGCCATGCCGGGGAACGATAATCAATATGGCCTTCCTGATCGGTGACCAGGAGTAGCAGATCAGCAGATTCGTGAGCGTTCAGCAAAGACTGCATCGTGCGCTCATAAACTTCCCAGCCCTCCCGAGGCGGTGGGCGGATGACAGCCCGTTGCGCCTGGGCGCGGAGTTCACCGTCTAACCGGCCCCGATTGGCATCCCGAATCCACCACGCGGCGGTCGCGGCGAAACCCGCCAGCGCCAGACCGGCCAGCAGCGCCGATAGCACCGCCAGTCGCCAGCGGAAGGAGCGAAACAGCGGTTTCAAGGGGCCGCCTTGCGGAACCGGTAACCGACGCCGCGCACGCATTCAATCGGTGATTCGTTGTCGGCAGTGACCCCGATTTTCTTGCGAATCCGCTGGATACAGACATCGACCACGTTGGTGTTGGGATCGAAATCGTAGCCCCAGACATGTTCCAGAATCTGGGTGCGCGTCAGCACCCGTCCCGGCGAACGCATTAGATATTCCAGCAGGTTGAATTCGCGGCCGGTCAGTTCCACGGATTGCTCGCGCCAGGTGAATTCGCGGGTAATGCGATCCAGTCGCCAGTCCCCGACTGCGAGAATGTTCTGCCGCTCGCCGGACCCGCGCCGCGCCAGCGCATGGCAACGGGCCACCAGTTCTTCCACGAAAAACGGCTTGGCCAGATAGTCGTCAGCGCCCAGGTTTAATCCTTCAATCCGGTCGTCCAACTCATTCCGGGCGGTCAGCAGCAGCACCGGCGTGATATTCCCGGCCTTGCGCAGACCCTTGAGGATGGACAGGCCATCGCGGCCCGGCAGCATGATATCGAGGACGATGACGTCGTAATGGCCCTGACTGGCTTTAGCGAAGCCGTCGTTACCGTTGCCGGAATGTTCGACGACGAAGCCCTGTTCCCGGAATCCGGCGCAGATGAAATCGGCAATTTTCTTCTCATCTTCAACCAGCAGAATGTTCATGGCGGAATCCTCGTCGCTGAAAATTTCAGACAGCATACCCCGTCTGCTTTGTGGCAATCATTACAAAAATGTCATGCAAAACCCTGTAGAAATGCCATGATAGCCGCTTATCATTCATCTTGAACAATATCACAAAATGATGACTATCGGAGAGCTGCTCATGAACCGTCAATTCCCGGCATTTGCTCGGCAAGCCAGTTTAAAGCCTTTATTATCAGCGCTGTGTCTGATGAATCCAGTATTAGCCATTGCAGACTTTGCCATCGTGGATACTGGGCAGACCCTGTGTTATGACCATTCAGCCGTCATCGCCTGCCCCACTGAGGGCCAAGCCTTTTATGGCCAGGACGCCCAGCAGGCCGGGAATCAACCGCACTACACGCTCAACGCCGATGGCCTCACCGTTCAGGACCACGTTACTGGACTGATCTGGCAGCATAGCTCGGACGCGAATGGCGACGGCCGCATCGATGCCGATGACAAGTTCACCCTTGCGGAAGCCGAACAGTACGCCGAGATGTTGAATGTGCAGGGGTTCGGGGGCTATAGCGACTGGCGGTTGCCGACGCTCAAGGAACTCTATTCGCTGATTGACTTTCGCGGCACGGACCCGAGCGGCGATATGAGCAGTGACGGGTCAGACCTGACGCCGTTTCTGAATACCGCCTATTTCGCGTTTGGCTATGGCGATGTCAGCGCCGGGGAACGCATTATCGACGCCCAGTACGCCACGCAAACCCGCTATGTCAGCACAACCATGAACGGCAGCGCGACGATGTTCGGGGTCAATTTCGCGGATGGGCGGATTAAAGGCTATCCGGTGACCGGCAAAACCTATTACGCGCTCTACGTCCGGGGCGCCGCGTATGGCGACAACCAGTTTATCGCGCATGGCGATGGGACGGTCAGCGATCAGGCGACCGGGCTAATGTGGACTCAGGCGGATAGCGGCGTGGGGATGAACTGGGAAGCCGCGCTGGCCTGGGCGAATGCGCAAAACGCGGCTAACTATCTGGGCTATAGCGACTGGCGGTTGCCGAACGCCAAGGAATTGCAGGGACTGGTGGACTATACCCGTTCGCCGGCGACTACCAGTTCAGCCGCCCTTGATCCGGCGTTTGACGCCACAGCGATCACTAATGAGGCAGGCCAGGCGGATTATCCGTTCTATTGGACCGGAACGACATTTACGGATACCACGGGTCAGGGTCAGGCGGCGGTCTATGTAGCGTTTGGGCGGGCGCTGGGCTATATGAATGGCGCATGGATCGATGTTCATGGGGCGGGTGCGCAACGCAGCGATCCCAAGAGCGGCGATCCGGCGGATTATCCCTACGGTCGCGGCCCCCAGGGCGATGCGATTCGCATCAACAACTATGTCCGTTTGGTGCGGGGAACAGCAGGCGGGGTAGATAGCGCTGTTACCGCTGATTTGGCCATCACTCAGGCCAGCAGCGCCAGTTCGGTCCGGGTGGGCAGTCGCGTAACCTATACGCTGACCGTTAAAAATAACGGGCCAGATTCAGCGGATCGGGTGGCGATGACCGCAACCTGGCCGTCCGGCATAGCCTTCATCGCCGCCAGTCCGGGGTGCGTTCGCAGTGGAGCCAGCCTGACTTGTTCAGTCAGCCCACTGGCCAGTGGCGCTACGGCAGTCGCTCGATTCACCGTCAGGCCGATCCAGGCCGGGGTATTCACCACCACCGCGCAGGTGAGTTCGGCGACCTTTGACACTAATTCCGCCAACAATACCGCGACGTTGGCGATCACGGTTCAATCACGCTAATGCGTCGGCGTGGAATGCTCCGGCGCAGTTCGCACGGTCGCCGGATGTGCAAGGGAATGGGCATAGACGGCAACCGCTTCAATCCCGCGCCCGGTAGATAGATGGGTTGGGTAGTGACGCTGGCGGCCAGCAGACCGGCGACGAAATAAGCGACGTCCACCCCGCAAGAAAACCTCGGCTTAAATCTGCCAAGAGTTGCGGATCCCTGTGCGTGAGCGGCTTCCGTCCCTCGCCTCCCCATCGGGTTCCACTCGCGCTCATTCCAAGAGAACCCTCGGGATCTTGCGCAATTCCTAAGCGTATTGAGCGCCGCCGACACACCCGGAAACCGGACGGTCAGCGGCGCTCATCGGTCAACATTGAAGAGAGCGTCAACCATCACTCTCCCGGCCTCAGAGGAGGAAAGCGTCAGCGCCTTGGGGATTCACTCCTAACACGGTCAGCGCTTCCATGGTCCCGGTGCTGGTGGGCAAAACCCGATCATGGAATTCGGGGCTGGCCAGGAAGCTGTCAATCACCTGATCTTCAGTCAAACGTCCGCTCTCCAGTGCGTTGAGCCAGTAAGCATAGCCACTGGCGTCGCCGGCACGGCCTAACAGGCCAAGATAAAGCATATCCAGGGTGACTTCCTGGTCCAGAGCTACGCGGTTCTCCGCCGATTCAGTGAAGCCGAGCAGCACCGAGGCCCGACTGGCGCCATTGGCCAGTTGCGTTTCCCAGTACGTTTGACCCTCGGCATCAGCGGGACGGTTAAGTACACTCTGGTAGAGGTGAGCCACAAAGGCAGCATCATCAACGATGGCCAAATTTGCCCACTCCGGGGAAGCCAGGAAGCTCGCGGCGACATTTTCCAGGCTCATACCGTGCTGTGCCTGTTGCACCCAGTAAGCAAAGCCACAGGCATCGGGCGTGCGATCAAAGGTCGCCTGGTAGAGTCGGGCAATGGCCCCTGGCTGGCCCTGGAACTCGGCGCTGTCTAAAAACCCGCTCACGATATCCGATTGGTCCAATACGCTGTTTTGCAGTTGGCTGGTCCAGTCAGCGAATCCCTCTGGGTCTGCTTCACGGCTCAACAAGTCGCGGTAAATCTGCGCAACGTACAAGGGTTGGGAACCAAACACATCGTTGTCTTTGATTTGTGGATTATGGCCCTTGACAGTCTCTATGGCGTCAGGCATCCCGTCACCATTGGTGTCCTGGGGCTTGTAAGGACAGCCGGGATCGGTGGGGGTGGTCACAAGATACCCCGGCCCGCCAGGATCACTGATACTGCCGTTTGCCACCCCGTCGGCATCGAAGGGACCGCCGTCTTTAATGGCGAAGGTGACCTTGGTTTTGTTGCCCACGGTGGTGATGCTGCTGGCCAGGTTCGTCCAGACCCCGGTTTCCGGATGCGGTTTCCAGTAGCCATTCACTTGCAGGTTGCCAGGGAGGAAGACCTGGAAGGTTTCGGTGCTGCCGGGGGCCAGGTCTTCAGCGTCAAATTTCAGCATCTCCAAGGGCAGGGCCGGGATGCCGCCTTGGCCCGCGCCTTGGGGGCCGGGCAGGTTTTCCACCGTCACCAAGCGTACCAAATTAGTACCGCTTGGGGCGTTGCCGGTGGCCGCGAGGGTGAGGTAGGTATCGACCTCACCATCACCGTCGCTGTCGGCGGGTAGGCTGACCACATTGGCCTGGCGGGTATCGGGGATGCCGTCGCCGTTGCCATCGCCGGTGCCACTACCGCCGGAACTCGGTACCTGGGCCTCGGTTTCGGAATCGACACCGTCGTTGTCATCGTTAGTGTCAAGATTGTCGTTGATGCCGTCGCCGTCGGTATCCAGGCCCACTTCGTCGGCGTCGTCCTGGCCGTCGTTGTCGCTGTCGGGGTCAAGGTTGTCCGGCGTGCCGTCACCATCTGTATCGCCGGTACCTTCGTCAGTGTCGGAAATGCCGTCACCGTCGCTGTCGGTACCGGTGGGGGGTGTGGAGCCGCCACCACCCGTTGAACCACCGCCGCCCGTTGAACCACCGCCGCCCCCCGTTCCGGGCGTCAGGTTAGTAACGCTGGTGGCGGTGAGACTGGCAGCGTCGTTGCCGACGGTATCCTGAATCGCGTTGGCGTCGTTACCTGCAGTCGGGTCAGTATAGGCCACGGTAACCGCCGCGCCTGCCGCTACCGCTGTACCCAAGGTGAGCGTGACCGTTTTGGCGGCACCATTGACGGCCACGCCAGTCACGGTGTTGCCACTGACGGTAAAGGCTCCAGCAGCAGGGGCATGAGCAGCATCCAGATTGCTGGCGTCGGTGTACGTCATCGTCAGGGTGGTACCGTTCACTGTCGCATAGCCAAACACCGGGCCGGTGGTATCGCCTAGGGTAGCGCTCTCATCGACGACATTAATCACATTGACCGCTAACGCCGATTCGGCAAAAGCGCCCTGGTCGTTGGTGGCGCGCACCGTGACCTGATAGACGTTATTGATGCCTGTGTCCCCGGGATTCTCATAATCCGGGGCCGCGGCAAAGCTCAAAATGCCGGTGGTTGGATTGACGGTGAACAGGGTGCGATCTTCGTTATTGGCATCCGTATTCGGGCTGACGCTGAAGGTCACCGGACGGTTGTTGGGGTCAGTCGCGGTCAGGGCGGTCACCAGCGTGGTGTTTTCGGCGATGTAGAAGCCGGAACCGTTGAGGATCACCGGCTGGGTGTTGGTCGGGATGTTGACATTGACCGTCACGGGTTGGGCCAGACCGCCATCACCGTCGTTCAAGGTGAAGCTGATGCCGCGCGAGGTCAGCGCGGGTGTGGTTTCGCTGTTCTGGAACTGGATAGCTTTGATCAGAGCGCTGGCGGCGGCCGGGGTGGCGTTGCTGTTGAAACTGATCACCAGGTCGCTGGTGCTGCTGCCGCCGGTGAACGTGCCAATGGTCGTTCCGCCATAGGTGACGTTGCTACCGGAGAGGCCGATTTCACCCGCTCCAGCGCCAATATTCTTGATGCTCAGAATATCCTTCGCCGCATTGCGATTGAAGGAGACCGAGACCCGCAGGCTGCCCCCGGTGAAATCCATGGAATCCGGGTCGGCCACCAACGC
Source organism: Pseudomonadota bacterium (assembly GCA_030917925.1). Lineage (GTDB taxonomy): Bacteria > Pseudomonadota > Gammaproteobacteria > Competibacterales > Competibacteraceae > UBA2383. The sequence goes on from JAUPTV010000195.1 coordinate 19,686, forward strand.
ATCGCTGCCCACATCCACTAACCTTGCGCCAGAATTCGCCGGATAGCTCAGAACGTCACTGCCCAGATTGGCGATGCTGGGCGCGTCGTTGACCGGGGTGCGCGTGACGTTGATCGTTGCTGGAGTCGTCGCGCTCAACACACCGTCGCTGACATTGACGGCGAAACTGTCGTTGGTCTCGCTGCCGTCATGCTGGTAGCGCACTTTGCCACTGGTCAGTTGAACGTGAGTAAAGGTGTCATTGGCGTTCACGATCTCACCGGCGTCAATTTGAGCGTTGCCGTTGGCGTCGATATAGACCGCGCTGTTGGTGAGAGTCGGGGCACTGGTCAGGGTGTAGACCAGGTAGGAGAGCGGTGTGTCGGTATCCGCTGCGGTGATTTGGGTTGCGGTCAGCGTGAACGAGCCGCCTTCAAGCACGGTAAAGCCCATACCGGCGATCGTGGGCGCATCGTTGGCGGTGCCGACATCGACCTTGCTGACCATGGCCAGCAAGGTGGTGTCCTGCCCACCGTTAGCGACGCCGCCCTCATCTTTGATCTCGGTCAAAGTAACTGTGCGGTTGCCCGTCGTGGGGTTAGTGCTGGTGTTCTGGTAGGCCAAGCCGTTGATGAAACCTTGCCAACTGGCGCTGTCTGCTGTCTTGGTGAGAGTGACCGTGGCGGTCGTGCCAGTAACGCTAACCACATACCCCACAGAATTTCCGCCTGTTGTTGTTCCGCTAGTAGCGTGGGTCAGGGCAAATGCAGTCCCATCCACTACCAACTTTTCGGCGCTGCCATCTTTGAGACCAGACACCGTGAGTTTGAGTTGGGCCAGGTTTTGCCCAGCTTCCACGGGATCGGCGGCGGCTAAGGTGAACAAAGCAGAAGCCGTTCCCCCTTCGGTGAAGGTCGGATTACTGCGGGTAGCGGTCAGCGTTGGCGCATCATTTACGCCGGTGATGGTGAAGTTGAATGTGGTGGCTGGATCAGTGGTCAGCAAACCATCACCGACAGTGTAGGTAAAGCTGTCAGTAGTGGTTTCGGTGCCGTCGTGCTGGTATTTGATGCGCCCGGCGTTGACATCGGCCAGGGTGAAACTGGCGTTTGCGTCGAGCGTCTCGCCCGTATCAGCCAAGCCATTGTTATTGAGGTCGCGGAACAGGACGCCGTTTGTCGGCGCGGCAGTGACCGTAACCATGAGGCCATCGGCAGGCTGTTGGGTATCGGTTGCGGCCAAGTCTGTAGAGGTCAGCGTGGCTAGACCTGCTTCCAACAGCGTGGCGGCGTTATCGCCAGTGACCGTGGGGACGGTGTTGTTGTTCGGGTCAGTACCGATGGTATTGCCGACATCCACTGTGGAATTGACGCCGAGCGTAGCGGTGTCCTGCCCGCTATTCAGAACGCCGCCATCGTCCTGGAGGCTGGTGAGCGTGACGACGCGCAGCCAATCCCCACCCTTGGCCGCTGCACCGGTTAAGTCCGTTGATGCCGCCACATCCGCCCCGGTAGCCTGTGCCAGCGCATTGACAAAGGCCAGGCCATCCGCACCGGCGGCCACGTCGCAACCGTAGAGCAGGATGTCGCCGCTGGTGCTGAGCGCACCGCCCAGCGTCGCCAGGTCTTGCGCGCGTTCGGTCAGGGTTTGCGTGGTGACGCTGGTGCTGCCCAGGTCGATCAAGCCCGATGACCCGTGGCCGATGATGTGAATCGCGTCCAGCCCAGTGCGCCCTTGCAGCGCGGTCATCATCTGGTTCAAGCCGTCTTGCGCCGGGTCCAGCAGCACCACCTGCGCGCCTTGCGGCACCCCGGCCAGCAGCGTGGCCAGGTCCGCCAGATCGCTGTTGACAAAATAGACCGCGTTGAGCGGGTGGATAGCCAATGGGTCACTGGCAAGCTGGTTGGTGGGGACGTTGGCTGTCATGCGAGTACTCCGGGCGCGGGAACGTTTGAAGTCAACATTATTTCCCTGGGGTACGGCCGAACCAACCTGCAAAATGTGACTACAGCAAACCGGTTCTGATGCGTTCAAACATTATGTGACGGGTTCTGACGCATTCCGATATTTGTAGCGAAGCGACCAAGGCAGGCGTGCGCCCAAGGATTGGCTCGCTAGCACCGCCTTTTATGCGGAGCACCGGGCGATGGGTGAAAACAGTATTTAGTCTTCGACGACGTGGATGTTGGCGACAAAGGTGTAGCCAACACCGTGTTCGGTCAGAATCGGCGCGGTGATGCTGGTCGCTACTTCGATCTTGCGACGGGTGCGCCGCACCAGGGTATCGAGGGCGCGCTCGGTGTTCTTATCTTTCAGGCCATAAATGGCTTCGAGCAACATGGCGCGCTTTGCGGTACGGCCGGGTTCGCCGACCAGAGCCGTCAACAACTGGCATTCCTTGACGGCCAGTTCGACCCGTTGCGATGCCGGGCTGACCAGGGCGCGTTGGCGCGTGACCAGGGTCCAGGTCGGCGAATGGGCAACTCTCCTCGGTAGGGGCGGTTCCACCACGGTGGCGCGGCGGCCCGCCAAACTGGCGATGGCGGCGGCCAGTTCGCACCCGTCCACCGGCTTGCCGAGAAACAGGTCAGCACCGACCCGGTAGCACTCGATGCGGGTGTCAAGCGTATCGTGCGCGGTGATGACGATGATGAGGCAGTCAGTATTGCGCCGCAGGTAGCTGACCAGGATCGTGCCATCTTCGTCCGGCAGACCGAGATTGATGATGGCAACGGCAAACTTGTGTTCGCCCAGTAGGCGGTACAGCGACAAGCCATCGCCTACCGCGACGACTAAGAAACCGACGAGTGTAAGATAGCTGGCAAGGCTGTCTCGCAATAGCGTGTCGTCTTCGACAAGTACGATTTGGATGGGGAGGCTCATGGGCGGGGCGATGTGTAAATTGTGCCGGTGCGGTTCAGCGAAGGACACATTGTTGGTTTTCCGCCCGGCCGGGGCAACCTGCAAAATCAGACAGAATCAAACGTGATCTGACATTGTGTTGCCCGCTCAGTCTTCAACAACGACGCACGCCGTAAACAGGTAACCGACGCTGTGTTCGGTGAGAATGGGCGCAGGGCTGCCGGTTGCGGCTTCGATAGTGTGTCGGGTGCGACGCACCAGCGAGTCGAGGGCGCGATTGGCACTTTCGTCCTGCCGCTGGTAGAGTGCTTCGAGTAGCTTGTGGCGCGCCACGGTGCCCGCCGGTGAGGCGGTCAGTAGGGCCAACAGGTGCGCCTCTTTGGCGGTGAGTGCTATGCGCTTGGCTGTAGGGCTGGTCAGGATGCGTTGCCGCAGCGCGAACGTCCAGGCGGCTGGGATGACTGCTTTAGGCGCTGGCGCTTCGGTTGGCAGGCCTGCGGCGGCGGGTTGTGGCAGTGCTACTGGTGTGGCATGCGGTGTGGCGTGGCGTGCAACCAGGCTGGTAATAGCGGCGACCAGTTCCCGCCCCTCAACGGGCTTGCCAAAAAACAGGTCGGCACCGACGCGGTAGCACTCGATGCGGCTGTCCAGCGTGTCGCGCGCGGTGATGACGATGATGAGGCAGTCGGTATTGCGCCGCAGGTAGTCGACGAGGACTTCGCCCGCCTGGTCGGGCAGCCCCAGATCGACCACAGCCACGTCGAAGCGGTGTACGGCGAGTTCGCTGTAGAACGAGAGGCAATCGCCGACAGCCGTGGTGGGAAAACCGACAAGCTTCAGATAGCAGGCAAGACTGTCGCGCAATAACGGGTCGTCTTCGACGATCACGACGTGGATGGAGGCGATCATCCCCGCTTCTCCGCCAAGTAACGCGACAGGTGCAGGGTGATTTCGAAGCGGTCGAGCGCGTCAAGCCGGATGGTCGTCGTGCCGCCCATGTCTTCGACAAGCTTTTTGACGATATCGCTTTTCCCGGTGAAAGCCGGATTTCCGGATTCCCCTCCTTGGCAAAGGAGGGGTGGCGCGTTAGCGCCGGGGTGGTTCGGGAAGTCCGCTGATCAGCCGGAAAGGCAATATACAGGCCCATGCCAATGCCGTCCGCACCGTGGCTGTTGGCCCCACGCACATTCTTTTCCAGCAGGCGTTGTGGACTCTGACCCGGCGAAGCAGCACAGTGGTTAGCGATGGCAATGGCCACCCCCTCGGCAAGTGCTGCGATGCGCACATCAATAACGCTGTCAGGCCGCGCGTATTTTTTGACGTTGTCGAGCAGGTTGCGCAAGACGGTTTTCAGGAATTCGGGGTCAGCCGTGACGCACACAGAATCATCTTCACAGTCGAAAGCATAGCGGTGGTAGCCAGCATTCATGATGAAGTTCGCCTCGGCAACCAATGTGCGCAGCAACAAGGCGGGCGCCAGCCGTTCGACGCGGACACTACGATGCCCACCCCAGTCATCAACATTCTGAGAACGATTGAAAATATGACCAAGGCGCTTGACAGCGATGACCATGCTGGCCAGGCTTTTCTGGCGTTGAGCTTCGTCATTGCTAAGGCCAAGGATGTCGAGGTTGGTACTCAGGATGGTGAGTGGCGTGCGATATTCGTGGGCGATGAGGTCGATGAACCGGCCCTTGCGTTCGTGCAATTGCTTTTCACGCTGAACGTCTTGGGCAGCGCGCTGGGTGTTTTCCAGTGCCTGGCGATGGGACTCGCGCAGTGCGCGGTGGCGCTCGCTCAGCACCAGATGCAGTGCAATGACGAAGCCCAGGGTGGTGACCTGCAGGTTGTACTGCAAGGCGTAAAAGGTCGAATAAATGCCCAAGACGTTCAATATGGCGATCAAAAAACCGATCATGCTAAACAAGTTGGCGATGAACAACAGGCCGCTGCCAGCGTCCTTGACGCGCCAGAGGAGGAACGTGCGCCAAAAGCCGACACCCATCATCAGTAAGATAAAGTTGAAAATCAACGGTGCAACCACGGTGAAATGACCCGTGAACCAACTGATGCAGCATCCGAGGGCCACCACGATGCCAAACCGATAGGTGTTGAGTAACAAACGCTCAGCCGGTGTGACCTGAAACAGACGAGGATAGAAGGCAAACGAGGCAGCGATGACCAGAAACGACATCAGTCTGCCCAGGGCATCGGTGAAGGCCGGGCGGTCTGGAATCAGGTATTGCGCAGCGAAACCCCCGTTGCAGATCAAGGACACCCAAATGCTGGCGACAAAGACCAAAAACCACCGCAGCAAGGGGTCGTGCAGTCAGAGACCGGAAATTAAGTTCAGCGCCATGATGGCCAGCAGCACGCCGAGAATGCCAATCAGCAAGCCGTAATCCAGCGCCATGGCCGCATGAAAGTGGTCTGGTGCCCATAGGCGCGGCACAAGAATTGAGGTGCTTCTGGTCTGTAGGCGCAGGTAGTAGATGCGTGGTGTCTCGTCTGGCGTATGTAGCTTGAAAATGAAACCCCGGTAGTCCACCTCGCGTGTGCTGAAGGGCAATTGGTCGCCGGCGCGGCGCTCCAGAAAAGTGCCGGGGTGCAGCGGGTCAGGCTCATACAAGCGCAGGTCGTCCACATACGGAGGCAGGAGGTCGAGCCACCATTCGCCCGCTGGTGCCACGACGGTGAAGCGCAGCCAATGCACATTGCGCGTGTAACCGGCTGCCAAGCCACTAGGGATAGGCTTGAAGCGCTGATCAGCGGCACTGGCAACGGCAGAGATATCCATGTCGCCTTGCGGATCAACCAGCACGGCCAGATCGCGCAAGACGGGGACATCTGTAGCCATGGCCTGACCGCCAATCAGGATGGCGGTGAAAAGCAGCAGTAGGCGCGAGAAAGAGACGAAGCCGGACATGGGTGAAGTCTATCTGTGTGGATTGGGCGTGGTTCAAAACCGGGTGATCAACCGCATGCGAATAGTCCTTTGACATCCTACCGACCCTAAAGAACAGGGGATTCCCCTGTAGAGGGTATGATGCCCCATACCGAGAACACTGAATGTTCTCTGCTCTCCCCCATAGGACAAGCCCTATGGGTGGCACAACCCACCGGCAACAGGTGGGCCGAAACTGAATGCTTTTGAACACGATCAAGGTTTTACCTGCTCATCTTTTGAGCAGAACCACAGACCTTAAATTGCCAAAGAGCGAACTATGGTCGGTGGCGTAATCGCGATGGCCGACATAACCACTATGGCAGAACAGTAGGCGAACTTCGTTCGCCGCGCTGTCGGCAACCACTTCAATCGGGCGTTTCGGCGCAAATTCGGTCATCCGCCGGGGCAGTTGCGCAAGGAGCAGCGGACCGGGTTGGGTTAGGTGAGGGCGGACCATTTTCCCCCCGCCGGGCGGCGGCTGGCAAGTCGATCCCGTGCTATCTTCGTCAACAAATCCACGTCATCAGGAGCGGCGATCCCATGAAATTCCCCTACGCCATTAACGATTTCGGCACACTAATCCAGGAAGGCTACTTCTATCAGGACCGCACTGACCGAATTCCCCAACTCGAAGATGCCGGACGCCAACTGATCTTCATCCGCCCCCGCCGGTTTGGGAAAAGCCTGCTCCTGTCCATGCTGGAGCATTACTACGATGTGAACCGCGCCGATCAATTTGACGCGCTGTTCGGAAACCTGGCGATGGGCCGGAATCCCACGCCGCTGCATAACCAGTACTGCATCATGAAATGGGACTTTTCGCTGGTGAACGCCCAGGGCAGCTTGCCGGAAATCAAGGCCGCCCTGTATCAGCACGTCAATGACCGGGTAACCCAGTTCGCCGCCCGGTACGCCGCCCGACTGACCCAGCCCATCGCCATCCACCCGACCAATGCGGTCTCCTCCCTGGAGTCAGCCCGATTTGCCGCCCAGGAATCCGGTCAGGCCATTTACTTATTAATCGATGAATACGATAACTTCGCCAATGACGTGCTGATGACTGGACGGAAACCGGAGTATTACGAAGGCTTGCTCTATGGCGAAGGGGCGTTAAAGACAATCTTCAAGACGGTGAAAGCCGGTGTCGGGCAGGGCATCGACCGAGTGTTTATCACCGGGGTATCCCCTATCGTCCTCAGCGACATGACCAGCGGCTACAACGTCGGCGAAGACATTTATCTGAAAGCCACCTTCAACAACTTGTGTGGGTTCACGGAAACCGAAATCGCCGCCCTGCTGGATCGGCTGGCAGCGGAAGGCGGTTCCTGGTCGCCGGCGGAGGCTCTGGACCTGATGCGCACGTTTTATAACGGCTATTGCTTCAGCCAGGACAGTCACGAGCGGGTCTATAACCCGACCCTGAGCCTGTATTTTCTCAAAGCCCTTCAAACCGATGGTCGCTATCCGCACGAAATGCTGGACGAGAATCTGGCGATGGACCGCAGCAAATTGCGCTACATCGCGGAGTTGCCCCATGGCGAGGAGGTGCTGGCTCAGGCGCTGAATGGCGAAGAAGGCGTATTGATTCCCCGCCTGGCCAAACGCTTCGGCGTGGCCGATGTGCTGATCGCGGTTAAGGATCAGCCGTTTATGGCGTCCCTGCTCTACTACTTCGGCATCCTCACCCTCACCGGGGTGGGGATTCTCGGTAAGTCCATTCTCAACATCCCCAATCTGGTCGCCCGCTCGCTGTATGTCGAACGCCTGCGGGAGATGTGGCTGCCCACCTACGAGGATCGTCAAACCATTCCCCGGCTGGCGGAAAACTTCTATCTTCGGGGCGATTTAGCCCCCCTGGTCGAATTTATCGAACAGCGCTACTTCCCGATCCTGTCCAATCGGGACTATCGCTGGAGCAATGAACTGATGATCAAGATCGCTTTCCTGACTCTGCTGTTCGATGACCGGCTGTATATGATGGTGTCCGAAACCGAGATGGATCATGGCTATATCGACCTGAGCCTGATTGTCCGCTCGGATATGCGGCGCTTTCAGGCGCTGGATCTGCTGCTGGAATTCAAATATGTCAGCCTCAAGGATCTGAAACTGAGCGGGGAACAGGTGCGGGAGAAGTCCATGACCGAGTTGGCGGCGCTGGCGGTGGTGAAAGCGGAACTGGACGCCGCCGCCGAGCAGGCGCGACGGTATGGCGCAGCGCTGTCAGAACGCTATGGCCTGACTGATCTGCGCCTGTATGCGGTGGCGGGGATTGGCTTGGAACGGGTGGTCTGGCAAGCGGTGACACGAGCGTGACCTGAACTGCGGATCACGCCAGTAGACGACGGGCTTGATCGTCGCGCCGGTGTCCAGATTCAGCCGGCATGAGCGTTTCAACGCCCCCGAATCGCCGACACAGCTCAGGATGACTTGTGAACCCACGGGGACGTTGGCGATCACGGTTCAATCGCGTTAATGCGTCGGCGTGGAATGCTCCGGCGCAGCTCGCACGGTCGCCGGATGTGCAAGGGAATTGGCATAGACGGCAACCGCTTCCGCAAGCTGTTGCTGTTCTTGCGTTGATAAGCCGACGGGATCAAACCGCCAGCGTTGATGCCAGTTCGCCATATCCGCCATGCCGGGCATTTCCCAGACCCCGATCCGGCGTAACCAGCTTTCCAGCGTTTCACCGAGCGGGCGAGAACCCCGGTGGACGGCAAGCTGCTCCAGCACTTGGTAGAAAGGTGAGGCCGCGCCGGGGTGAATGACGGCCAGCATCGCTGGTTGGGCTGGTGGCCGACGGACACGCTGACGCCGGAGCAGTCGCCAGAATAGAAGGACCGTCAACAGTCCCGCCGATCCCCATAGCCAGCGATTGTCGCCCTCGTCATCACTTGCTTCCCGCCAGCGCCAACGGTTGAACTGATGGCTTAACCAGTCCCGGAGATCGCCCAGTTGCTGCCACCAGGGCGTTTGGGCTTCTTCAAAACTGGTCCAGTCGGGCGGGGTGGCGTCGAAATCCTGCCAGCGGCCGTCCAGCCAGATCAGCGCCCAGGCGTGGGCATGGCGGCGGCGGGCGATGTAGGTTCCTTCCAGCTCACTGTATTCGGAGACCGAGAAGCCGGTGGCGTAACGGGCCGGAACGCCAGCGGCGCGCAGAAGTAACACGGCGGCAGTGGCGAAATATTCGCAATGCCCGGCTTTGGCCTGAAGCAGGAAGGTTTCCAACGCGGTCAGGCCGGCCGCCGGTGCGGGCAGATCGAGGCTGTAGCGGAATTGGCCGAGCAGGAAGGCGTGGATTTTGGCAGCGGCGATGGCGGGCGGTTGGCCCGTTAAACCCAGTTCGCTGACCAGACGTTGCAGGGTAGCCTGTTCGCGGCGGGGCAGGGCCAGGTCGAGTTCCCCGCCACCCCAACCCTCCCCGCTGGTGGGGGAAGGCGTCTTATATTCGACCCCATAATGGACCAGTCCCGGACCGTCACTCGCCTTGAGCGCGCCTAGACTGCTGCGTTGCAATTCGCCCACCGGCAACTGCTCCAGCCGCCAGGCGTCGAGGGGCAGCGGCAGCATCCCGGTTCCCTGGCGCAGTTCCTGGGTGATGTTTATGCGTCGGGATTCACCCTCTGGCGCTGGATTCAGCAACCATTCGCGCCCATCGCCCTGGGGATCGAGCTGGGTGAAATGGACGCCCTTCGCTAACCAAACCCGGTCGAAATAGCTGTTGTAGGTCGCGGCGCGCAGCAACCACGGTCCCCGGTCGCCAGGCATGGGTTTCAGCCGCAGCGCCACCCGGTCGGACAATTTCAGTTCGCCAATATCGCCCAGTGACGTGGAACTGCGGTAGGGATCGAAATCCGTGAACCAGTCCTGGAACCACTCGGTAAACGTATCTTCCAGATTCAGTTGCAGGCGATGCAGGCCCAGGCTTGCCGGCCAGGCGGCGAGGCCAGCGATAAGGGCCAGCGTTAGAACCAGGGGCCAGCGATAGCGGCGGGAGCGCCGGGCGAACAGCGCCCAGAGCAGCAATAATCCCGCGCCGGGTAGATAGAGAGCTTGGGTAGTGACGCTGGCGGCCAGCAGGCACGCGACGAAATACGCCACGTCCAGCCGTAAGCGTTGTTGAGCCAGTTCGCCCCCGGAACGGCGCAGCGAGTAGAACAAATGCCCCATCCGGAAAGTTCCTGCCGTGGAGTAGCGCTGAATCGCCAGCGGCGGGAACAATAACAATGGGACCCAACTGGCCAGCGTATAAAGGTGCGTCGCCAGCGGCGGTTGGTTGAGATAGCGGGTGAAGAGCAGGATCAGGGCACCGACCCAGAGCAGGGCGGTCAGGTCGATGACCCGCATCAATTCCTTGTCGCCCAACGCCCAACGCCAATGGACATAGGGCGCAGCTTCCAGAATCAGCGCTATGGGCAGGGCCAACGGCCACAGTTCGGTGCGCCAGCCCCAGAACAGTAGTGCGGCAGCCAGTAGACCGGGCGGCAGGGTCAGCCTCATAGCTTCAGCCTCGCCAGTTCCACGGCCAACGTCTCGACCGTCGCCACGCGAATCCCTGGTTCTGGCGGCATCCGTGGCGGCCCGATCACCAGCGCCACAATGTCCACGCCCTGACTTCGCAACAGGTTCAGTAACTGCCGGCGTTCCTCATCCCAGTCCAGTAGAATGCAGACGCAGGCACTCAATTCGGCGGCATGTCCGGCAACCATCGATAACAGGTGCGAGAAGGGCTGATCCCTGCGCGGTGTGACGCAGGCCAGAATTTCCAGCAACTGCTCGGTTTGTCCCAGCCCGCGCCCGGCAGTGAAGCAATAGGCGCGGTCGCCGACGAACAGCAAATCCAGCAGCGCCTCCGGGCCACGTTCAACTGCTGCAATGGAAGCCGCAGCGGACACGGCGGCTTCAAACCGCGCTTCGTCAATATCCGCCGCAAAACTGTCCAGCAGCAGGCCGTAGCGGACAAAGAATTCATCCTGATATTCCTTGACGACCGGTTCGCCGCGTTTGGCGAAACTGCGCCAGTGAATGCGCCGGGGCGGATCGCCAGGCCGGTACTCACGCAAACCCACAAACTCATCTTCTTCACCGACGGACTGCGCCAGACTGACGCCGCCCCGCTGATAACGTCGCCCATCGTGGAAATGCAGCGAAGGAACCGGATAGCGGCGTGGTAGCGCTAACAATCGGTCAGGCAGAGGTTGGCGGAACAGGCGTTGCCACAGACCCAGTGGCTCCGGGCGGGCCATCTGCAAGGCGGCAAATTCCAGCCAGCCCCGACGCAATGGGATGAGCGTCAGTTCCGCCTCGGTCGTTGCATTGGGCGGCAGCGGCGGCAGGGATTGCATCCGGGTTTGCGCGCCCCGTGCTAAAGCGGTGAGTCGGCTCCATTGGCGATAGGTCGGCAAGCGTTCCAGCGGGGCCGAGGACATTTCGCGTAATTCCTCAATGGCCAGTAGATCGGACTGGATGCGCGGACTCTGGTTATGCAGGCGCAGACGGTAACGCACGGGTTCACCAACCGTGGCGAAACGCGGCAACTGGCGAGTGGCGGCAACCGGTAGTTTACCGAAGCGACTGGCCAGCAGGGCGGTGGCAAACAGCAGGGTCAGCAGCACAAACAGTTGATAGGTCATGCCGACGCGGGTGTTAAAGCCGAACGCGCCTGCCGCAACCCACGCGCCCAGCAGCCAGCCGCCCAGAGGCATGAGGCGTTGGCGCAGGCCGTAGCTGAGGTGGTTGACCCGGCGATAGAGGCGCTTTAGAAAATGCATAATGTAGAGATTCTGCCAAATTTCGTTCAAGCAGGTAAGCCCCTGATTGACTGACCGGGCGCTATAGACCCGGTAAATCAAGTTCAGAATGACCGCTGAGAGGCCAGATTTTTGTGGTCTATCGTTCCTGCATCAGCGGGAATCCAGTAAACTGCTAAAAAAATAGATACTCGCTTTTGCGGGTATGCTGAATTCAGATCAACAAAAGTCCTGCCCGTGAAAATCAGCCATACTGCGTTTAACTTGCGCCTGAGATTGTGGATTCATGATCGCTTTTCCATCCTGCCGATCCAACTGGGCGGCGTCGCTCTCTACTTATCAACTATCGGGGTGATGATCGGCGCTTTGTTTTTACGGCTCGCCATTGCTCCCGTTGAAGCCGGGTTGCAATACATTACTTTTTTTCCAGAGGTCACCCTGCTCGCCATCATTGGCGGGTACCGCGCTGGATTGTTTGCCACGATGATTGGCATTGGATTTGCCACCTTTATCTTTACTCCGCCTTACTACGCGATCTCGCTTGAGGTCTTGAAAGTCAGCCTTTGGTCAAATCTGGTGTTTCTCATGGACGGGCTGATTATATCAAGCGCTATTGAAGCGATGCATCGCTATCGTCGAGCTTTTCACCGGGAATTTATAGAACTGAAAAAAGCTGACGAACGTGGTCGGCAGTTGAATGCTGAATTGCAGCAATCGGTCGCTGAAAAAGCCCTTCGTCAAGTTGAATATCGGTCGATTCTTGAGACCAGCCGCGACGGTTTCTGGATTTTATCGGTTTCGGGAGGCCGTTTCCTGGAGGTGAATCAGGCCGCTTGCCAGATGTTGGGCTATGAGCGGGCAGAATTTCAGCAACTGCGGATTGCGGACATCGAGGCTAGTGAGTCTCCAGAAGAGGTCCGACAACATATGCAGGCGGTCCGGGAAGGTCGCGAGACCCGTTTTGAATCCCGCCACCGGCATCGCGATGGTCGCCTTGTTGATGTGCATATCAGCGCCCAATATATTGCGGAAGTGCGGGGTGGCGTGTTCGTGGCCTTCGTCCGCGATATTACCGAGCAAAAACGCGCCGAGGCGGCGCTTCAGGATAGCGAATTGCGCTTCCATCATTTATTCGAAAACATGCGCAGCGGCGCGGTGGTTTATGAGACCCTCGATGAGGGCGACGATTTTGTTATCAAGGACGTCAATGCCGCAGTAGAGCGCATCGAAGGCGTGCGTCGTGAACAACTCATTGGCCAACGGGTGACCGATGCCTTCCCCGGCATCCGGGAAATGGGGCTGCTGGCGGTTTTTCGGGATGTCTGGCGAACCGGCCATTCGGTGGGCTTTCCCGTCAGCTTTTACCAGGATGGCCGCATTTCGGGCTGGCGCGATAATTTTGTCTACCGATTGCTCTCTGGCGAACTGGTGGCGATCTACGAAGATGTGACGGCGCAAAAGCAGGCGGAAGAGGCATTGCGTGAAGCCAAGAATGAAGCCGAGCGGGCTAACCGGGCGAAGAGTGAATTTCTCGCCAATATGAGCCACGAGATCCGCACGCCCATGAACGCCATCATCGGGCTGTCGGATTTGAGCTTGGGGCTGGTCGATCTGCCCCTCCGGTTGGGCGATTACCTGACCAAGATTCAGGCATCTTCCCGGGCGCTATTAACCCTGATCAACGATATTCTGGATTATTCCAAGATCGAGGCCGGCCGCCTGGAACTGGAGATGGTGGCATTTGACCTGAATGAAGTACTTGAAAATGTCGCCGATCTTTTCAGGATTGGCGCTGAGGCAAAGGGCCTGGAGTGGGTGTGTGAGATCGCGCCGAACGTGCCGACCCGGTTGCTTGGCGACCCCCTGCGCATTGGGCAGGTGATGAATAATTTGGTAGGTAATGCGGTGAAATTTACCGAGGTTGGTCAGATCCGGGTCAAAGTGGACGTGCTGGCGAGTGAAAGCGCTAGTGAGAACCCGTCCGTCACGTTGCAGTTCGCGGTGTGCGACACCGGCATAGGCATCAATCCGGCGCAGGCCGAGCGCCTGTTTGAAGCTTTCACTCAGGCCGATGAGTCGATCACTCGCCGTTTTGGCGGCACGGGACTGGGCCTGGCCATCAGTCGGCGGTTGGTAGAAAGCATGGGCGGCGAATTGCGGGTAGACAGCCAACCCGGCCAGGGCAGTTGTTTTCATTTCGCGCTACGCCTGTTGGTTTCTACATCGCTGGATAGCGCCCCGAAAACGTCGATAGCCGCCGATCCGGATCAGTATAAACCGGCGATGTCCCCGGCACCGATGAGCGCAGAGTACCCATGCGACCAATGCGATTATCAGCGGATCATTGTGCTGTTGGGCCAGGTGCGGGAATTGGTGGACAACTATGAATTTGTTCCCAGCGAAGTGCTGACCGAGCTTATGGGGGGCGTGGTCTGTCACCCGGTGCGTCAGAAACTGGAGGGGTTAGTGCGCCGGGCCGAGGCGATTGATTATGAGGGTGTCCGCCAGGCGCTTGACGCGATGACCTGTGAACAAGGCTATCACTTTGAAACGGGAGAGAGGGGAATCTCCAATGAAGACTGCGCCCGGCGATAAGCCCACAATTCTGATTGTGGACGACGTTCCCAGCAATATCCAGGTGCTGGCTGAGGCGTTGAGGGCCGAGTATCGGGTCATGGTCGCCGGCAGCGGCAAAATGGCCTTTGAGATCATCGCCAGGAAGGGGCTACCCGATCTCATCCTGCTGGATGTGATGATGCCCGGCATGGATGGTTATGCGGTGTGCCGTCGCCTCAAGGAAAATCCGCTGACCCAGGGCGTTCCAGTGATCTTTGTCACGGCGAAGACGGACCCTGAGGATGAAGAGCAGGGGCTGCGACTGGGGGCGGTGGATTACATCGGCAAGCCGTTTCACTTGCCCATCGTGTTGGTGCGAGTACGCAATCATATTAACCTCAAGCTGAAGAGCGATTTGCTGGAGACGTATGCCTGGCTGGACGCGCTGACCAATATTCCGAACCGTCGCCGGTTTGACGAGAGCTTCGTCATCGAATGGAAACGCGCCCAGCGCACCGGTTTGCCGTTGTCGCTTATCGTGCTGGATATTGATTATTTCAAGCCTTTCAATGACCATCATGGCCACGGTGCCGGCGATATCTGTCTATGCCATGTAGCGACAACGCTGGCTGCATCGGTGACGCGCTCTGGTGATCTGGTGGCGCGTTACGGGGGTGAGGAATTCGTCGCATTGTTACCCAATACCGGCGAAGCGGGCGCTTTGCAGATTGCTGAGCGGTTGCGGGGTCAGATCGAGGCGCTGCGGATGCCCCACGGTTATTCCCCGGCATCGGCCTGGGTCACGGTCAGCGCGGGCCTTGCCAGTACCGTACCGCAAGCCGATGAATCCCCTGACCGTCTGTTCGAGAAAGCCGATCAGCAGTTGTACGGTGCCAAACAGGCTGGTCGCAATCGCGTCTGCCGCTAGTCGCAGGATGGCTGAATGCTGGAAACCAGGAGTGAATCCTGCACAAACTGCTCAAACTGATCCAGTGGGAGTGGTCGGCTGAAAAAATAACCCTGGTACGCATGGCAGCCAAAACGCGCCAGCATGTCGCGTTGCGCTGCGGTTTCAACGCCCTCGGCGATGACGCTAATATCAAGACTTTGGGCCAGCGCCACAATCGTCTGCGCAATCACGGCATCGTTCGGGTCGGTCAATAAATCGCGAATAAACGACTGATCGATTTTCAACTGGTCCAGTGGCAGGCGTTTCAGATACATCAGCGAAGAATAGCCGGTGCCAAAGTCATCGAGAGAGAAACTGACTCCCCGGGCCTTCAACATAAGCATCTTTTCAATCAGTTCTTCAACGTGGTCAGCCAGCAGGCTTTCAGTCAGTTCCAATTTCAGTCGCCACGGGTTGGCACCGGTGCTCTTGAGTATCGCCAACACCTGATCAACGAAGTCCGGTTGGCGGAATTGCTGGATACTGACATTGACCGCTACCGTAAGATGCGCCCGATCAGATTGCGCCCATTGGGCTAACTGGATACAGGCTGTCTCCAGCACCCAATGCCCGAGCGGCAAAATCAGCCCGGTTTCTTCAGACAGGGGAATAAACTGGGCCGGCGACACCATGCCGCGCCGGGGATGTAACCAGCGTACCAGGACTTCGGCCCCCGTCAGACGGCCATCACCCATGATCTGAGCCTGATAATGGAGTAAAAACTGCTTGTCGTTGAGGGCCTGCCGTAGATCCTTCTCCAGTTCCGTCCGTTCTCTGATGACCGATTCCATGGCTGGATCAAAGAAACTGCACCGGTTGCCCCCAGCTTCTTTGGACTGGCGCATGGCCAGATCAGCCTGCTTGATCAACTCATTGAGGGTTGCGGTATGACCACTGAACAAGGCGACACCAATGCTGGACGCGCTATAGAGCGCCATATCATTCAGCAGGTAGGGTTGGCTGAGTGCGGCGAGAATCTTTTCGCTCATCCCTTCAGCCTGGGCCGCCGCATCTTTATCGTGCCGACTCAAGCTGGCCGGCACCACCACAAATTCATCCCCGCTCCATCGAGCCACGGTGCCGTCTTCATAGACACAGGCGTTCAACCGCTGGGCGACCTGCTTTAACAATTGATCACCCAAGTCATGGCCGTAGGTATCATTGAGCGTTTTGAAATGATCCAGATCAATCAACAAGAGCGACCCATAGCCGCCGCTACGCGAACTGGCGGCCAGGGCCTGATGGAAGCGATCCAGCAGCAGCGTTCGGTTGGGCAGGCCCGTCAATGCGTCAAAGAAAGCTAACTGATGGATGCGTTTTTCCGCCTGCTTACGCGCAGTGATGTCAAGATGGGCACCGATGTAGTGGGTAATGACCCCATGAGTATCCGTCACCGCAGAGATGGTCAGCCATTTGGGACAGATTTCGCCGTCCTTATGCCGATCCCAGATTTCTCCCTGCCATCGTCCATAGCGGTTGATGCTGTCCCACATGGCCCGATAAAAGCTGGCGTCATGTCGGCCTGATTTGAGAATACGGGGAGTTTGGCCAATCACCTGCTCGGCAGTGTAGCCGGTGGTTTCAGTAAAAGCTTGGTTGACCTTTAAAATCACCGTGTGGGCATCAGTGATGATCATGCTTTCCTGCGATTCGAAGGCGACGGCAGCAATGCGAAGCTGCTCGTCAGTGTGCTTGAGTTGTGTCACATCGGTGTGTGCGATGACCACGCCGCCTGGGTCCACATTTTCCAGTGGGTTGACCATCATGGTGAACCAGCGCGACCCTTTCGACGAGTGGCAGGGGTATTCCATACTGAAGTACGGCAACTGGCCATCCATTACCGCCTTAATGCCATGATAGGCGCTCCACCCATCTTGCGCTCCGGCTCCGGCACTGTTCTGACAGACGTCCAGATAACTGGCACCGATGCCGGTATTGGGTGCGGGCTTATGCGGTTCTATGCCATTTTCCAATGCAAACTGCCACCAAGCTCTGTTAACGGCGATAATAATCCCTTGGTGATCCAGTACCGCAATGTGGGACGGTAAAGCATTCAGGATTGCGACTTTGAAGGCTTCGTTGTCCTCCAATACCGATAGAAACTGGTCTAACTTGCGGGTTTGCTTGAGGAGTTTCGCTTCGTTAGTCCGCGCTGCCGCTAATGCATCAATGAGTGATCGTGTATATACATCCAGTGAGAATAGCAAGGCACCTGTCACCATGATGGTCGTAAAAACGACATTACCCCAAGCTTGTGGAGCAGTCATATAGATCGACAAATCGAACGATGGTGGCGCACCCACTGAAATGACATACCCGCCAATTCCAGACAAGATGGCAATGCTGAAGATAAGTACCCTAATGGCGCTCCGCTTCCCAAACAGCATCGCAGCGATACAAGGCGTGGCGATCCAAAAAACAATGGCGGGAGATAACAGGCCAAACTGGATAACGCCACTGATGGCGATTGCCAGCATCATCCCTATGATCCCACCGGCTTTGAAGGCAAGATTCAATCGATGCCGAAGGAACGCCATTAGGAAGATGGCAAGAAGCAATGCCATCTGCAAAAACATAACCGGCTGCCATCCAATCAACGTCGCTCGATAGATGCTGGCCAGAAAGGCCAGGGGACCGAAGAGGGTTAAGGCGGTCAAAAGGCTGTCCGCGATCTTCAAGCGAACGCTTTTCAAATCTTCATCGGTAGTGATCATCAAACGTTAATATCCCGTAAGCGCTTCGCTTGCCGATCATTGACGCGCAGAATCTACCTTAAAGACATTGATCGCGCCTGAAAGCATATTAGCCTGAGTGGTTAGCAGTCCAGCAGCAGCGGTGATTTTTTCAACGAAAGCGGCGTTTTCCTGGGTGACTCGATCCAGTTGCATCGCGGCTTCGTTGACCTGGCTGATACCGGCAGCCTGTTCGGTTGCGGCATGGCTGATTTCACCCATGATCGCTGACACGCGCCCGATTGCCGCAACAACCTCTTCCATCGCCTTGCTCGCGTCCTGGGAAAGCTGGGAGCCAGCTTTCACCTTGGCCAACGAGTCGTAAATCAGCGTTTTGATTTCCTTGGCGGCCATAGCGGTTTTCTGCGCCAGGTTGCGCACTTCTCCGGCGACGACGGCAAATCCCCGGCCCTGTTCTCCGGCGCGAGCGGCCTCGACAGCGGCATTCAACGCCAGAATATTAGTTTGAAAGGCAATATCATCGATCACACTAATAATGTCGGCGATTTTATTCGAACTGGTGTAAATGTCCGCCATATTTGTCACCGTCTGACTGACGACTTCGCCGCTCTGCACGGCAATGGTCGAAGCCGATTGCGATAACTGGTTGGCCTGGCGGGCTGAATCCGCGGTTTGTTGCACGGTTGCGTGGATTTGCTCCATGCTGGCTGCGGTTTCTTCAAGGCTGGCGGCCTGGGATTCGGTTCGTGCAGACAGGTCGCCGATGCCATGGGCGATCTCGTCGATCTCGATATGCATACCATCGACTTGAGCGCGCACGTCCGAAACAACCCCCATCAAATTAACATTGGTTTGGTTAAGCCCCCGAATAATCTGCCCGATTTCATCAGTGCGCACGGTGCTAATACGACTGCCGAGATCAGCGCTGGCAATTCGTCTGGCGAAACTCAGGATATTCTTTAATGGTTGGGCAATCGAGCCGGACAACCAGGCACCTAACGCGCCTCCTACCCCAAAACTGGTTGCCGCCAATATCAGGAATTGTGACCAATCAAAATTAGCCGACGTGGTACTGGTTCCGAACCAGAATAAACCTGTGGTTTGAACCCCAATAGTTGTCGAGGCCATCACCAGCATTGCTACCCAGATCCGGGCGTTTACGCTGAGTTGGCCCCAGGAAAGCAGAGTACCCAGCCAACCCGTGCGGGTGACCAGACCATTGCAGACACGATAACGACTTTGGCCTTCTCGCATCTGCTGGTAGAGTGCGCTGGCGGCAGCAATTTCCTCACGACTGGGCTTGACGCGAACCGACATGTAACCTATCGGTCGGTTGTTTTCAATGAGGGGGGTGACGTTGGCTTTGACCCAGTAGTAATCGCCATTTTTACAACGATTTTTAACCAGTGCCGTCCAGGATTGCCCGGATTGAATGGTTTCCCATAAATCAGCAAAAGCTTCAGCGGGCATGTCAGGATGCCGCACAATATTATGCGGCGCGCCGATCAATTCTTCCTCGGTAAACCCACTGATATCGATAAACGAGGGATTGGCATAAGTGATTCGGCTTTTGAGATCGGTAGTGGATACTAATGTATCAGCATTTTTAAGTATATGCTCTACATTAGTCACTGGTAGATTGCTGCGCATGATCAGAACTCCTGATTATTATTTGATTTTCGATTGGGGGTTTTAATACCGGTGTCTTGCGCAGCATTGAGTCATCTCTTCTCAACTCAACTTTTATCGCCAACTGTCGAACGACCACCAGCCCATCGTGATCGCCGTCAAACTTGCCTGATAGTCTAACTCGAAACGAATTAGGTATTAAAGCTATCGGTGTCGGCGACGATTTTAGCCACTAAACCGGCGCAGCAATCTGTCGCACGATGTCACCGACAGCGGCTTCAGCCGTCAGACCGCTGAACCGGGCCTGGGGATCGAGTTTCAGGCGATGCGCCAACACCGGAACCGCCAGTTCCCGCACCAGATCCGGCGTCACAAACTCCAGCCCGTCAAACAGCGCCAAGGCGCGGGCGATTTTAATGAGCGCCAGCGAGGCGCGAGGACTGGCACCCATCGCGATGCCCGGCGCTTTCCGGGTCGCCGCGACCAGTTCCACCAAATAGCGGCTGACTTCATCGCTGACCCGAATCGCGGTAGCGGCCTGCCGGAGGTTATTCAGCGCGGCATGATCGGCGCAGGGTTGCAGGGCGTCCAGGGGATGCCCTTCCCGCTGAGCCGTCAGTACCGCCATTTCGCCCTCAAGATCGGGATAACCCAGGGCGAACCGCAGGGCGAACCGGTCCATCTGCGCTTCCGGTAGCGGATAGGTGCCGTGGAATTCAATCGGATTTTGCGTCGCGATGACGAAGAACCACGCGCCCAATTCGTGCCGCTGACCATCCAGACTGATCTGTCGCTCGCCCATCGCCTCCAGCAATGCCGCCTGGGTGCGCGGCGAGGCGCGGTTGATCTCATCGGCCAGCAGCACTTCGGTAAACGCCGGGCCGCGATGCAGGCGGAATTCTTGCCGTTGCGGATCGAAGATAGACACGCCCAGCAGGTCGGAAGGCAACAAGTCCGGGGTGAATTGAATCCGCTGAAATTCGAGGGTCAGCGATTTGGCAAAGGTCTTGGCCAGCGTGGTCTTGCCCGTTCCTGGCAGATCTTCCAGCAGGACGTGGCCGCCTGCGACAAAGGCGGCCAGTAACCAGCGGATCGTTTGCCGCTGACCGACCATGACTGTTTCCAGATGGTTAGCGAGGGTTTGATAGATCGTGCGGCTCATGAACATGAATCCAGAGGTTAGGGGATGATGCCGCAGACCAGGCGATCACCGCCGCCGCCCAGCGCTGCCGGGTGATCCGCATGGTTATCGCCGCCGACGTGAATCATTAGGGAACGGCCCACCAAATCGATGAGCTTGAGGCGGGGCGCCAGCACCGGCTGAACCGCGTTGCCTTCTGCATCCACATAAAGCGCGGGCAGATCGCCCAAGTGTCCCTCGCCCCAGGGGAATCCGTGCTGGCCGGTTTTATGGGGGTCATAGTGCCCGCCCGCTGCAAGTCCGGGAACCGGTTTTCCATCCTTTTCTGCGGGCAGACAACTGGGGTTCTCATGGACATGGAAGCCGTGCAGACCGGCAGGCAGACCGGCCAGGGCGGGCGTAAATACCAGACCGTATTTCGTTTCGGTCACGACAATCGGCCCGACGCTCGTACCGGTCCCGGTTTCATTCACCAGGTTCATCGGGACGCTCACACGGCCTTCGGCCAGCGATTCGAGGGCAACACCCGCAAGCAGTAGGGCAACCGCTAAACTTTTCACAATCACTCCTTATCAAAATTCAACGCTTCAAGCATAGTTGATGGGCAATGCAGCGTGCAGAGGATTGATAGATTCAGAGTCGGCTGAACACTCGCCGGGCCGCCGCCACCGTCGCCTCAATGTCCTTTGCGCTGTGCGCCGATGACAGGAACCCGGCCTCAAATGCGGAAGGCGCGAAGTAGAAGCCTTCGGCCAGCATGGCGTGGAAAAACGCCTTGAACCGTTCCACGTCGCAGGCGGTGGCCTGGGCATACGTTGTTACGGTATCAACAGCGGTGAAGAACAGCCCGAACATGCCGCCTACGTTATTCGCTGTCAGGGCAACGCCGTACTCATGAGCCGTCGTCGTCAGTTCCTGGCAGAGCCGCCGGGTATTCGCCGCCAGTCGGTCATGGAAGCCGGGTGCGGAAATCAGATCCAGCGTGACCAGTCCGGCAGTCATGGCCACCGGATTACCGGACAGCGTACCCGCCTGATAGATCGGTCCCAGTGGCGCGAGCTGTTCCATAATCGCCCGCTTGCCGCCAAACGCCCCGACCGGCATCCCGCCGCCAATGATCTTGCCCAGCGTCGTCAGATCGGGCTTCACGTTGTACAACGCCTGTGCGCCGCCACGCGCTACACGGAAACCGGTCATCACTTCGTCGAAAATCAGTACGCTCTCATGACTGTCGCAGAGTTGGCGCAATTCGGCCAGGAAACCCGGCAAGGGCGGAATGCAATTCATGTTGCCGGCCACCGGTTCAACGATCACAGCGGCCACTTCATCTCCGATATCTGCAAAGACGTGCCGAACCTGCAACAGATCATTATAGGTCAGCGTCACAGTATAGGCGGCCAGCGCGGTGGGTACGCCGGGCGAAGTGGGTACGCCCAGGGTCAGCGCCCCGGAACCGGCTTTCACCAACAGCGAATCGGAATGACCGTGGTAGCAGCCCTCGAATTTGATGATTTTGTTGCGGCCCGTGAAGCCCCGCGCCAGGCGGATGGCGCTCATGGTGGCCTCGGTGCCGGAGTTGCACATCCGCACCAGTTCCATTGAGGGCATCAGTTCGTTAATGCGGCGCGCCATGACCGTTTCCAACTCGGTCGGCGCGCCAAAACTCAAACCGCGTCCCGCCACTTCTCGCACAGCGTGAATCACCGCTGGATGGGCATGGCCGACGATCATCGGTCCCCAGGAACCCACATAGTCGAGGTAACGGCGGTCGTCTTCATCATATAAATACGCACCTTCACCGCGTTTGAAGAAGATCGGGGTTCCGCCGACCCCGCGAAAGGCGCGCACCGGTGAATTGACGCCGCCGGGGATGTAGCGCTGAGCTTCGGTAAACAGTTGTTCGGAACGAGTGGACATGCTGAATTTCCTCGGAGCGTTTTCTTGAATGTTTTGGTTCCCGCGCCTTGGGGGAAAGCATCAGGGAGCAGGCGGGGTAAACAGGTTGGCATAACGGGCGGCGGCAGCGCGGATGTCCGGCTGGCCGAAGACGCCGCTGACGATGGCCAGCGCATCGGCGCCGGCTTCCAGCAAGAGCGGCGCGTTATCCGGGGTAATGCCGCCAATCGCGACAATCGGAATGCGCAAAGCAGCGCGGACTTCTCGCAATAGAGCGATAGAGGCGCGAATTTCCGTCGGTTTAGTGGGCGACGGGAAAAATGCGCCGAACGCGACATGATCGGCCCCGGCCTGTTCGGCTTGCAGTGCCAAATCCAGCCGGTTATAGCAGGAGACGCCAATCAGGGCGTTTTCACCCAGTCGGGCGCGAGCGGTCGCGAACGCGGGGTCATCCTTGCCGATATGGACGCCTGCCGCGCCTACTTCAGCCGCCAGTTCCACATCGTCGTTGATGATTAACGGGACGTGGTAGCGCTGACAGACTTCGTTCAGCCTCTGGGCCTGCGCCAATCGCCGGGCGGCGTCAGCGCTTTTATCGCGGTACTGGATCATTCGAGCGCCGCCCAGCAGCGCCTGTTCAACGGTGTCCAGCAAGCGATGGTCAGGAATCAGCAGCGCGTCAGTGATAGCGTATAAACCCTGACAGCGGGGTTTGAGCGTTGGGGTCATGATGAATCTCGGTGGGTAGCCGCCCAGTGCAGACGGTGAGGGAGCCATTGCCCGCCGCCGGCTGAATAGCCGGCTTGCAGGGAGCGCCAAGTGTAGTCCTGAGCGCGATAGACAATGGAGAGAATCGCGTCTTCCAGTAGAGATGCCGGGGATATTTGGGCGGTCAAAGCGGCGATGGCAGCGGCCAGGGTGCAGCCGGAGCCGTGATACTCATTCGGCAAACGCGGCCAGGGCCGGGTTTCCAGCAACCGGTTATTGCCATACAGTCGGTTGACAACTTCGGCGGACGATTCCGCTTCATGGCCGCCGGTGATCAGCACATAGCGGCAACCTCGCGCCAGCAAGGCCATGGCGCAGGCTTCCAGGGTGTCGGCTTCGGGGGCCAGGCGCCGGGCTTCCAGACTGTTGGGCGTCAGCACCGTGGTCAGCGGCAGCAACCGGGTCTGAATGGCTTCGATCAGTTCCGCATTCGCCAACTCCGTCCCACCGCCAGCGGCCAGCACCGGGTCCAGGATGACCGGAAGGCGCGGGTAAGCTTTGAGCAGGGTTTGCAGGGCGATCACGTTGTCCGCATCGCCCATCACGCCGATCTTGATCGCAGCGACCGGCATATCCGCCAGCACCGTCCGCGCTTGGGCCAGCACCAGATCCGGGTCAACCGGGAGCAGGGTGTGGACGTTGTGTGTATCCTGGACGGTCAGCGCAGTGATGACCGGTGCCGGGTGGCAGCCCAGACTGATCAGCGTTTCAATATCGGCGGCGATGCCAGCCCCGCCAGTCGGGTCGTTGCCCGCCAGCGTCATGACCACGGGGGGAGAAATGCTCAAATCGTTGCTCCAGAATCCAGTTTCGAGGCGGGTGGGAATTCCAACAAAGCCAGTGGGTTTTTCGGGATGCGCTAACATGGGACAATGATAATGATCTGATTGCAACCTGCGAAAAAGGTAAGCTGATGAAAAAATATATGTGCACTATCTGTGGATGGATTTATGACGAGGAGAAGGGCTGGCCGGAGGATGGCATTGCGCCCGGTACGCCCTGGGAAGAGGTGCCCGCGACCTGGGTGTGTCCGGAGTGTGGGGCTGCTCGGGAAGACTTTGAGATGGTGGAAATTTAGCCGGGAGCTATCAGCACGATGAGCTAATCTTATTGTCTTTCAATCTGGGTAGCTGACCTCTCGAACCACCCCGGCGCTACGCGCCACCCCTCCTTTGCCAAGGAGGGGAATTCGGAAATCCGGCTTTACCA
>JAUPTV010000196.1 GCA_030917925.1 Pseudomonadota bacterium
GCGAAGACGTAGGTGGTGATGGGGTTCGTGTCGCAAAAGAGGTAGGTGCGGCTATTCAGTACCTGCGCATCTTCTCGGCGATTGTGTTCGGGGGCGATCTCCTCGAACTGCTCCAAGGTCAGCCGCCGGTTCACTTGGCGCTCCAGCCAGTACTCCGCGCCGTATTCAGGCATCCACGCCGTTTTGTGCCGCTCCGCCAGGGTTCGAGCGAGGGTGGTCTTGCCGGTCGACGGGGCACCCATAAAACAGACCTTGGTGATCAGGTCGGCGTAGACCCGTGGCGCAATATACGGCCGCCCGGCGAAGGCGTCGGCGCGCAGCGCGGTCCCGCTGATGGGCACCGCCCGACGGGCCTCGTCAACCCGGCGGTCCACGGCGCCCAGCGCGCGGCTGACATGGTCGCCATAGAATTCACTGGAGTAGAAATGCGTGATGCGCAGCCCCCCGAGCTTCTTGAGGAGATAGGTCTCCTGTTCGCTGCGGATCTCCGGGGTGTCGCCGTAACTATCGGGGCCATCCCAGGCTTCGATGATCCGTACCGTAGGGTATAACGCGTGGATCCAGCCGGCGCGAACCTGGAGCGGCACGTCGGTCACGTCCGTGGCATAGACCATGACGACCAACTCATCAACCTCGGCCAAGGCGGTTTCCACCAGCCACTGGTGTCCACGATGAAACGGCGCGAACTTGCCCAGGGTTAAACCGCGTCGCATACGTCCTCAGCGGTGTTCTCAGTGGCTTTCAACACCGTGGCCTGCTTCGTCCCTTGGTGCCACCGCCAATACCCGAACAGGGCATTGAGCAGAAAAAGCGACCACATCAGGACCATCAAGTCGCCGGACTCGCCCCCGGCACTGAAGCGCAGGTACCACATGCCGATCGTGACGACATTCAGCACGATGTAGAGCAACCACTGCTCCTTGTACCGTCCCATCATCAGGAAGGTGGCGACGACGGAAAGAACGTTGGTGGTGGCATCGATGAAGGGCGTGTTCTGACTCGGATTCAGTTGCAAGGCCAGTCCAAGCACCCCAGTGCAGACAATACAAACTGCTGCGATGAACGCCCGTTGGAATCCGCTCAACTGGCGCATGGCCACCGTCTGGCTCGATGTCGTGTGGCGCTGCCACAGGACATAGCCCACGATACCCGTGGGGATAAAGAAGAAGAGATTGAGGTAGACCTCGCCGTACAGGCCATTGCTGTAGGCCAGAATAGAATAGGCGAGACTGTTGTAGAGGCCGATCAAGTACCCTTCCCGACGCCCGATGGCGATCAGACCGACGCACAGGATCCCGGAAAGGAACACGCTGAGGTCGAAGATGCTCGTCGATAGAACGGTGCTCAGTACGCTTCCCACACTCATGAGCCACATTAACCAAGCAAGGTCAATTCTGGCGTAGGGCAATGTCTTTGAAGTCATGGTATCCCATTCATCAAATGGCTGGCCGGCATGAATTAACCAAAGGTGGTCCCGTTCCAGCCCCAGTTCTCGGCGCTGACGCTGGTAAAGCCCAGGTAGAGGCGTTCGGGCGGAATTCCCAGGCGTTCTTGCAGCAACGCACCCATCTGTTCGGACAGTTGGCGGTTGACGGCCCGGCTTAACCCGCCAATGCTGCGCACGTCGACATAGACCGCGGGGCCGGGCGCGCCAGCCATCCGTATCGCCGCGTCGCTGATCGTGACCATGACGTACTGCTCGGGTTTGCCGATGCATTCCGCGACCAAGCGCGAGAGGGGCGGCAAGAGTTCTTCCCGTTGCGACGGGGTGAGCGGTACTGAAGTTTGCAGGCTCAGGAAGGGCATAACGGGAATCTCCAGAATAAAGGGCGTTCAGTATACGCTTGCTCAGTGGCGCGGTAGATCAGAAAGGATACGAGGCCCTTGCGGGCGTTGAATGCGCCGGAATGCGACTAAAGCCGCTCCGGCCATTGCCACAACGAGGCGGCCAAGGCGATGCCGCCGCCACTGGCGCAAAACACCACCCACGAACCGGGCTGTGGCCCTCGCCCCTGCGCGATGGCATCGTCCAGCGCCATCGGAATACAGGCGGAACCGGTATATCCATACCGATCCATGATCCAGTGGGTCTTGGTCAGCGGTTGCCCCAGGACGGCCATGGTCGCCTCAATCGTCCGCAGATTCACTTGGGTAAAGTAGTAGTGATCCACGTCATCGGGGTGCAGGCAAATGCCGGTCGTCCGGCGGGCCTGCGCCAGTAACCGGTCGATCAACGGCGGCCACTGCTCGGTGTTGAAGGTCGCCGGAAACGGTCGCACGAATTGCACGACGGGTGGACCGTACTGCGTCACCTGGTCAGCCCGGGCCGGGCGAAAGGTTCCGCCGGTATAAATCCCCAGGGCGTCGTGATATTCCCCGGCCGCCGCCGTGACGGTGGCCCACCAGCCGGGGCTAGTCCCGACGCCGACCACGACCGCTCCGGCCCCGTCGCCAAACAACGTCGCCGTTTTCTTATCGTGCTCATTGAGGAAGCGACTCATACCGTAAGCGCCAATGACCAGGATCACGGTCTCGTCAGGTTCGGTGATGACGATGCGGGCAGCGAGGTCTAACGCGGTCACCCAACCGGCACAGGCGCTATTCACATCGAAGACGCCAGCCCGGTGAGCGCCCAGTTTGGCTTGCACCACGGCGGCCGTTGCCGGGCTGAGGTAATCCGGGGTATCGGTGGCGACGATGATCCGGTCCACTCGATCCGGCGTCAGACCGGCGCGTTCCAGCGCCACGCGCCCAGCCGCCACGGCTAAATCTGAGGTGACCTGATCGTCGCGCATGAACCGCCGCTCGCGGATGCCCACCTGCGCCACTAACCAGTCATCTACCGAGGCACCGAACCGGGCGGCAAAGTCGGCATTCGTGACCACTCGTTCAGGAATGGCGCTTCCGGTACTGCTGATTTGAGCATAGTGCATCCATTTTACTCTTAGCAGTTGACGACGGTAACGGATCTTCCACC
>JAUPTV010000197.1 GCA_030917925.1 Pseudomonadota bacterium
ACCACTGAAGTGATGTTAATGATGCGCCCGTGCTGGGCTTTCATCATCCCGCGCAATACCGCTTTGCTCAGTCGGTAAACCGAACTCAAATTCGTGTCGAGAATGGTCGTCCATTCCTCTTCCTTCATCCGCATCAGGAGATTATCGCGGGTGACGCCAGCATTATTCACCAGAATACTGGGCGCGCCAAATTCCTGAGTGATTGCTTTGACCGTGGCTTCCACAGACGCCAGATCGGTGACATTGAGTGTCAAACCACGACCTTTGATGCCCCGATCCTGCAAATCCTGGCCAATGGCTTCAGCGCCGGCCTCGGTCGTGGCGGTTCCAATGACCGTCGCACCGCGCTGACCCAGTTCACGGGCAATGGCCTGGCCGATGCCCCGACTGGCCCCGGTTACCAGGGCGATTTCGCCATCCAGTATCGTCATTCTGCGTTCTCCGGTTCTCACTCAGTACTTGACCAGCACCGCGCCCCAGGTAAAGCCGCCGCCGAAGCCTTCCAGCAGCAGCGTTTGGCCGCGCTGGATACGGCCATCGCGCACGGCGACATCCAGCGCCAGCGGCACCGAGGCGGCGGAGGTGTTGCCGTGCGTCCGCACACAATCAACCATCCGCTCTTCGGGCAAACCCAGGCGCTTGGCGGTCGCCGTCAGAATCCGGCGGTTGGCCTGATGCGGGATCAGCCAGTCGACGTCAGCGACGGTCATCTGATTGGCGGTCAAAATCTGTTCCGCAATGTCTTTCAGCGTTGTGACGGCGACTTTGAAGACTTCGCTGCCGCGCATTTCTACGAACGCCGCGTTCTGGCGCGTCTGTTCGTAACCGCTCGAAACGCCGGCAGGTACCCATAACAATTCCTTGTAACGGCCATCCGCGCCCAGTCGGCTGTCAATAATACCCGGTTCGTCGCTGGCCTCCAGCACCACCGCGCCGGCGCCATCACCGAACAGAATGCAGGTGCCGCGATCATCCCAGTTGATAATGCGGGTAAAGGTGTCAGCGCCGACCACCAGCGCTCGTTGGGCCGCTCCCGTCCGAATAAAGCGCTGGGCGATGTCCATGGCGTAGACGAAGCCGGTACAAACCGCCTGCACGTCGAAAGCCGGACCGCCATGGCAACCGAGGCGATGCTGCAACTGGGTGGCGACGCTGGGGAAAACATGATCCGGGGTCGTCGTGCCGACCACAATCAGGTCGATAGCACCCGGATCCAGACCCGCAGCTTCCAGCGCCCGGCGGGAGGCGTGTTCGGCCAGATCGCAGGTCGTTTCCTCCGGGGCGGCAATATGGCGCTCCTCAACCCCGGTGCGTTCGACGATCCAGTCAGCAGTGGTCTCGATTACCTGTTCGAGATCGGTATTGGTGAGCACTTTTTCCGGCAGATAGCTGCCGGTTCCGGCAATTCTGGCGTAATTCAAGGCGTGGGCCTCGCAGCATGAAGGGCGGACAGATGGGTATCGATGCGTTGCGGCACCGCCTGTTCAACTTCCAGTATCGCCACCTGGATCGCGTTGGCAAACGCCAGCACATCTGCGCCACCATGGCTTTTGATCACAATGCTGGGCAGGCCCAGCAGACTGGCGCCATTGTAGCAGCGGGGATCGATTTTGCGGCTGAAGGCGCGCAACACCGGCAAAGCGATCAGTCCGGCCAGGCGCGTCAACAGATTCCGCTTGAATTCCTGGGTCATGTAGTGACGGATCAGCTTGGCCACGCCTTCACTGCTCTTGAGAGCGACGTTGCCGACAAAGCCATCGCACACGACCACATCGACATCATCCAGATAGATGCCATCGCCCTCGACGAACCCGATGTAGTTTAGATCACTGGCGGCCAACAGCCCGGCAGCTTCCTTGACCTGCTCATTGCCCTTAATGTCCTCCTCGCCGATATTCAGCAAGGCGACGCGGGGCCGTTCAATCCCGTTCACCGCCGCCAGCACCGAACCCATCACCGCGAACTGCAAGAGATGTTCGGCCTTGCTATCCACGTTAGCCCCCAGATCCAGAACCCGGACATGGCCGCGCACGGTCGGCAGGGTGGTGCAAATGGCCGGACGGTCGATGCCGGGCAGGGTTTTCAGCACGAAGCGGGCAGTGGCCATCAAGGCACCGGTGTTGCCGGCGCTCACGCAGGCGTCGGCCTCGCCCTGTTTGACCAGGTTGATCGCGACGCGCATCGAGGAGTCTTTTTTGCCCCGCAGCGCTTGGGCGGGCGACTCGTCCATGCCGACTACTTGGGAAGCGTGGTGGATGACGAGTTGGGGATGACCATTCGCTTTCAGCCGGGTCAGGCAGGGCGAGAGCACCGCCTCCTGGCCCACCAGAATCAACCGCAGCGCCGCGCCTGAGGTCTCCAGAACCCGCAAGGCGGCTGGGACGATCACTTCAGGACCGATATCCCCGCCCATGCCATCCAGCGCGATGGTCAACGGTCTATTCACAGGGAAACCGGGAGAGGAGGGCGGTGGAAAGACGGGGCAGGGGAGGAGGGGTCACGATTATTCTTCAGCGACGACCGCAGTATTAATCACCTTACGGCCACGATAAAAGCCGTTGGGCGTGACGTGATGGCGGCGATGCAATTCGCCGGAAGTCCGGTCAATGGAGAGCGTAGGTCCCGTCAAGGCGTCGTGGGAACGGCGCATGCCACGCTTGGAGGGGGTTTTGCGGCTTTTTTGTACGGCCATGATTTAATGACTCCTTTTGGAATCCGTTAACAGGGACGCCAGCGCCGCGAAGGGCTGACGTCGTTCCACATCCGGCTCCGGTTCAGGGGGCCGGACCTCGCTATGGGCCGCACATTCCCGCACGTCGTCATGCCGGGGAATCTGCGGGAGGGCCAGTAATAACTCATCTTCAATCAGATCAACAACCGCCAGGCCGCTGCCCTCGGGAATCAGCAGTGGCTCATAATCATCCGGCAACCGATTCATTTCTGCTTCATCACGGGCCAGTGCCAGGCTGACGGTCACGTTCAGCGCCAGTCGCAGCGGACCCAGGCACCGCTGGCAGGTGAGCGCCACTTCGGTGCACAGGACGCCCTGAATGAACCGGAACCCTTGTCCGTCAATCCCGAAGGTCAGCGCAATGGCGACCCGTCCGTCAGCATCATCCAGGGTTGCGGCCAATCGCGGCAATGCCGCCAGCGCCAGGGTCCCGTTCAGGACGCCGTTTTCGGCGGCGATTCGCCAGGGGTGGATTTTTTCGGGAAGCGGTGGGGTTTGCATAAGGCGCGGAATCATATCGGTAAGCCGGAATTCTGTCAAAATAAACCCTGATTCTTCACCATCAGCGTTTTTCTCATCCCTTTGCCGTGGGGTTCCCATGTCTGAAACCTTGTCCAATGGTCGCCGGTTGATCCTGGCGTCGACCTCACCTTTTCGCCGTGAATTATTGATGCGGCTGGGTTTACCGTTCACTGTCCAAGCCCCTGATGTGGATGAAACCCGGTTGCCGGGGGAGGAAGCGTCCGCGCTGGTTACGCGACTGGCGGAATGGAAAGCCCGAGCTGTCGCTGAATCTTATCCAGGAGCGCTGATCATCGGTTCCGATCAGGCGGCAGTGCTGGACGGCGAGATTATTGGCAAGCCCGGCGATCATCAGCGGGCGACGGTGCAATTACAATGGGCGTCCGGCCGCACCGTGATTTTTTACACGGGGCTGTGCCTGATCGACGGAGCCAGTGGCGTTTGCCAGGTGGCGGTGGAAGAGTTCCATGTGGTCTTTCGTCCGCTGTCCGCCGCCATGATTGAGGCGTATTTGCAACGGGAACAGCCCTATCAATGCGCGGGCAGTTTCAAGTCCGAGGGATTGGGGATTGCCCTGTTTGAACGACTAGCGGGCGATGATCCGACCAGTCTGATCGGTCTGCCGCTGATTCGGTTAACCCGAATGCTGGAAGCCGTGGGGGCCGCCGTGCTGTAGAATCCGCTTTGAGCCGTATCGTTGCGGAGCAGGTGCGGCTATCGATTGTTTTCCAGGTTTTCCAAAAAATGTCCAATAACCCGCGTTGACTTTGAAAAAATTGAGGAGCGAATGATGAATTACGAAAATATCCGGGTAGAAACCCGTGGCCCGGTCGCCCTGGTTATGCTGAACCGGCCCAAGGCTTTTAACGCGCTGTCCAACGACCTCATGGATGATCTGACGCAGGCACTGGATGCGATTGAAGCGGATGAAGCGATTCGCGCCATTGTCCTGACTGGTGGGGAAAAGGTGTTTGCCGCGGGCGCTGACATCAAGGGCATGAAGGATTATTCCTACATGGACGCCTATAAAGGCAACTTCATCACCCGCAACTGGGAGCGGGTCAGTCGTTGCCGCAAGCCGGTCATCGCCGCGGTCGCCGGTTACGCCCTGGGCGGCGGCTGTGAACTGGCGATGATGTGCGATTTTATCCTGGCCGCTGACACAGCCAAGTTCGGCCAACCAGAAATCAAGCTCGGCATTCTGCCCGGCGCGGGCGGCACGCAGCGCCTGACCCGATTGGTCGGCAAATCCAAGGCCATGGAACTGTGTCTGACCGGGCGGATGATGGATGCCGAGGAAGCCGAGCGGGCCGGGTTGGTGAGCCGGATCGTCCCGGTTGCGGAGTTGATTGAAGAAGCGGTCAAGACGGCTATGACCATCGCCGGCTATTCACTACCGGCGGTGATGATGACCAAGGAATGCATCAACCGCTCTTACGAAACCAGTCTGGCCGAAGGACTGCTGTTTGAGCGGCGCACTTTCCATGCGGTGTTTGCTACGGAAGATCAGAAAGAGGGCATGGAAGCGTTCGCGGGCAAACGCGCCGCTGAGTTCAAGCATCGCTAGGACGTCCGCCTGCCGGGGCGATGGCGGTGAATTGCCCGGCGGGCACCAAATTCCATTATAATGATTGTGAGTATTCGCTGCCGGCGCGTCGCCAATGCCGGAAAACCCCTGTTGTTAATTCAATAACATTATTAAAAGGAACGCATGATGGAAATCAAGAAAGTCGGTGTGATGGGCTGTGGAGCAATGGGACTGGGCGTCGCGCAGGTTTGCGCACAGGCCGGCATCCCGACCGTTGCGGTGAAGGCGACTCCGGGTTCGACCGATAAAATTCGGGCCGGTCTGGATAAATCGCTGGGCAAGATGGTCGAACGGGGCAAGATGACCGCTGAGAAAAAGGACGCCACGCTGGGCCTGCTGAGTTTTACAACCAACGAAGCCGATGTAGCGGATTGCGATCTGATCGTTGAGTCCATTATTGAAGATCTGGACACGAAGAATGCGCTGTTCCGGCGACTGGAAAGCATCGTGTCTCCACAGGCGCTGTTGACCACCAACACCTCGACGTTATCGGTCACGGCGATGATGGCGGTCTGCAAGCACCGCGAGCGGGTCGCCGGTCTGCATTTCTTCAACCCGGCGACGGTGATGAAATTGGTGGAAATCATCCACGCCTTTGAGACCTCGGATGACACCATTAGTACTCTGGATGCGTTCTGCAAGAAGCTGGGCAAGGATCCGGTCATCGTTCAGGATACGACGGGCTTTATCGTTAACCGGTTGCTGACGCCCTACATGCTGAGCGCTATTCGCCTGCTGGAAATGGGAACCGGTAACATTGCGGATATTGACCACGCGATGAAAGCGGGCGCTGCGCATCCGATGGGGCCGTTTGAGTTGGCCGACTATATTGGACTGGACGTGGTAGAAGCGATGACCATGAATATCTACCAGGATATGCATCAGCCGCACGTCTCGCCGCCGCATACCCTGACCCGCTTGGTGCAACTGGGCTATCTGGGCCGCAAGACCGGCAAGGGCTTTTACGACTATTCGGTCAAGCCACCCATCGCCAATCCGCAACTGCGGCACCCGGTCGCCTGATTATTTAAGCCTTGATTACACCTTCCCCTCCTGATCCTAGGGAGGGGAATCCGGAAGTCCGGCGATCATCGGGAAAAGCCATCAATATCCGTTGCATCAACCATAGCGTTTTATCGTATGGCTGACTTCTTGCTTCCTCGAGGTTGCCCAGGGGTACGGCTTGGTTTTCGCCACTCAAATTCCCCACGGGTGGGGAACTTTACGCTGATGAGGCGACCGCATGTTCCCCCAGGTCTCACGCCCTCTCTGCAAGCGTTACTTCCCGCCCAACTGGCGGTAGGTTCCTGAGAACGGAGATTATTGTAGGATGAAAGACTATTAAAGCCAACAATTTTTTCAGTAGCTGTCAGCCCTTCTCACTGGAGTCCCGTCGCCATGCCTGATCTGACCCTGACTGAACAACTGACGGCGCTGATTGCCGCCCGCCCGGTGGCCCCGACTGATCTGGAACAGGCGGCATTGCTGACGCTGGATGCACTGGCCAACGCGCTGGCTGGTCGCGCTACCGACCCCGGCCAGATTCTGCAAAAGTGGGCGACTGCCACCGCCGCTACCGATGCGGAACGCAGCGCTTTTCTACTCGGTTCGCTGATCCACATTCTGGAAATCGATGACCTGCATCGAGCGTCCGTGGTGCATCCGGGCTGCGTGGTTGTGCCGGCGGCGTGGACGGTGGCCTTGCGGGAAGGTCTGCGTGGTCACGCCATGCTGAAGGCGGTGCTGTGGGGCTTTGAAGCGACGACCCGCGTGGGTATGGCGGTCGGTCCGGCGCATTACCGCATCTGGCATAACACCGCGACCTGTGGACCCTACGGTTCAGCGATGGCCGCCGCGGCGCTGTTGCAACTTAGCCCAGCCGCGACGGTTCATGCTCTGGGCAATGCCGGTACCCAGTCGGCGGGACTTTGGCAATTTCTGGAAGTCGGCACCATGACCAAGCATCTCCACGCCGGGCGGGCGGCGGAGGCGGGGGTGTTGGCGGCAGATCTGGCGCGATTCGGCTTTACCGGGCCGCCGAATATCCTGGAAGGGGCCAAGGGCTGGTTCACTGCGGCCTGTCCCGATGCCGATCCCGGCGCAGTGACCCGCGATCCGGATGCGCCCTGGCAACTGTTGCAAACCTCGATCAAGCCCTGGCCCTCCTGTCGGCATACCCATCCAGCGATTGACGCCGCGCATGAACTGCGGCGGCGAGTCGTAGCGGACGCCGTGGAAAAGATTGAAGTGGAGACCTATCAAGCGGCGCTGGACGTCTGTGACCGGCCGTTGCCGCAGAGCGATTATGAAGCCAAGTTTTCGCTCCAGCATTGCGTGGCGGCGGCGTTGACGCGGGAACAGGTCAATTTCGCGGCGTTTAACGCGACAGCGCGGGCCGATTTGGCCGATTTGCGGGCGCGGGTGACGCTGCAACTGGCGGAACCCTATGCTTCGGCTTATCCACGCGCTTGGGGGAGCGCTGTCACGGTGATCCTGCACAGCGGCGAGCAGTTGACGGTGCGGCGCACTCACGCCAGGGGCGATCCGGAAGCGGCGCTGACACCGGTAGAGTTGATTGCCAAGGCGCGAATGCTGATGGTGTATGGCGGCGTTCGTGAACCTGATCGATTGATTGATGCGATTTTGGCCCTGTCGGACGATTCACCGTTGCCGCCGCTGCCTTGAAAACACTGGTTTTTGCGCAACGCAGCATAAAATCGGGGGGTAAGTTGTTGTTTGTCAAATAAAATGTTGTTTTTTGCCGAAAAACAACGAAAAACAGTATCTTTTTTCTAAAAAGTTGGGTAAAATGCTTTCCGTGTGGCAGGCCTTCGATGGCTTCTCCTCAGTCTGTCGCACATCCTCCTTTGGTGGTTTTTGGCCGGACTCCGTGTCCGGCCTTTTTTATGCGCGTAATGCCATAAAAAAACCCCGCAGACTGCGGGGCTGGATTGCCGATCAAACCGGTTTTTGATCAATCATCGCCGGACATGACGCCCAGAATTTGCAGCAGACTGACCAGCAGGTTGAAGATCGTGATGTACAGGCTGACGGTCGCCATGATGTAGTTGGTCTCGCCGCCATGGATAATCTCACTGGTCTGCCAGAGGATCATGCCGGACATCAGCAGGATGAACATTCCCGACACCGCCAGCGACAGCATCGGCATATTGAACAGCATTCCGCCCAGACCGAGCAGGAAGGCGACCAGGATGCCGACCATCAGGAAGCCGCCCATGAAGCTGAAATCCTTGCGGCTCATCACGGCGTAGCCGGACAGCGCCAGGAAAATTACGCCGGTGCCGCCAAGGGCGGTCATGACTACTTGCGAGCCATTCGGCAGGCTCAGGTAGAGGTTCAGGATCGGTCCCAGGGTGTAGCCCATGAAGCCGGTCAGCGCGAATACCGCCGCCAGACCCCAAGCGCTGTTGCGCAGGCGGGTGACGACGAACAGCAGTCCAAAATAGCCGCCCAGTGTGATCAGAAAATGCAGCGGCGCGGCGTTTGTGGCCATGGCGAAGCCGGCGGTCAGGCCGCTGAACAACAGGGTCAGCGACAACAACATATAGGTGTTGCGTAGCACCTTGTTGGTGGCTGGCGCTTCATCAGCAACCAGGGTGATCGGCGCTTTGGCCAGTAGGTCGTTTCTCTGCATCATCGTTCGAAGAACCTCCTCAGGTGTTGGAACTGTGGATATTGACCATGGGCGAGCGTCAAGGGTTCACTGTGGAATAGCCATGACGTCGCCCGGTAAGGCATCCAGTTATTTCATACTATAGGGATTGTCAGCCATTTTTCAAAGCCTGCCGCTGCGTTTGAGATCCAGATACTGATTCACCATGGCAGCCGGCAGGCGGTGGGGCGGCGTATCGAGGACCATGCCGCCCAGGTGGCGCAATTCCTGCTGCACCCGTTCGCGTTGCAACTGGTAATGACAGACCGTCGCGTATAACTGGGCTTGGGGCAGGTCATCAATCGGCCGATTCAGCAATTCGTCCAGCACTGGCTCGCGCAGATTGGCGATCAGCACCAGATGCCGACGGCGCAATAGCGAGATCGCCGGGCGTAGATCATCCTGGTCTTCGTCGCGCAGATTGGTGAGCAGCACGATCAGCGCCCGCTTGCGTTGCCGGGTCAGGGTCAGATGCGCCATTTCCGCGTAATCGGGTGGTCCCAGGGTGGGTTGCAGGTCATAGACGGCATTGATCAACGGCGTCAACCGTCCCGATCCCGCACGGGGCGCCAGCCAGCGCTGCTCGCCGCCGAAGCTTTGCACCCCTACGGCATCACCCTGCCGCAGCGCGATGTAGGCCAGCAGAATCAGGGCGTTGAGGGCCTGGTCGAAGTGGCTGAGATCATTGTCCTGGGCGCGCATCCGCCGACTGCAATCAAGTAAAAACAGCACAGTTTGCTGGCGTTCCTCCTGATATTCGCGGGCGATCAGTTTGCGAGTGCGGGCCGTGGCTTTCCAGTCGATTTGCCGCAGGCTGTCGCCGATCCGGTATTCGCGTAACTGGTGGAAGCTTTGACCTTCACCACGCCGACGCCGCTGGTGAATGCCCATCAACGCTTCACGCTGTTCAGACGCCAGCCGGATGTATCGGGCAATGGCGGCAAAATCGGGATAGACGCGCACGGTCGCTGGTTCGCCCAGGGCATCATCGCGTTGCCAAAGCCCTTGCGGCGACGCCAGCCAGATTTGTACGGGCGCAAAGGTCCATTCGCCACGCACGACCGGACGCAGGCGGTAGGTCAGTTCGGTCCAGCCGTTAGCGTCCACGATCAGCGATTGCGGCAGATCGGCGCAGTCGGCGGCGGCAGTGGGGTAGTGGTCGAAGGCGGTCAGGGTGATGGGCTGGCTCGACGGATTGTTGAACCGTAGCCGAATCGGTTGCCAGGCACCCAGTGGCAGGGCGAGCGGCATTCGGCGCTCTACTTGTGGCGGTGGTTGCAGATGGAGACGAAAGGCGTCCCCTACCGCCATGATGAGCAGCAGACCGCCAGCCAGCAGCCAGTACCCGGTCAGTTCGGATTGGAACGCCGGAGCCAGACCGAGCAGGGTCCAGCCGGTTAGCCAGCGCAGCAGGAGGGGAGTGGGACTGAGGGAGAGGCGCATGACAGGCTCGGTGGGTTGGAGCGAGAGGCTACGGTTATGGGAGAGGCGGTCGCCAGTAATTGCCGGATTAATTCGCCTTATACTACCGTCAAACGGGCGTATATTCTCGCGAAAGCGCAGCCCGACCTTCGCCCGGTTCCCTTTGATACTGCAACGCTTGAGTCCGAACCATGTCTGATCCCCGCTCACCCCTGCCGATTGGCATTAACAGCTTGCAGACCATCATCGACAACGGGATGGCTTACGTTGATAAGACAGCTTTTGCCTGGGAACTGGCGCGGTTGCCTGGACGCTACTTTTTATCCCGCCCGCGCCGGTTTGGGAAAAGCCTGTTTGTGGATACGCTCAAGGAATTGTTTGAAGGGAACGAAGCGCTGTTCCGGGGGCTGTCAGTTCACGACCGATGGGAGTGGTCGCGGCGGTTTCCGGTGATCAAACTTGATTTCGCTAGCGGGGTGCTGGACAGCCGGGAGGCGCTGGATCGCCGTATCTACTCTTTATTGCAGGAGAATGCGGAGCGTCTCGGGATTGACGACGCCCCAGAGCAAGACATTGCTGGCGCGTTTGGCAAACTGATTCGCCAGGCGCATGAACAATCCGGCCAGCAGGTGGCGATTCTGGTGGATGAATACGACAAGCCGATTTTGGACAACATCGACCATCTGGAACCGGCGGCGGCGGTGCGCGAGGGATTGAAGAATCTGTATTCCACGATGAAGGCACAGGATGCGCACATTCATCAAGATTTTCCGCGAGAAACCTCGCCCTTTAGGGCGGGGAGGGATAGCGGGCGGCGCGGCAGTCCCCCTGGTGGGGACTGTTTAAGCGCCGCGTTTTTGGGTAACATCACCACTGTCTCCTATTCAAGACCTACCGCCGGGC
>JAUPTV010000198.1 GCA_030917925.1 Pseudomonadota bacterium
CGCGTCTTTGCCCTGGGATATGCGGGCTGGCGCTACTGACCCTGATGACCGCATCCGTCGTCTGGGCGGCGGGTTTTAACGTCCTGAGCGCTTCTACCCGGCTGGATGGCGAAATCTATCGGCTGAACGCTCAAATTCAGTATCGCTTCAGCGGAGCCGTCCACGAAGCCCTGCAAAATGGTGTACCATTGATGATTGAACTGGAAATGGAAGTCCGGCGGCGCCGCGCCTGGGTGTGGGATGAAACCGTTTACGCCTTGGTCCAGCGCTTCCGGCTGGAATATCACACCCTCAGCCGGCAATATCTGGTCAGCAATCTGAACAGTGGTGAACGCCGGGCGTTTCCGACCCGTGAGAGCGCTGTGCAGTTCATGGGCCAAATTACCGATTTCCCATTCCTCGATAAGGGCTTGCTGGCCCCGAACGAGCAGTACCTGGGCGCACTGCGCGCCCAACTGGACCTCGACGCCTTGCCACCGCCGCTGCGCCTGTTTGCCTACATCTCGGACGACTGGCGATTGGCCAGCGAGTGGCGGATATGGTCGCTCTGATTCGCCGCCTGGCCCATGGTCAGGGATTGGCGGCAGTCCTGGGATTACTGGGGTTGTTGCTGGTGATCCTGACGCTGATGAGCAACGCGACCGCCGATTCGACGCAGTTTGAACAGGTCTATGGCTGGATGCTGTTGATCAGCGCCATTGGCCTGGGCGCACTGGCGGTGTTGATTGTCTATAACCTGATCGAGTTGCTGCGCCGTTACCGTTCCCAGGCACCGGGCGCTGGCCTCACCCTGCGCTTGGCCGGAGTCTTCGCTGTACTGGCGATTGTGCCGGTAGCGCTGGTCTACAGTTTTTCGCTGAACTTTCTGCAACGCGGCATCGACAGTTGGTTCAATATCCGCGTTGATCGTGGCCTGGAAGGGGCCTTGGAGCTCAGTCGCACCGCCCTGGATCTGCGGATGCGCGACGTGCTGAAACAAACCCAGCGGATGGCCAACAATATTGCCGAGAGCGATGGGGAACAGATGGGCCGCCGTCTCGATGAGATGCTGGATCTCGGTGAAGCATCCGAACTGACGCTGTTTGGCCGCGATGGCCGGATCATCGTCACCGCCACCGCGGCACCTTCGCTAATCCTGCCTGATCCGCCTCCTGACACGGTATTGTTGCAAGTCCGCCAGGGCCACAACTACGTCGGACTGGAGCCGATCCGCGATGCCTTTCACATCCGGGTGGCCGTCAAGCTGTTGCTGTCCAGCAATGAAGAGGGATTATTACAGGCGCTGTTTCCGGTGACTGATCGCCTCAGTTTGCTGGCGGATGCGGTGCAAGCGGCCTTCGACAGCTACAAAGAACTGGTCTTCCTGCGAGCGCCGCTCAAGGCGAGTTTCACGCTGATTCTGACGCTGACACTGCTACTGGCGGTGCTGGCCGCGTTCTGGGCAGCGTTCTATACCGCCCGCCGACTGGTGCGCCCATTGCGGGAACTGGCGGAGGGAACTCAAGCGGTCGCCGCCGGCCAGTTCGATCAGCAACTGGCGCGGATGGGCAGTGATGAACTGGGCTTCCTGGTGCAATCATTTAACGAGATGACCCGCAAGTTGGCCCAGGCCCGCGATACCGCGCAGCGCAGCCAGCAACTGCTCGAAAGCCAGCATACTTATCTGGAAACGGTGCTGGCGCGGCTCTCGTCCGGCGTACTCACGCTCGATCAACGGGGCCGTCTGCAAACCTGCAACGCGGCCGCCAGCCAGATTCTCGGCGTTGATCTACAGATTTTTATCGGTGCGGATAGCGAGCATATCGCGGCCGCCCAGCCGGCGTTGCAGGATCTGATCGATGCGATTGGTCCACAGGTAGCGCAAACCGGCGACTGGCGGCAGGAAATTGCCTGGTTTAACAGCGCCGGACGGCGCATTCTAATGTGCCGCGGCAGTTCGTTGCCGGATGCGGTTGGCCTGCGCGGTGGCCATGTCATCGTATTCGACGACATCACCCACCTGGTGCAGGCCGAACGCTCCGCAGCCTGGGCAGAAGTGGCGCGCCGTCTTGCGCATGAAATCAAGAACCCGCTAACCCCGATCCAACTGGCGGCTGAGCGCATCCGCCACAAATACCTGAAACACATGGATGAGGAACAAGGTCGGGTGCTGGATCGCGGCACCCACACCATCGTCCAGCAGGTTCAGGCGATGAAGGAAATGGTGGACGCCTTTAACGAATATGCCCGGCCGCCCCGCCTGCAACTGGCACCGCTGGAACTCAACGAATTTGTCGCTGAAGTCCTCTATCTTTATCGCGACTATCCGGCTAACGTGGAAATTCACCTCGACCTGGCCCAGGAGCCCCTGTGGATCGACGCGGATAAAGGTCGTTTACGGCAATTGCTGCACAATCTGGTCAAGAACGCCATTGAAGCCATCCGCGATGGCCACGGCTCCAACCTGTCGATTCAAACTCGCCGCGAGCATGTCACCGGGGCCGATTGCGTGGAATTAAGTGTCTGCGACGACGGTCCCGGCTTTCCGGAACACCTCATGGCCAGCGCTTTTGAACCCTATGTGACTACCAAACCCAAGGGAACCGGGCTAGGATTAGCGGTTGTCAAAAAAATTGTTGAGGAACACGGTGGATGGATTCAACTGGAAACGCCCGTGGCTGGCGGCGCCCGCATTGTGGTCCGGCTGCCTTTCCGCACCGAAACGACTGGATCACTTCCGCCTGCGGTTCCCGCCGTGCCGTCAACCCCCGATAAGGAGCCTGGATGAGCGCGTCCTATATTCTGATCGTTGATGATGAACCCGACATCTGCGATCTGCTGAAGGAAATTCTCGAAGATGAAGGTTATACCGTGGGGACAGCGGAAAACGCCGCTGCCGCCCGCGAAGCCCGCCGCGCCCAGCGGCCTGACCTGATCCTGCTCGATATCTGGATGCCGGATACCGATGGCATTACCCTGCTCAAGGAATGGAGCGAGGGCGATCATCTGCCTTGCCCGGTGGTGATGATGTCCGGGCATGGCACGGTGGAGACTGCGGTGGAAGCGACCCGGCTGGGCGCTTACGATTTCATCGAAAAACCGTTGTCCATGTCCAAGCTGCTGCTGACCGTCGAGCGTGCGCTGGAAGCTGACCGGCTGGCGCGGGAAAATCAGAACCTGCGTCGCCAACAGCGCACCGTTTCCGAACCGGTCGGCCGCAGCGAGGTGGTCCAGCGATTGCGCGCCCAGGTGTTGAAAATCGCCCAGCACGATGCGCCGGTGCTGATTTTCGGCGAACCCGGCACCGGCAAAGAAGTCTACGCCCGCTTTCTGCACATCCACAGCCTGCGGCGGATCGGACCCTTCATCGACGTCGGGGTCGGCTCCATCGCCCGTGAAAACGCCACACTGGAATTGTTCGGCTCCGAACAGGGCGAGCGCATTCACTATGGGCGGCTGGAACAGGCCAGCGGCGGCACCTTGTTCCTTGATGAACTGGCCGACATGGATGCGGAAGCTCAATCCAAACTGGCCGGAGCTTTGGAAAATGGCTCCTTTCTGCGCATCGGCGGCAAGGATCCGGTGCGGGTCAATGTACGGTTAGTGGCTGCCACGCACCGCGATCTTGAACAGGAAGTGGCGATGGGCCGGTTCCGCGAAGATCTGTATTACCAGTTGAATGTAGTGCCGATCAAACTGCCGCCCTTGCGTGACCACATTGAAGATGTGCCGGATCTGCTCAATTACTACGTCAGCTATTTTGTCGATCAGGAAAGCCTGACCTATCGGCATTTCACCCTGGCGGCCCAGAACCGGCTGCGCAATTACGCTTGGCCCGGCAATATCCGCGAACTCAAGAACCTGGTGCAACGCCTGCTGATTCTCGGCGGCGAAGAGGATATCACTCAGGAAGAAGTTGATGCCGCCGTGCGGGGTGCGACCACATCGAAGTCGCATGATGTCGGCAGCATTCCCCTGAATTTGCCGCTGCGTGAGGCGCGGGAGCAGTTCGAACGGACCTACCTCATGCAACAGTTCCGCGAATGCGAGGGCAATGTGGCGCGGTTGGCTGATCGGGTCGGCATGGAACGCACTAACCTCTATCGCAAGCTGCGCGCCCTGGGCATTGACCCCAAAAAAGCGCTTGATGAATAGCCGAATCGCTTTAAAGCCTGAAAATGTGATCTGATGAAAATTGTCATCCTTGGTGCCGGACAGGTCGGCGGTTCCGTGGCGCACATTCTGGCCAGTGAAGCGAACGACGTCACGGTCATTGATTCCAACGCCGAGCGGTTGCAAGCATTACAGGATCGGCTGGATCTGCGCACCCTGTGCGGCCACGCTTCGCATCCCTCGATTCTGGAGCAGGCCGGTGCCGCCGACGCTGACATGTTGATCGCGCTGACTGACAACGACGAAGTTAACATGGTCGCCTGCCAGATTGCCTACACCCTGTTCAACACGCCCACTAAAATTGCCCGGGTGCGGGCCGCCAGCTATATCGCTGCTCAGGATTTATTGTTCAAAAGCGACGCGCTGCCGATTGACGTGTTGATCAGTCCCGAGCAACTGGTGACGGAATACATTCAGCGCATTATCGAACATCCCGGAGCATTGCAGGTGCTGGATTTTGCCGAGGGCCAGGTGCGGCTGATGGGCGTTAAGGCGTATGAAGGCAGTTCACTGGTCGGCCAGGCGTTGCGGTTACTGCCCGACCGGATGCCCGGCATTGAAACCCGGGTAGCCGCCATTTTCCGCCAGGGCCGCCCGGTCCAGCCGGAAGGCAATACCCAGATTGAGGCGGATGACGAAGTATTTTTCATCGCCGCTCGCAAGAACGCCCGCGCCATTATCAATGAACTGCGCAAGCTGGACCGGATGGTCAAGCGGGTTATCGTTGCAGGCGGCGGGCACATTGGTGCCCGACTGGCCCAGG
The DNA here is from genome assembly GCA_030917925.1 of Pseudomonadota bacterium. GTDB lineage: Bacteria > Pseudomonadota > Gammaproteobacteria > Competibacterales > Competibacteraceae > UBA2383. Next base: position 4,916 of record JAUPTV010000198.1, read on the forward strand.
GGCTGGAAGAAAAGTTCCAGGTTAAACTGATCGAGCGCGATCCAGAAACGGCTCGCCGCCTGTCTGAACAACTCAGTCGAGCCATTGTCTTGCAGGGCGATGCCGCTGATGAAAACCTGCTGCGGCAGGAAAATATCGAAGATGTCGATGTGTTCTGCGCCGTGACCAACGACGACGAAGCCAATATTCTGTCGGCGATGCTGGCCAAGCGCATGGGCGCCCACAAAGTGATGGCGCTGATCAACCGGGTCTCCTACGTCGATCTCGTGGAGTCGTCGGGCATTATCGATGTCGCCATTTCGCCGCAACAGGCGACCATCGGCAGTCTGCTGGCGTATGTCCGGCGCGGCGATGTCGCCAAGGTCCATTCCCTGCGGCGTGGGGCCGCCGAGGCAATTGAAGCGGTCGCGCATGGCGATTACAAGACCTCCAGGGTAGTGGGTCGGCGTCTCGATGAAATTCGTCTGCCGCCCGGCGCCACCATCGGCGCGATTGCCCGTGAGGACGAAGTGATCATCTGCCATCACGACACCATGATTCAGGCGGATGATCATGTCATTCTGTTCCTGGTCGACAAGACCCGCATCCCGGAAGTCGAACGGCTGTTTTGGGTGGGTGCCACCTTCCTCTAGCCCTGCGCTGTAACCGTTGACCTTGTGTTAAAATAAATCTGCCCTGAATCCGAACCGGGGGCATTGCCGCCCCCACCAGAATCCCAAAAACACCCGGCGTTGACAGGACTTTCCGAACATGACCGCATTTAATTTCGAGCAGGCGCGTTTCAACATGATTGAACAACAGATCCGGCCCTGGGAAGTGCTGGATCAGCGGGCGCTGGACACCCTCGCCCAGATTCCGCGTGAAGATTTCGTACCAGAACGCTATCGCCATCTGGCCTTCAGCGATGTCGCCATTCCGATAGGCCACGGCGAGATCATGCTCAAACCGGTAGTTGAAGGCCGCCTGTTGCAGGCGCTGGCCTTGCAACCCACCGATCATGTGCTGGAAGTCGGTACAGGCAGCGGCTACCTGACCGCCTGTCTGGCGCGATTATCCGCCAGCGTAGTCAGCGTAGACCTTATTCCCGATTTTATTGAGGAAGCCCGTCGCAAGCTCAAGGCGCAGGGCTTGAACAACGTCGTGCTGCATGTTGGCGACGCCAGTCGGGGTTGGGGCGGCCATCGTTAGGACGCGATTGCGGTCACCGGTTCGGTGGCCACGGTCGATAACATCTGGCGGCAAAGCCTGAATCCGGGTGGGCGACTGTTCATCGTCGTGGGCCAGCCGCCGGTGATGGAAGCTCTGCTGATCACCCGGGTCGGCGAACAGGAATGGATCCGCGAGAGCCTGTTTGATACCGAATTGCCGCCGTTACGAGGCGCTGCACCGATCAAGACCTTCGAGTTTTGAACGGGCGTCAACAACCAGGGGGGAGCCTGCCCAACATGCGTAAAATGCATCATTTGGTATTAGCCGGGATCGTCGTTGCGCTAGGCGGCTCACCGGCGGCAGCGGAAGATTTGTTACAAGTTTACCGGCAGGCCCAGGACAGCGATCCGGTGCTCAAAGCCGCCGCCGCGACCCAACAAGCCTCCCAGGAAGCGCTACCGCAGGCTCGTGCGCTGTTATTGCCCAGTCTGGACGGCTCAGTCCAAGGGGGAAAGGACTTTGGCACTAACGATGCGTCGGCGGGTAGTTCAAGAGACTACTCTTTCGACACCTACAATTACTCGGTCAGCCTGAATCAACCGATCTATAACCGGGGCAACCAGGTGCAACAACGGTTGGCCAAATCGACGATTGATAAAGCAGACGTTGATTTTCGCAACACGCAAAGCGACCTGATCCTGCGAGTGGCGCAAGGTTACTTCGGGGTGTTGATCGCGCTCGACAGTTTGACTTTTGCCACTGCCGAGAAAAATGCGTTCGCCCGCCAGTTGGAACAGGCCAACCGGCGGTTCGAGGTGGGTTTGGCGACGATTACCGATGTCTATGACGCGCAGGCGAGTTTTGATGGAGCCGTTTCCCGGGAGATCAGCGCCATCAATGCCCTGGCTGACGCCCGCGAACAATTGCGGCAACTGACTGGCCTGGAGTATGCGAGGCTGAGTATCCTCAGTGAAAAGATGCCGCTGTCCCTGCCCAATCCGCAGAATCCTGAAGAGTGGGTGGGTATGGCGCTGGCCAATAATCTGGAATTGCTGAGCGCGGGTTTCAGCGTGGATCAGGCTCGGGAAAACATCAATGTCCAGAAAGCCGGGCATTATCCGACATTGGGGCTGAACGTGAGCAGCGCCATGTATAATCCGGGGGAACTCGATACCACGCTGAATCGGGTCAACCTGCAATTGGCCATTCCCTTGTACAGCGGTGGAGCCGTCTCTTCAAGATCCCGTCAGGCGGCGTACACCTATGAATCATCACGCCAGCAACTGGAAAATTTGCAGCGCGACACCATCCGTGTGGTGCGCGACGCCTACCGGGGACAGGAAACCGCGATCAGTCAGATCAAGGCGATGAATCAGACCCGGATATCGACCCGCAGCGCCTTGGAAGCCAATCAGGCGGGCTATGAAGTGGGCACCCGTACTATCGTTGATGTGTTGAACGCCGAACGCAGCGTTTATCAGGCGGAACGCGATTACGCCAGCGCCCGTTATAACTACATCTTGAATTTTCTGACATTGCGGCAGGCGGCCGGCCAGTTGTCGGAAGCCGATCTCACCGAGATCAATGGCTGGCTGGGTGAAGCGCTGTCAACGTCCGGCCCTGGAACGATGCCTGAGATCACCGCCAAACCGCTTGAGCCGGAAGAACCGGCGAAACCAGCGCCGGCCCGGAACAAGGCCAACGGTAAATCTGCGGAAAAAACCAAGCCTGCGGCCAAGTAAATGCCGTTCGGCTTTCGTGTGAAGCAGTGATGGTGACGTCCTCGACCCCGCTTTCCGCCCAGGATGACGCGGAAAAAACGGTGATCCTGTTACCCGCCCGGTTGCCGCGTCGACTAGCGGCGATAGTTTACGACAGCCTGCTGCTGGCCGGCGTCCTGGTCGTCGCAACCGGACTGGCGACCGGCGTAACTACGCTGGCGCTGGGCGTGACGACGGTCAATACCGACCATCCTCTGCAAGGCAATCCCTTCTTCCAGATTTACCTGTTACTGATCTGTTTCCTGTTCTACGGCGGATTCTGGACGCGGGGCGGCCAGACCCTGGGGATGCGCGCCTGGCGGTTGCGCTTGCAGCAACGCGGGGGTGGGACGATTCACTGGCGACAGGCGCTGTTGCGGTTTTTAAGCGGCGGGTTGTGGCTGATCCCGATGATCGCTATTCACCAGATCGTGAAGCCGGGCGTCGGCTGGAGTCTGGGGATTGGGCTGGCCGCCTGGTGGTTGCTGCTGGCGTTGCGCTTGCCGGATCGCTGGTCGGCAACCGAGTTGGTCGTGTTGCCGAAAGCCGCTCATCAGCGCAATCGCCGCAACGCATAGAATCCTGCGCCCAGGAACAGCAGCGACGGCAGGCTGGCACCGACCAGTGGCGAATAGCCATAGAGCAGCACGACATTGCCCAGCAGATAGTTCATCAGGAAAAATGCCAGACCCAGCATTAACCCGATCAGTAGTCGCTGACCGGCCCCGGATGCACGTTGTGGACCGAAGACAAACGGCATGGCGATGACCAGCATCGCCAGATAAGCCAGCGGCGCGAATGCTTTGCGCCACATCGCCAGTCGATAGCCCTGGGCATCCAGTCCGTTCCGTTCCAGATAATCGATATAAACCCGCAGATCGCGGAAGGACAGATCATCCGGACGCGCCGCCAGTACGTCCAGAATCTGCGGACTGATCGCTGAGGCGACCGTCAGATTTGGTAAATATTCGGTGTGTACAGCGTCACCTTCCAAGCGACTGCGGCTGACGCCCTCCAATTGCCAGCGACCCTCTTGATAACGGGCGCTTTCAGCGTGCGTCGCCCATTCCAGTCGGGCATCAGGATTGACTCTGAACACCTGAATCCCGGCCAGGTGGACCCCTGGCAGGACCGCTTGGACATGAATGAAATCGTCCCCGTCCCGCGCCCAGAACCCCCGTCCACCGCGAATCTCCAGGTTCTCGCCTTTCGCCGTCGCCCGCTGTTCACGAGCGAACTGTTCCAGGGGCGGAGCGATGAATTCACCCATCAACACCACCGCAATGCTCAGCAGCAAACCGGTTCCGGCGACTGCGCCAGTCAATCGGGTCAACGACAGGCCCGCGGCGCGCATCACAATCAATTCACTGCCGCTGGCCAGTGCGCCCATGCCTAACAGGCTGCCGACCAGCAGTGCCATGGGAAACAGATCGTACAGCCGTCGCGGCTGAATCAGTAACAGGTAGTGGAGAGCCGCCATGAAGTCATACTGCGCCTGGCCCACGCTTTCCAGTTCGGCCAGCAAGGTCAGCAACATTTCCAGCAACAGCAACACCAGTAATGTCACCAGCGTTGCCGTGGCGACGGCGCGAAACAGATAACGATCCAGAATGTGCATTAGCCGCCTCGCACCAGTCGCCATAACCGTTGAAACCCAGGACTGCCCGCATAATGATGCAGCAACAAACCCAGACCGAAGAGCAGAAACAGGCCATGCACCCACCAGAGGCCCACCCAACTGCTGACGACGCCCTGACTTAGCCAGGACTCGCCGATGCCGACCAGATTGAAGTAAATGGCATAGATCAGGATCGCGGCAACGATGCGCCCATAGCGACCTTCCCGGGGTTGTGCACGAGCCAGCAGTGGCGCCCACAGCGCAATCAGCAGCATCTGCAGCGGACTATTGAGGCGCATGTGCAGTTCAGCAATCTGCATGGGTTCACTCGATCTCAATAGCTGTGCGGTTGGCAGGGTTTCCCGATGTCGCCAGGTTTCGACCGACGACCGGGTATCAATCCGCATCGTCGCCCGTTCAAAGCTCAGCAGGTCGTAATCACCGCGACCGGGAACGCCCCGGTAGCGGTGGCCCTGCTCTAGAATGATATGGCGGATGCCCTGTTCATCGATGTCCTGTCGGCCCCGCGCACCCGTGGTAATGCTGAAATCACCGTCCGGCTCGCGACTCTGGATGAACACATTGCGCAACTCGCGTTCGTCCAGCGCCCCGATGTAGATGACATGCTGACCCTTCATAATCTCGCGGAAGGCACCCGGCGTGAACATGGACACTTCCGCCTCCTTGCGGGCCTTGGCCAGCGCCTCGAACTGCCATTCCATAATGACCGGCAACAGAAACAGCGCGGCACTGAGCGTCAACAGGGCCAGTGGCGTAGCCAGCAGGAAGATGGCCCGGTAGACCGCCAGCGGTCCCTGCCCCCCCGCCGCCAATGCAGTCATTTCGTGATCGCGGTACAGCCGGCCCAGCGTCAGCATGATGCTCAACAGGAAGGCCAGCGGTGCCAGCACGATGACCATGTCAATCGACTGCAGGAGCAGCAACAGCAAGACGGAATCTTTGGCCAGCAGGCCAGCGGCGGCTTTACTGAGATAACCGGCCAGGCGATGGCTGAGCAGGATGGCCATGAGTGCCAACAGCGTCGCCAGCAGCGTCAGGCCGATTTCACGGATTAAATAACGGTCGATAATCGAAGGCACGATGAACAGAGTCTCCTGTGGCCGACTGTGAGACGAAGCCATTTCGGGCTACACTCCCTGACTTGGCGCAACCCTGACGCCGGGCCGTTCCGGCAGTTCAATGAATCCCTAATTCTGACGCAGAAGGTAGCTTCCCCATGGAATTCACCGTTAAAAGCGGCAATCCCGAAAAACAGCGAACCGCCTGCCTGGTGCTGGGCGTGTACGAATCCCGGCGCTTGACGCCCGCCGCCGAACAGTTCGATAGCGCGTGCGGCGGCTATCTGGGCAACCTGCTGCGCCGGGGCGATCTGGAAGGCAAACTCGGCCAGTCGCTGCTGTTGTTCAATGTCCCTGAGGCGCTGTGCGAACGGGTGCTGTTGGTCGGTTGTGGCCGCGAGCGCGAGCTGGATGACCGGCGTTTCCGCCAGATTCTCAACCATACCGCTACGGCATTGAACGACAGTGGCGCGACCGAAGCGACAGTGTATCTGACCGATCTCGCCGTCAAGAGCCGCGATCTCCACTGGAAACTCCGTCAGTCGGTTGAGGCGGTCGAGGAGGCGCTGTACCGCTTCGACGCGCTGAAGAGCAAAAAGGACGCGCCGCGCCGACCCTTGCGGCGGATTATACTCAGCGTTCCCCATCGGCGCGAACTGGCGGCGGCGGAATCCATGGTGCGGGAAGGCATTGCCATGGTTTCCGGCGTCAATTTCGCCAAGGATCTGGGCAATATGCCGCCCAATCGTTGTCATCCAACCTGGCTGGCCGAACAGGCCCAGGCGCTGGCCCGTGAGTTTCCCACACTCCAGACGCAGATTCTCGAAGAAGTCGAGATGGCGCAACTGGGTATGAATGCGCTCCTGGCGGTGAGTCAGGGCAGCGCCCAGCCCGCCAAGCTGATTCGCCTCGATTACCGGCAAGGTCCGTCCGAGCAGAAGCCTTATGTGCTGGTGGGCAAAGGCGTCACCTTTGACAGCGGCGGCATTTCGCTCAAGCCGGGCGAGGGCATGGACGAGATGAAATTCGATATGTGCGGCGCGGCCAGTGTGTTGGGGACGTTGCGGGCCTGCGTCGAATTGCAATTGCCGCTGAATGTGATCGGCCTGATTCCGGCGGTCGAGAACATGCCCGGCAGTCAGGCCACACGCCCGGGCGACATTGTGACCAGCCTGTCCGGCCAGACCATTGAAATTCTCAACACCGACGCCGAGGGGCGGCTGATCCTGTGTGATGCGCTGACCTATGTGGAACGGGATGAACCGGCAGCCGTCATCGACATTGCCACGCTGACCGGGGCCTGCATTGTCGCCCTGGGTCGGCATCCCCACGGTCTGTTCAGCAACCATCCGCCGCTGACCCACGCCCTGCAAACTGCCGCGCACGCTTCGGGCGACCGGGTGTGGGAAATGCCGCTGTGGGACGATTATCAGGAGGCGCTGGACAGCAACTTCGCTGACATGGCGAACGTTGCGGGGAATCGCGATGGTGGGGCGATCATCGCCGCCTGTTTCCTGGCGCGGTTCACCAAAAAATTCCACTGGGCGCACCTGGACATCGCCGGCACCGCCTGGAAGACGGGTAAAGCCAAGGGGGCGACCGGGCGACCCGTCCCGCTGTTGACCCAGTATCTGCTGGATCGGGCGGCGGAGCAGCGTCGGGAAGAGGCGTAACCGGATGACGACGTCCCGCATTGATTTCTATGTGCTGGCTGACGCTCGGGAGAATGGTCGGGCGCAGTTCGCCTGTCGGCTGGCGGACAAGGTCTATCGTCTTGGCCATACCGTCTATATTGCTGTTGCTTCCGAGGCGCGGGCGTCCGCGCTGGATGATCTGCTGTGGACGTTCCGTCAGGACAGCTTTGTCCCGCACGAGCGGTATCCCGTAACCGGCGCCGAGGGATCGCCGGTATTGATTGGCGTCGCGCCGCCCGCCGAAGTGGACGCCCAGGTGCTGATCAATTTTACCGATGCTTTCCCCGAGGGTTTCGAGCGCTATGAACGGGTTGCGGAACTCGTGGACGCCCATCCCGACGTGCGGGCGCAATCGCGGGAGCGGTTCAAACGGTACCGTGAACGCGGCTTAACCCCGGAGACGCATAAACTGTGATGTGGTGCAATCTGGCTTTGTTGATACTTCTCTGGATGCCAGGGCTGACGCTCGCGGCGCAACCCGATGCCTCCATCGTGGCGTCGGCCGATCCGGCTAAAGTCGTCGAACAGCAGGCGGCGCGTCGGCAGGGGTTGGAAAAAGATCGGGAAACCATTGAAGATAGTCGGCAGAATCTGCAAACACAAATCGCTGATCTGCCTGAGCAGATGGAGAGCCTGCGCCCCGAACAGATCAACGAAGCGCTGGTGGAACAGACCACGCTCGACGTGAAATCCGCGTTGCTGCATCAGGAAACCGCCGCTACCGAACTAAGCAATGCGGAACGCCGTATTCAGGAACTGCAAAAAGTCATTGCCGATCTCGAAGCGCGTGAGCAACTGCTGAAAAATCCCGCCAAGGACGCCGTAGACGGTGCTGCGGATCGCGCCGCCCAGTTGGAGAAAACCAGCCAACTGCTGGGTCAGCAACGCGCTGAACTGGAACTGGAATCTTTCAATCTGGCCAACCTGCGTGCGCAGAGCGAAACTGCCAAACTGCGGCTGACCCTGGTGACGCAGTGGCAGGAGCGGGTGGAGCGGATGTACCGGCAGCGCCAGGAACAGTCCCGGCAGGATGCCCAGGCGGAATTGATCAGCCGACTGCAAACTGACCTTGCTACCTTGCAGGATCGCGCTAATACGGTGAAACAGCGCTTGGCCAGAGAACGCGGCGCACTGTCGCTGGCGGCCTGGCAGCGACTGGAAACCGAGTTACGCACCCTCGATGAACACATCAATCTGCGCACCCAGGACCGCTCGCTGGCAGAAATTGGCGCGACCCTGGCACGGTTGAATGATCTGCTGAAAAAAACCGAGGCACCCTCTGCCGAATTGGAACGGGCATTGAAGCAATTAGTCATCACCGACATTGATCTGCGCCGTACCGATGAGTTATTGCAGCAGAAAACCAGCCTCTACGCGCAACAACGCCAAGTGATCGAACGGCGTGGTCATCTCACCGGCGTCAACCGGCGCCTGCGCGATGAGGAAGCGCAACTGATCGACCAGTTGCTGGCGGAATTGAACCAGCGCACTGAGCAGGTGCAAAACCAGCGGATGCAACTGAACACGATTGAAGCGCAGTTGACGCAGTATTATCAGGATCGTCTGCATCAGGATTTATTCACCCGCAAACCTTACCCGGACAGCGCCGAAGCCTGGGGGCAACTCTGGCAGGATCTGGCGACCGTACCCCAGGTGCTGTTTTATCAGGTGCGCCTGAGCGGTGAATCCGCGTTCAATGCGCTGCTGGAGCAACCGCTGTGGCGCTGGCTGCGCTTACTGGCTTTGGAAGCGGTGCTGATCTGGCTGGTGTTGAAGATCCGGCGCGGGTTGCGACAGACTGCCCAGCGAATGCACGAGGAAGATGCGGACCAAAATGACAGCTTTTTGCGCCGTATTACCCAAGTAGGGTTGCGGTTAGCGCGGGCTAATCTGCTGGGCGCGGGATCGGCGGCGGCTTTATGGCTGCTGCTGTGGCTGGTGGAAGCGCCGCAACCGGGTTTCGGTATTTTGATGACCCTGGCGCTGGTCTGGGTCGGCATCAAGCTCCCGATCAGTCTGGCCAGGCTGTTACTGACTTCGCCCAGGTTGCCCGAGGAACAACGGCAACTGTCGCTCTACCGTCAGTTGTTCTGGACGCTGACCGGCGGTGGCGTACTGGGAGCGCTGGTCATTCTCGCGCATTTGAGCGACCTGCCCAACAGCGTGGTTCATGTCTTTGACCGGTTGTTCATGCTGTACTGGTTTTGGGCTTTCGTGCCCGGAATGCGGATTCGCCGGTTGATTACGAATCGGCTTGGCGCAGTGTATGACGACCGGATGTGGTTTGCGATGTTGCGCTTTGGCAGTCTGCTGTTGCCACTATCACTGATGGGTGCCGCGATCCTGGGTTTGCTGGGTTATCCCCAACTAGCCTGGCTGGTCGCGGGTCATCTATTGATCCTGATCACGGTGCTGGTCGGCGCACTGTTGCTACGCAGCCTGTTAAACGATCTGGTGGTGGCGTTGAAAAACTACGCCGTTGCCCATTCCGGATACGGTTTGCTCTGGACGCAGGATGTCATTGCGCCGCTGCATCGGATTACCAATCTGCTGCTGTTTCTGGGGGCAGGATTGACGTTATTCCGGGCGTATGGCTGGACTGGTGAATCGGCAGTGATTACCTCGATCTGGCGATTTCTGGAGCAACCACTGTTCGCGGTCGGCGGGGCGGATATTACCCTCTGGCGGATCGCGCTGACCACAACCCTGTTACTGGTGGTGGTCTGGCTCGGGCAGTGGAGTCGGGCGGTGACCTACCGCTGGCTGTTCTCGCGGATGGGCGATCTGGGTGTGCGTCACAGCCTGTCGGTATTCACTCAATATGCGGTGGTGCTGATCGGCCTGATCGTGATTTTGCGCATTATCGGCATTGATCTGACGACGCTGGCGGTATTCGCTGGCGCGGTGGGCGTGGGTCTGGGTCTGGGGTTGAAGGATTTGGCCAATAACTTTATCAGCGGGTTGTTCCTGCTGATTGAGCGGCCCTTGCGCAGTGGTGATATTGTAAAGATCGGCGCACACGAAGGCGAGGTGTCGAGTATCGGGATGCGGTCGCTGAGCCTGCGCACGTTCGATAATCAGATGGTGATTATTCCCAATTCGGCGGTGACGGGCGAAGCATTCACTAACTGGACGCATCAGGATCGGGTGTTGCGAACCATGCTGGTTATCGGCATCAGCTACGATTCCGAACCGCACACAGCCAAAGCGATCATTGAGCGCACCGTGCGCGAACATGAGGCGGTGTTGAAGGATCCGGAGCCGTCGGTGCTATTGTGGGAATTTGCGGATTCGTCGGTGAACTTCCGCGTTTACTATTTCGTGGACATTGGCCAGAACAGCGGATTGAAGACCCGCGATCAGATTCTGTTCACGATCTGGGATCGGTTCAAGGAAGCCGATATTCGCATCCCCTACCCGCAACGTGATCTGTATATCAAGGCATGGCCGGGAACCAGTGAGTCGGCGGGTTCCACTCAGCCTAATTCAACGTTTCAACGAGGTATTTCATCATGAGCGCATTAGAAACGGCGGCCCATCCTGAACGGTTATGTCGAGTCGCCATTGACCCATTGAGCCGGGTTGAAGGTCATGGCAAGGTCACGCTATTGGCGGATCGCGATCATCACATCCGCCAGGCGCGATTGCACATTGTCGAATTTCGTGGCTTTGAGAAATTCATCCAGGGCCGGCCCTATTGGGAAGTCCCGGTCGCGGTGCAGCGCCTGTGCGGCATCTGCCCGGTCAGCCACAATCTGGCGGCGGCCAAGGCAGTGGATCAACTGGTGGGGGTTCGGCAATTGCCGCCGACCGCTGAGAAGATTCGCCGGTTGATGCATTACGGTCAAACGCTGCAATCTCACGCGGTGCATTTCTTCCATCTGGCCTCGCCGGATTTCCTGTTCGATTTCGACGATCACACCGTGCATCGCAACATTGGCGGCGTGATGGCTGATTATCCCGACATCGCCCGGCAAGGGGTCAAGTTGCGCAAGTATGGCCAGGAGGTCATCCGCGTCACTGCCGGTAAGCGGGTGCATGGCACCGGCACCGTGCCCGGCGGGGTCAACAAGGCGTTGACGATGCAGGAGCGCAATTACCTGTTGACCGATCTCGATCTGCTCATCCAGTGGGCGCGTAATGTCGTCAAATTGGTCAAGCAAGCTTATGCGCTGAATCCCGGCTATTTCACTCACTTCGCGACGATTCGCACCAATTATTTGAGCCTGATCGGCGCGGACGGAACCCTGGATTTGTATCACGGCGGTCTACGCGCACGGAATGAGCGTGGCGAAATGATCTTTGATCATCTCGATTACCAGCGCTATTCCCAGGTACTCCGCGAGCAGGTCAAGCCGTGGAGTTACATGAAGTTCCCGTTCATCAACTCGCTGGGACCGGACCACGGTTGGTATCGGGTGGGGCCACTGGCGCGCATTAACAATTGTGACCGCATCGCAACGCCCCTGGCTGAAGCAGAACGGCAGGAATTCATGGCGCTGGGCGGGGGCCAACCGGTGCATCTGACGCTGGCCTATCACTGGACGCGGATGATCGAACTGTTGCACGCCTCGGAAGCGATTCGGGAACTGCTGCTTGACCCGGATATTTTTGGCGATGATCTAGTGGCGCGTGGCGAGATGACGCAGGAAGGCATTGGCGTCATTGAAGCGCCACGCGGTACGCTGTTCCACCATTACCGGATTAACGAAGACGGGTTGATTGAAAAAGCCAATCTGATTGTTTCCACGACCAGCAATAATCAGGCGATGAATGAGTCGATTCGCCAGGTGGCCGAGCATTATCTGGATGGCAAGGAATTGACGGAGCCGCTGCTGAATCAGATTGAAGTGGCGGTGCGCGCCTACGATCCCTGTCTGTCCTGCGCCACGCACGCGCTGGGCAAAATGCCGTTGCGAGTGGAATTAGTGGAGGAGCAGACCGGGGATTTAATGGATTGTCTGGTGCGGGATGAGGATGGTGCATTTCACCGTGGCGCATGAGGCGATTTCAGGGCGATCCCTGGTTATACTGGCTGTTGGCAATCCCAGTCGGGGCGATGATGCATTGGGTCCGTTGTTTTTAGAGCAACTGGGCGATTGGCCGGATGTCGAGTTGATTACCGATTTTCAATTGCAGATTGAACATGCCGTTGATTTGGAAAACCGGACGCTGGCGCTGTTTGTCGACGCCAGCGTGTCCTGTCCGGCTCCGTATCAGTTCACCCGTTTGCAGCCCATTCAGGACGCCAGTTACACCAGCCATTCGCTGTCGCCTGCGGCGGTATTACACGTTTACCAGCAAATCAATCACGCATCGCCGCCGCCCGCGTTTCAATTAGCCATTCGTGGCGAATCGTTTGAATTGGGCGAACCGATGAGCGCCGTGGCGGAAGCGCATCTCGTCGCGGCGCTGGAATTTGTTGGCCAGTTACTGGCGATTCCAGATGGACAAATATGGCAACAGCATGTCGAAATCTGTGAGAATTCTTCAGCGGATATCCGCCGACAATCTGGGGAGTAGTGGTTATGTCTGTCACCGCCTTACAAATGGCCCAACTCATGCCGGATGCCCGGCAACTGGAAAGTGATGAACCGGAAATGGAAAGTACTCTGCACTATCAACAACTGGCGCTGCTGGTGAGTTCTCTGGAATGGCGCTGGCAGGCGCTGGAGCGAGGTTCTGGGACTCTATCTGGGCGTCGAGAATGGCCAGTTGCGTTACTTTGATGAGTTCGGCGAAATAGCCCCTACGCCAGCGGAAGAGGCCAGGCAGCAACAGCAACAGGCGGAACAGGAACGCCAGCGGGCTGAACAGCAGCAGCATTGGGCGGAACGGCTGGCGCAGCAGTTGCGGGACATGGGCGTTGACCCCGAAACATTACGGTAGATTTGGCTAACGCGATCTACAGCGTTCGACAAATTTCCCAATCCGCTCAAACGCCTCTTGCGTCTCCGGCAAGATGGGTCCGAACAGATGCCAGACGTGGAGCATCTCCGGCCAGGTTTCCAGTTCCGCGTGCGAGCCGGCAGCGCGGGCTTTGTTGACATAGCGCAAAGCGTCGCCCAGCAGCATCTCCGCTTCGCTGGCCTGAATCAGCACCGGCGGCAGGTTGGACAAGTCGCCGAAGATCGGGGAAATCAGCGGATCAGCAGGCTTCATCCGGTTGATCGCCCAGCCCAGTAGCAACTGCAATGAGCGCGGCGTTTTCACCAACCACCCCAAACTGGGTCCCAGCATCTGATCGGTCTTGAGATGCGCTTTAAAGGTCGGGCTGGACAGGGTCATGTCCAGGCCCGGCGAGAGCGCTATGGCACCATTAGCGGGGCGTAATCCGGTATCCCGCGCCCAGGCGATCAACATCAGGGCCAGATTCCCGCCGGAAGAATCGCCCGCTACCCACAATTCCCGAACCGGCGCGGGACCGTCCGGACCCTGCTCCAGAATCCAGCGATAGCCGGTCTGACTGTCGGCAATTAAGGCCCGGCGTGGATGTTCCGGCATTAACCGATAGTCCAGCGCCAGTACCGCCGCGCCCGTGACTCGCGCCAGTTCTGTGGTGATGATCCGATGTCCCTGGGGGCAACCGCTGATAAAACTACCGCCATGCAGGTAAAGCAGGCGACGCTGCGGGTCGGAATGCGGGGCCAGCACCCATTCGCCGGGTACGCCGCCCACATCGGTTTCCTGAATGCGGTATCCCGTATTCCCCGCTAGTAAAGGCGGTTCGATAAAGCCGCGAGCGATTACTCGGCGGGTGACCTCCAGCCGCTGTTTCCGGGGTACAGCGCGAATTTCCGCCGAAGCCTGTTCCAGCAGGCGCAATGCTTGCTGATGTTCCGGACTGGCGCGATCCCGTGAAGCAACACGACAGTCGGGCAGGGGTTGGTCGTAAGTCAGCAGCGTGGGGCCTTTGAGAAAGACCTGAATCAACAGCCAGGCGATGAACAGGGCGGACAATAGTCCGGTCAGCAGGGGCCAGTCCAACATGATTATGGGTTCCTCGAAATGATTTTAGAGAGTGAATTGAATCCACGTCAGCAAATGCGCGGCAGGGGATCATCTTCCAATTCCGGGAGAATTCGCTCGCCGCCCAGGCGCGTTTGCAGGATGACCCTGGTCGTACCCGATTCGATAACGCCGATTACGGCGGCGTCCCGGAACCCTCGTTGTTGCAAGTCGGCCACGGCCAATTCAGCGGCTTCAGGACTTAGTACGGCGACCACCCGGCCTTCCGAGGCCAGGTAGTAGGGGTCGTAACCCAGAATTTCGCAGACACCGCGCACTTCGTTACGCACCGGAATTTGCTCTTCCAACAAGCGCACGGTCGTTCCCGTGGTTGACGCAATGTCGTGGGCGACGGTAGCCAGTCCGCCACGGGTGGGATCGCGCATGAACCGCAGTCCGGGATATTCCAGCAGCACCTCAGTAACCGGTACGACGCTGGCTGCATCAGACTGCAAATTTCCCGACAGGCCGAAGTGCTCCCTGGCCAGGATGACCGCTGTTCCATGATCGCCGACCGTGCCACTGACGACTAATCGATCCCCCGGCTGAATCTGTCCAAGACCCAGTTCAATTCCCTGGCGGCGCTGACCTATACCGGTTGTTGCCAGATACAACCCGCCGCCCTGACCACGCCGGACGACTTTGGTATCGCCGGCCAGAATCTGAACGCCACAACTTTCGCAAGTCTGAGCGATGGAGTGGCTGATGCGGACCAGCACCGCCATTTCCAGCCCTTCCTCGATGAAGACGTTCAGACTCAGATAGCGCGGCGTTGCCCCGGAGACCGCCAGATCGTTGACCGTGCCATGCACCGCCAGACTGCCGATGTCCCCACCGGGAAATTCCAGCGGCTCGACGGTAAAGCCATCAGTGGTGATCAGCCAGTCTGATTCAGAGGTTTCCAGTGGCAACCGCGCAGCGTCCACCTGGGTATCAAGGTTGCCGAGTTCCTTCGCGAAAATTCCGTCGATCAATTCACGCATCAGGCGGCCGCCATTGCCATGGGCAAGAGTGACGCGGGCATCGAGGCGGATCGGTTCTTTAGGCATGATGGGGAATTCCATTAAAGGTAGATATGATGGAACTATATAATAGTTCGGACAGTTTTGATGGCCAAAGAACTAAGGGCTGGGTCCTCGTGGCCCCTGTTAAATTCAGATGGGGAGTTTTTTTGAGTTTAAAAGTGCGGATTTGGTCAGGCAGTATCGTCGATTGAGGCATCGCTGATGCCAGAGAGGTATAAGTATTCTGAGATACGAGGCATTTCCTTCGGAGGTCATTGACAATCTTGTATCATGTAGCTACGATTATCCCGATTATACACCTGTCTGGTGTGAAAAAAGACCCCGTTTGGGGGGTCTACTATTCGTTAGACATACATGTTTGGGGCGTAGATGAAACCTACAGAGTGGTGGAAGAATTTCGCTCTTGGTATAGAACTAGATGTGGCCGGGACCTTTATCTACAATGGCATTCGAGCGCTTCATGAATTACACCACTTTCAACATCCAGTCGATAGTTTTGAAATCTTATACAATTTGTCGGTTGGCATTGAGCGGTTACTCAAGGTCGCAATAATTCTAATTGAGCATTCCGAAAGTGAAGACCTTAATTCACTTGAAGAGAGCTTGATAACCCACAATACGGCTGATCTTGCAGCTCGCCTAGACAAGTATCGTCCGCTATCACTTTCAGCGGTACATCGTGAGTTCTTGACGATACTATCAAAGTTCTACAAGTCACAAAGGTATGGTCGTTACTCGCTAAGCATTGTTCCTGATATATACGAAGAGAAGCGCAGCCTGCTTGTTTTCATAAAAAAACATCTAAAAATAGACCTTGACCTTGAAAATGAATTCCTGCCTCCGCCCAACACCAACCGAATACGTAAGTTTGTTGGCCGAATTGTAAGAAAGATATCTGGTAACGTCTTTGAAGTCATCAAGAAGCGCGCATCCGAGTTAAATATATACACTGACGAACTGCGGGGAGACTCAAAGGCGATCAATGTGTTTTATGGTGATCGCCTAGACTTTGTAGACAAAGATCTTAAGAAGAAAGAATTCATCCTCTTCTTAATGAACCCCAGCGTCACCAGTAAGCACATAGAGTTGCTTCGCTCACAAGAGCCATTAGATCTGGACCCCAGCATGGCCGCAAGCTACATAAAAGCCTTGCTGAACGACGCCGATTTGCCCTACGTTGAGGAAGCTGTTGACGAAGCCTACACCGAGATAAGCAACGTAAAAGAGCGTCTTCAGTTTCTTAAGGTGATGGATAACGATTACATTTCCTACAGTGATAACGATGATGACGCCTGGCTTGAAGATTGAAGTGCCCCCAAGCGAAGAGCGCCTAACCCGGCGGTCAACCGGACGCTCCGCTGCGTTGCGGCCCCGGCAGGTGAGCTTGGTCGTTAGGCGTCACCGTACTACAAACTAACAATTCAAAAAAAAAAAGGAAAAGAACTGATGAAACTTGAGAAACTTATCCTTGAAAACTTTAGATCATACAAAGAAGAAGTCAGAATCTCGCTTAATGATTTGAATGTTTTCGTTGGAAAAAATGATATTGGAAAGTCCACAATTTTAGAAGCCTTAGACATTTTCTTTAACGAAGGGAAAGGCATTGTAAAAATTGACAAAGAAGACCTAAATAAGCAAGCCGCGTTAGAGAGGAATGCCAATATAAAAATTGGTGTCATTTTAGGTAATTTGCCTGATACCATTAAAATAGACGCCACAAATCCAACCAGCTTAGCAAACGAATACTTACTCAACAGGGAAGGTAAGTTAGAAATCTTAAAGATATTTCCAAACGGAGGAAAAGAGAAGGTATTTGTTAAAGCCTTTCATCCAACAAATCCTGCCTGCTCAGATTTGCTACTTAAAAAACAAAGTGAATTAAAAAAGTTACTTACTGATGAAATGTCCTGTGCAGATAAGACGAAAAATTCAGAATTGCGTAAATCGATCTGGTCGCATTATGCTGACAGTTTGGAATTAGTAGATGTCGAAATTGAATTAGCGAAAATTGATGCAAAAAACACTTGGGAACAGTTAAAAATCCATCTCCCCTTATACGCATTATTTCAGTCTGATCGAAAAAACAGCGATGGCGATAGTGAAATACAAAATCCAATGAAATTGGCCGTCCAAGAAATATTAAGGGACAGAAGATTGGCGGATAAACTTGATGAAGTAGCTAATGAGGTTGAGGTTAAGCTGCGCGGAGTGGCTGAAAAGACATTGGAAAAACTCAATGAAATGAATTCTGAGATAGCCAATACTTTGACCCCTATCATACCCGGCACAGAGAGCCTTAAGTGGTTAGATGTTTTTAAAAATGTCTCAATTACAGGGGACGAAGATATACCAATTAACAAGCGAGGCAGCGGAGTTAAGAGGTTGGTACTTTTGAATTTTTTTAGGGCGGAAGCTGAGAGAAGAAAGGCAGAAAGTAATGTTCCTGACATCATTTATGCAATCGAAGAACCAGAAACATCCCAACATCCAAGTCATCAACGCAAACTAATCGAAGCATTTATCGAATTATCCAAGTCTGGTAATACTCAAGTCTTATTAACCACTCACAGCCCATCAATAGTAAAACTTTTAGATTTCAACCACTTGAAGCTGATAAAAAAAGCCGATCAAAAAGAAGTAGTTGATGTAGAAAGGAATGAGTTGCCATACCCATCTTTAAATGAAGTTAATTTTTTAGCATTTGGCGAATCAAATGATGAGTACCACAATGAGTTGTATGGATTTATTGAAAGTGAGGGGTTATTAGTGCAGTTCAAAGCCGGACGCCAAACCATTAACTACGTCCGTATAAAGAAAAATGGTGATCTCCAAACGGAGCAATTGACTATTAGTGAGTATATTCGTCATCAGATTCATCACCCTGAAAATACAAAAAACACCCGATTTACCAGCGAGCAGCTTCAAGAATCAATTAGCAGTATGAGAGAATTTATTGATGCCCAGCCTATATAAAAAACACCTAACATCACGCTCAAGCCACCCCGCTTCCGCTACGCTCCAACGGTCGGCTTATCCCTAGATTAGGTAAGAACTTAAAAAATATGGGTACATTAGAACCATAAAAACAGAAAATCGACGCCCGCACATAGACCATATTTAACCTATAATCTACTTTTCGTCAGCCAAAATGAAAACCACACCACATCCAATTCAATATCAAGGAAGTAAGCGTAACTTAGCTCCTGATATTTTGCGTTATTTACCAAAAGATATTGACTGTTTAATTGAGCCATTTTCAGGTTCTGCTGCAATTAGCATTGCTGCCGCAGAACGCCAGATGGCAAAAAATTACTGGATTAATGATATCAATAAACCTTTATCTGAGTTACTACAGATAATTGTAGAATCTCCTATTGAAATGGCTTCATTTTATGAACAAATATGGAATGCACAACATAGCAATTCTCTTGAACACTATTATCAAGTTCGTGAGAGTTTTAATCATACAAAAGACCCTCGTCTTTTTTTGTATTTGCTAGCGCGCTGCGTTAAAGGTTCAGTACGTTACAATTTAGAAGGATTATTTAACCAAAGTCCAGATAAAAGGCGATATGGAACACGACCTGAAACTATGCGTGCAAATATTGTTGGTGTTTCCAAATTATTAAAAGGAAAATCTAAATTTTCTTCAAGTGATTACAAAGAGATTTTATTTCAATCTAATAAAAATGACTTAATTTACATGGACCCTCCTTATCAAGGAGTTTGTGGTGATAGAGACTGTCGCTACTTATCAGGAATTGATCATAATGATTTTGTTGCTGCTCTTGAAAAACTAAATTCAAGAGAAATACGCTACATTGTTAGTTATGATGGACGAAGAGGAAATAAAGAGTTTGGTAAGTCACTACCTGATTTCCTTGATTTAACTCGTATTGAATTAAATGCAGGGCGTTCTAGCCAAGCAACTTTGCTTGGGCGTGATGAAATTACTTACGAATCTTTATATCTT
This sequence comes from Pseudomonadota bacterium, assembly GCA_030917925.1. Lineage (GTDB taxonomy): Bacteria > Pseudomonadota > Gammaproteobacteria > Competibacterales > Competibacteraceae > UBA2383. Next base: position 24,222 of record JAUPTV010000198.1, read on the forward strand.
TCACGAAATTTAATCGAAAATTTTTCTAAAAAATCTACCGAAAACTATCGGTATTCCTCTGTTCAACAACTTGCTTTGCTAGAGTATCATACTGGTTATGCCTAATTTCTCAAAAGAATTTCTTGATCTCTGTCATTCCGTTACGGCAAAACGCCCTAAAACCGTCATCGATCATGTTTTAGAACATGGATTTATCACAACAGAAGAACTCAAAGATCAATATGGCTATAATCATCCACCGCGTGCAGTCCGCGACGTGCGTGAGCATGGCATTCCAATTGAAACCTTTAGAGTAACTGGTTCTGATGGGCGAAAAATTGCTGCATACCGCTTTGGTGATTTAGAAAATAAAGGATTTAGAAAGTTATCTGGGCGAACTGGTTTATCTAAAAAGATTAAGGAAGCGCTGGTTGATAAATATGGTTGTAAATGCTTTATCTATCTCGAAGAAATTGATGAGCGTGAACTACAGATTGATCATCGTGTCCCCTACGAAGTTGGCGGGGATGGGGAAGAAAACGAACTTAAACCTGAAGACTTTATGTTGCTTTCTGGTTCCGCAAATCGGGCGAAATCGTGGTCTTGTGAACATTGTGAAAATTGGAACAACAACAAAGACAGAACAGTTTGTTTAACCTGTTATTGGGCATACCCAGAAAATTATTCTCATATTGCTATGCGTCAAATTCGCCGACTTGATCTTATTTGGCAAGGCGAAGATACAAATATTTACGAGCAACTAAAAGCTGGAGCACGTGCGCTTGATAAGGAAATCCCTTTGTTTGTCAAAGAAATTCTCGAAAAAGAGATGAAGTGCAAGAATACTAAAAATTAAAGCTTCATGCTTAGGTAGTCCTGCAGATTGTAGTGAACCCTCATGCAGTAGCGACCGATAGGGACTTGTTGTAATGGTGAACAAAATACCAAATAGCCCCAATGTGATTTTCTATTTTCTTTGAAAAAGATAG
>JAUPTV010000199.1 GCA_030917925.1 Pseudomonadota bacterium
CGAAAAGGTCTTTAACGTGTTCATCGCTTGCTGCATTTCGTCCGTCTCCATCCACGTCGGTAAGTGTTCGTCATCCAGTCGCTCGCCTTCCGCGAAAAAGCTCAGCCAGCGCTGTTGTTCGGTTTCGACCGCTCCCACTGTCCATTTGCTCAGTTCCACCAGCCAGACGCCGCCGTGCCCGACCAGGCTCCGCCCTTGTTCATCGCGCATCTGGAAGCGGTGTAGCGCTTCCTTCCGATCTGACCACAGGCGCTGGCCTAACAGCCAGATGCCGTAGGTCGCCTTCAACTCGCCGTAGTTGTCCCCGTCCTTGAGTTGTCCGCTGTACAAATCCGCCCAGCCGTACAGCATCCGCGCCGGCAAGTCGGCCACGTTCAGCAACTGAATTTCAATCTGGTAGAGTCGCCCGTCCCTATCCCGGGCTTTGACATCGACAATGCTCAGTTTGTCGTCGAGAAATTCCCGCTCATTGTAGGGATTGAGAATGTCAACATCCTTCAAGGGACTCGCCAACTCGTTGCCCAGCATGGCGTTGAGAAAGTGGATCAGCAGCCGCCGGTTGCGTTCCGCCCCCAGCAGCGCTTTAAACACACAGTCAATTTTTGGATCAATGCGATGTTTCATCAGATTTTCCGCGAGAGATCCCGGCCTTCAAGCCGGGGAGGATTTCGCATTATCGTTTTTTCCGGTGAAAGCCGGATTTCCGGATTCCCCTCCTTGGCAAAGGAGGGGTGGCGCGTTAGCGCCGGGGTGGTTCGGGAAGTCCGCTGATCAGCCGGAAAGGCATTAACTTCAATGCGCACCGGTCCCGTCCGGGGCAGCAAACGGATACGCAGCCAGCGATCTTCGCCCGTTTGCCCCGCCTGATGCGCCACCGGCCGGCCATTCACCGTCACCGTCCGAACGCCAGACCACCCTTTCGGCAACGTCAACACTACCGACACCGGCGCCGGATGATCCGTATCCAGCCAAAGCCGCAACCGCTCCGCCTCAGCGCGATAATCATAAGCAATGCGGCGGCCCGTCACCGGTTCACGCAGCGCAATCCGCCCCGATGCCTCTTTGAGACGTGGGCGAATCGTCAGCGCCGCAAATTCACTGACAATGCCAAAGTAACCCTCGACCAGCGCCCGACCGAGTACCCCCGCACTGCCGCTATACCAGGGACTGCCCTGCGGATGACCAGCGCGATCATGCCACTCGCTAATACCGAAATGCGCTGCATTCCTTTCCGCAATCTGGCGCAGCGCCACCGTCGCCGCATCACTATAGCCCGCCTCGTACATCGCCAGAATCAACCGTGCCCCGAACCAGTCCCATTGACCGCCGTTCTGATAATGCCAGGCCCGGTTCACCGCCGAATGACAATAAACATCATCCACATAAGGCGGCAACAGCACCCCGGAAATCGTCGGCATCGCGTATTCAACCTGCCGCAGGCGGGCCGTGGCGAAAATCCGCTCCGCCATCGCCGGATCAGCCATACCCGCTTCAATCGCCACTGCATTCCCCCCCCATGGGAAACAGCGCATCTTCATCGAAATCATGCCGCAGCGGACCGAGATGGCGATGCATCCGAAAATAACCGCGTTCCGGCTGCCACAGTTGCGCCCGCGTCCGGGCCACTATCCACTCAGCGCGTTGCCGCCAGAGGGCCGCCATCCCGGCCTCGCCCACCGCAACAGCCCCCTGCACAAGAGCACGCGCCGCCAATACCAGCATCGCCTGATCATAAAGATCGACCGTCCAGTGCGAACCCGGCCCTGCATAAATCGCCTCCTGCGTACAATCGCCCAGCTCCACATCCCCCCAGTCAATCGTATGCGCGCCGGTGATCAACCCACTGGCCGGATCGCGCCGCTGCCGCCAGACATCATCCAGCGCCTGATGCAGACGACGCCACCGGGACTCGCCATTGATCAGCCCCCTCAACCAGGCTGTGTCGCCCGTAATACGCAGATAATGACCCGCGCCGATGACCAGACTCGCTTCCTGATCCGTCTCGACCGTATTCTTGTCTGTCTCGCCGCGCACATTCACCCAGTCAGGAATCGACCCATCCGGCTGCTGCCGGGTCAACAACAGATCAATCCAGTCACGCAGCGCTGGCCCCGCATGGAACCAGCGGCTGCCATGCATCGCCGTAGCGCTGTCCCGCGCCCACAGTTGCGGATAACCGCCGCCCGCCACCAAACCCTGGTAACGGCGCTCACCCACACGGAACTCCTGATGGGTATAGACCAGCGTGTTCTCGATCAACCGCCAGAGCTGCCCCAATTCCGGGAAATCGGCCACCTGCAAGGCCGACGTCAGCGGCTGGGCCAGCGCAGCATCCTCCAGAACGGTCCGCGCCGGCGGACGAACCTGCACCGGCAACGTCAGCGTCGGCGCACCCTGGTCAGCAAACCAGGCTTTACCTTCCTGCACCAGATCAAATTCCACGCGATAATCGCCGGGACCGGGGAACCGATCCGCGCCGATCCTGACCCTCAGCGTCACCGTCTGGCCGGGAGCGACCGACTGCGGGAACAGGGTACGGGGATTGTCATAAACCAGCATTCGCCCATCGCCCGCACGCAAATGCCAGGAAACATGCACTGGATGGGGCGGCTCACTGGCCCAGGTCAGCGGACCGTGATTGGTCAAGACCATCGCCACTGTCGCAAAGCCACCCTGCTCCAGTTCAATCCGGTCAACCGCCGACCGTGCCGTGACCAGGGTATCCGCTGCCGCTGTGCCCTGCGCGGCAGCGAATTGAACCAGGATGACGAAACTCAGTCCGAGAACCGCTGATCGCCCGAGGTAGCGCCCAATCCCCCCCGGCCCCCCTTTGTCCAAGGAGGGAGGTTCTGGGCTAACACCACGGGTCATATCCCTTTTCGATTGCCGGACTTCCGGATTCCCCTCCTTGGTCAAGGAGGGGTGGCGCGAAGCGCCGGGGTGGTTCGAAATGTCCACTGATCAACGCAGCGCGCCAATCGCATCAATGCGCTGAATGATCTTCTTCACCGCCTGATCCCAAGTCCAGCGCTCCAACGCCTCACGCGAAGCCGCCAGACCCTTCAACCGCGCCGCCTCGCGGTTCTCGTAAACCTCGCGCATCCGCACCCGCAAATGTTCATAGGACGGCTGCGCCCAGCGAAAGCCGGTGTAATAAGGACACTTGGCCACTGCCGGAATCAGCCCGTCAATGTCCAGCAGATAGGCATTATCCTCATGCATGAAATCGCACTGTGCGCCCCAGTTCGTCGCAATCACCGGCAAACCGCAAGCCATCGCTTCCAGAATCGGCATCCCCCACCCTTCCCCGCGACTGGGCAGCACAAAGCAGTCCGCCGACCGGTACAGCACGCCCAACTGATAGGTCGGCACGACCTCATTCAGCGATAACACCATGCGCCCACCCGCCGACCGCAAGCCCAGGGCACGAATGGCCGCCGACACATCGACCGCCGGATCTTTGTTCAGCGTTTTACACACCAGCACGACCGGTTCATCGCAGCGAAACTCATCATTAAACGCCTGAAGCAGGATTTCCGGTGCCTTACGTTCCCCCCATTCAAAAATACTGAGGAAGGTAAAAACCTCTGGATTAGGACAAGCGACAATGTCCGGGTTGAAATAGTCAGGATCAATGCCCAGCGGAATCACCTGAATCGGCCGCCGCACCCCGCTCGCCTGAAAGGTTTCGACATTAAAGTGGGAAGGCACCCAGACTTCATCAACCAGATTGGCCTGACGCACCCATTCCTCGGGAATGTGATCGGTTTCCAGCATGGTAAAGCCAATCTTGTACGCCCCGGAATTGGACGCGAAGACATCGCCCTGGCCATACACCACCTGCACACCCCACGGTTGCAGTTCGCGGTCGCGGATCACGTTAACCAGGTAGTGATCGCCATACGGAGGTTCCTCCACGGGAAACACTGTGCCGGGGCCGTAAACATAACGATAAGTCAGGCGAACGCCAGCGCGATCCAGACCCAGCATGAACTCGCGGGAACTGATCGCGTAGCCGGTAGGCAGATGAATGATCGAATGCCAGTCCAGGGTTCGGGTATACCGCTCCCGCTCAAGGAGAGTCAGCCACTTGTCGCGAAACACCTGCTGCGAGGTCAGAAACATCTCTGAATGACTGACCCCGTTCACCCGCGTCGAGACGTTTTCATGATGCAGCACGGTCACGGAACCGCAACAGACTGTGCGGAACCCGGCGACTCGGGCTTTCAGACAGTAGTCGGTATCCTCGAAATAGGAGAAATAATCTTCATCCAGCAGGCCAATGGTGTTAATGAGCGCCCGCTTGAGATAGGCGCAGGCGAAAACCACACCTTCGACATCGCGGGTAGCGCTGTACTGATTGATATCAAGCTGAGTACCGCCGATCTGCTGACCCCACAGGGTTTCCAGAGGCATATAGGTCCCCGCGTGCTGTAACTGGCCGCCGGGCCGCCGCAATCGGCAGCCGACCACGCCAATGTCATCAGCGGCATAAGCCGTGTCCTGCAACCGATCCAGCCAGTCCAGTTGGATAATCTCGATATCATTGTTCAACAGAACGATATCGCAATCGTCGGGCAGTTGCCGAATCGCCGCATTATTACCGCGCACAAAGCCGAGATTAGCGCCATTGTCCACGACCTCGATCCAGTCCTGCTCCGCCAGCCAGGCCAGCGTGCCATCAGTGCTGCCGTTATCGGCGACTACGACCCGATACCGTTGGGGATCGACGCTCGGCTGCAACGTCTCCAGACAGCGCCGCGTATAGTCCAGACCGTTCCAGGTGAGAATGATGATCGCCGTCATGGGTGGACGGAACCGGTCCGCCGGGGCGAGGGAATCTTCGTTGCAATGATCAGACATGGGCATGGAAGCAGCTTAGAACCTGTAAAAAAACGCCTCACTCCCGCAAACGGGAGAGGGGTTGGGGGTGAGGGCCGATTTTCCAATAGAGGCCGGCGAAAAAACGCCTCTCAAAGCTTGCGGCCCATCACGGCATAATCGCGCGGGCCAAAGAAATGCGTATTGATAAACGAAGTCGCCGGGGTTCCGTCAGCGGGCAGATGCTCGGCTTCGGGGAACGGATGCAGCGGCCATATCTCTACGTTGCCCAGACCACGCGCTTCAAGCAGAAACCGCGCCGTGGCCGGGGGGATCGGGTTACGGTGTGTCGGGTCCAGATAAAAGGTCTGACTGCCGACGAAGACGTTTTCCGGATTGGGAGTTTCAAAAATCAGCAGACCACCCGGTTGTAAGGTGCGCGCCGCTTCGTCGATCAGACGGATCAGGACATCCAGTGGCAGATGCTCAATCAGATGAAAGGCAGTAACCGCCCCCAGACTGCCATCCGGCCAGCCACGCAGACTATCGACCGCATCGCCCTCCTCCACCGCCAACCCTTGCGCCCGACCATCGTCAATCAGGACCCGGTTCAAGTCTACCCCGTGCGCGTCATAGCCCGCCTGGGCCAAAATCGCCAGCCATTCGCCACGCCCGCAGCCCAGATCCAGAACCGTCAGTGGCTCGGTATTTCGAGAAACCGTCTGCAGTACTGGCAAATACACGCGCAATCGCTCGGCAATCTGCGTCGTACTACCACGAAAATCATCTTCAAAGCGTACATACAAGGCGTCGTATAAATGGTTGTACTGCGCCGCCAGGGCCGCCAGTTGCTGCGTATCGAGAGGCGCAGGCAGCCGCTGGCGCGTTTCATCCAGCAGTGCGCCCAACCGGCGTTCCTGTTGCGCCTGCTGCAGAGCGACCTGTCCAATCCGCCCGGCGGCTTCCTGTTGCCGCTGTTCATACCGCGCCCGCAGATCGATCAACTGCGCCTGCAACTCGCC
>JAUPTV010000200.1 GCA_030917925.1 Pseudomonadota bacterium
CACGTCTATCTGGTCACTGACTCCGAGGACGCTTTCCAGGAAATGGCTCGCCAGTTGCGCGTTCCGCAAGTCATCCAGCTTTACCGGGACTATCTCGAAAACTTCATGATTAACAAAGGGCAGGACGCGCCATGAAGGTCGGATTATTCGATTTCCAGGAAGACGCACTGGCGGAATTACGCATCAAGCTGGCGGCGGCCCGGCAAGTGGCGAGCATTGCCAACCCCCAGGTCATCTCTTTTTCCGCCCCTACCGGCGCTGGTAAAACCATTGTCATGACCGCGCTGTTTGAGGACATCCTGTTCGGTGAACCGGCGTTCGAGGCGCAGCCCGATGCTGTGATCCTGTGGATTTCTGATATGCCGGAACTGAATGAGCAGACCCGGCTGAAAATCGAAGGCAAATCCAATCGAATCCGGGTCCGGCAACTGGTCAATCTGGACGCCAGCTTTGACGCTGAACGGCTATCCGGTGGCCATCTCTATTTCATGAACACCCAGAAGTTGGGTAGTGAAAAGCGATTGACCCGCAAAAGCGACGGGCGGAATTACACCTTGTGGGAAACCTTGACGAACACGGCCAAAGCCGCGCCGGATCGGTTCTATGTGGTGATCGACGAAGCCCATCGGGGGATGCGGGTGGGCAAGGCGGCGGAGAAAGCGCAAACCATCCTGCAACGCTTCCTGCTGGGTAGCCCGGAAGATGGTTTGTGCCGAATGCCGCTGGTTATCGGCGTGTCCGCCACTCCGCGCCGATTTGAAGCCCTGCTGGCGGGCACGACCCACACGGTGTCCAAGGTCTACATCCCGGCGGAGAACGTCCGGGCCTCGGGGCTGCTCAAGGATCGCATTCTGATCCACTACCCGGACGACGCCAGTCAGGCGGAAATGACCCTGCTGGCCGAAGCCGCGCATCGCTGGCAGCGGATTGAACAGCGATGGGCCGCCTACTCCCAGAACCAGACGGAAACAGCGGTCTATCCAATCCTGGTCATTCAAGTGGAAGACGGGACCGACCAAACCCTGACCAAAACCAGTTTGAGCCAGAGCCTGGCGACGCTGGAACAGGCTATAAACCGACCGCTGCGGGAAGATGAAGTCGCGCACACCTTCAACGATTGCGGCGATCTGGATATTAACGGGCACCGGGTGCGGCGCATCGACGCCTCGCGGATCGAGGAAACGCAGAATATCGGCGTGGTGCTGTTCAAGATGAGCCTGTCCACCGGATGGGACTGCCCCCGCGCCGAAGTGATGATGTCATTCCGTCGGGCGCAGGATCATACCTATATCGCCCAGTTACTGGGTCGGATGGTCCGAACCCCGCTGGCGCGCCGGATCGCCGCTGACGCTGAACTCAATGATGTCCACCTCTTCCTGCCCCATTACGACCAAGCGACGGTCGAAGCCGTCATTCAGGACCTGAAGAATGTTGAGGACGCTCCGCCTGCCGAAACGGGAACCAGCCGGGAACTGGTGACGCTGTATCGGCGGGCGGGCATGGACGATGTTTTCGCCGCCATGAACCACCTGGTCACCTACCGGGTCAACGCCGTGCGCCAACAGAGCGCCATGCGCCGCCTGATGGGACTGGGGCGCGGACTCACCCACGACCGGATTGACGATGCCGCCCAGGAGCGTGTGAAAGCGCAGATCGTCGAGCAGATGACCTTGGAAATTCAACAGTTGCGGGACAATGGGACGCTGGCCACATGGGTCAAACAACTCACCGGTGTCGACCTGAAAACCATCGCGATCCAGCACGGAACCGGCATCGCCGAGTATGAGGGCGCGTACACCATCGAAGCGGCTGCCGCCGACCTTGACCGCCATTTTCAACAGGCCGGGCGGCTGCTCGGCAACGGGCTGCATATCGAATACTGGCGTGTGCAGGGCGACCGGGAGGCCGATGACGTTAAGGTGGAGGTGGTAGCGCTGACCCGCGATCATCCGGCGATGCAGCATCTCGAAGCCTTCGCCGAAGGTCAATTCAATGCGCTGTTCGCCGAACACAAGCACGCCATTGCCGGCTTGAAAGAACCGCGCCGCCAGCACTTTGAACGGCTGCGGCTGGCGTCCCCCGATCCCCAGGCGATTCCGTGGTTGATCCCGGACACCCTCGATTTTCGCCGCTCCACCAAGGCTCCGAAATACGACCGGCACCTGTTCCTGGAAGACGATGGCCAGTTCCGCGCCGATCTGGGAACCTGGGAACAGGGGGTGTTGCAGGAAGAACTGGCCGACTCGGCAGTGGTCGGCTGGCTGCGCAACGTCGACCGCAAGCCTTGGTCGCTGGAAATTCCTTACGAGGAGGCCGGCAACATCAAACCGATGTTCCCCGATGTACTGGTTGTGCGGCAGGTCGCCAACGATTTCCGGTTCGACATTCTGGAACCGCATGATCCGAGCCTGAAAGATAATGCCGCCAAGGCAGTCGGGCTGGCCCGATTCGCCGAGAAGCACTGGACGCTATTCGACCGGATACAACTCATTCGGAAACAGAAAGGCGCGGATGGCGTGGAGCGCTATTTCCGGCTGGATGTCGGCAATGACACCGTGCGAAAGAAAGTCCTGGCAGTAACCACCAACAGCCAGCTTGACCAGGTATTTGTCGATCAAGCGCACATTGGAGAGGTTTAAAACGCGATGAAAGCAGAGTTGGAGGCTGAACCCATGACCGTCACTGAACGTCAGGCGGCGTTCTGGCTGGCAGGGGTCTTTTCATTGCGAATGTTGGGTTTGTTCATGATTCTGCCGGTCTTCGCGTTGTACGCCGAACATTTGCAGGGCAATACCCCGGCATTGGCGGGACTGGCCATTGGCATTTACGGTTTCAGTCAGGCGATTTTTCAAATCCCCTTCGGTTTTCTCTCTGACCACTATGGCCGCAAGCGGATGATTTATATCGGTCTGCTGATTTTCGCAGTGGGCAGTGTAGTCGCCGCCCTCGCCGATTCCATCTGGGGCGTTATTCTGGGTCGCGCACTGCAAGGCGGCGGGGCAATCTCGGCAGCCGTCATGGCCTTAGCTGCGGATCTGACCCATGAGGCGCATCGACTCAAGGTGATGGCGACAATTGGCGTCACTATCGGCCTCTCCTTCGCCGCATCCATGATCCTCGGCCCGGTGTTGAATGGCTGGATCGGGGTGCCGGGCATTTTCTGGCTGACCGCAGTGCTGGCCCTGTTCGGCATGGCCGTGGTGCGCTTCCGGGTGCCGAATCCCGTAGAAAGCCGCATTCATCGCGACGCCGAGCCGGTCGCTTCCCAATTCGGGCGGGTATTGCATGATGAACAGTTATTGCGGCTGAATTTCGGCATTTTCATCCTGCACCTGTTGCTGACCGCCACGTTCGTCGCCGCACCCTTGGCCTTGCGCGATGCTGGATTGGCCAGTCATCAGCACTGGCAGGTTTATCTGCCGGCGCTGACCTTTTCCATGGTCGCCATCATTCCTTTCATCATCCTGGCCGAGAAACGCAGACAATTGAAAGCCGTATTTATGGGGGCCATTGCGACGCTGGCGCTGGTGGAACTGGGACTGACGGCCTTGCCCGATACCGTATTGGAAATGACCGTGCTGCTGCTGGTATTTTTCACCGCTTTCAACTTGCTGGAAGCGACGCTGCCCTCGCTGATCGCCAAGCTGGCACCGCCTGATGCCAAGGGGACGGCCATGGGGGTTTATTCCAGCAGTCAGTTTCTGGGGGCCTTCGCCGGGGGCGCGATGGGCGGATGGCTAAACGGACAGTTCGGGCCGCATGGAGTCTTCGCCTTTGCCACTCTCGGGGCCTTAGCCTGGCTGTTGGTCGCCTGGACTATGCGCGAACCGCCTTATCTAAGTAGCTACCTGCTTCCGGTTGATATCCTCGATGAGGTGGAGGCACGGCTATTGACGCTGCGGCTGATTGAAGTCCCCGGCGTCGCGGAGGCGGCAGTGGTCGCCGATGAAGGCGTCGCGTATCTCAAGGTGGATCGGCGGACGCTGGACGAGGCGCTGTTGCGTCAGTTTGCCGCGGACACGCCAGCCGGTGGATGAGCGGTTCACCTTGGTTTATTGAGTATCTGGCACTTTTGACAGCGCATGGCTTATTTAAGTATGATGGCCATATTGTTCAATTGATGGTGAAGTAGAGGTCAATGTGACAGAAACTGTTGATCTACCTCCTGCCGAAGTGCAAATGGGGCAGCAAGGCCGTCTGGTCATTCCTGCGGTATTGCGCCGGGCATTGGCGTTAGTGGAAGGCGACACGCTAGTCGCACGATTGGAAAACGGTCGGCTGGTGCTGGAGAAACGCGCTACGATTCAACAACGTTTAAAAGCCCGCTTTGCCGCTGTCCCAGTCAACATCAATCTGGCGGATGAATTGATCGCCGAGCGCCGTACTGAATACCAGCGGGAAATCGCGCCATGAAAGCCGTCATCGACGCTTCAGCCCTCCTGGCCTGGTTGCATGGGGAACCCGGCGCAGAAACCGTGGAAGCGGTGCTGGCTGAATCGGCTATCTCCAGCGTTAACTGGGCCGAGGTCATCCAAAAAGCCCTGGCGCGGGCGGTGGACATTGCCGGAATGCACGAAGATGTCACGGCTGTCGGGCTGAAAATTTTGTCTTTTATCCCCGAAGACGCCGAGCGGGTTGGGCGGTTATGGACCTTGACTCAACCCTACGGTTTATCTCTGGGTGATCGCGCCTGTCTGGCGCTAGGTCTGCGGCTGGCTACCCCGGTGCTGACCGCAGATCGCACCTGGCTTCCCCTGGAAACTGCGCTGGATCTCTCGATCCGGGTCATTCGCTGAATTTATCCTCACTGATTCCCTGCAACTATCTGAAGGAGAAAAGTTTTATGTCCAGCATTAACAAAGTCATGCTGATTGGGCGCTTGGGCAAGGACCCGGAAGTGCGCTATATGCCGAGCGGCAAGGCGACGGCCACGGTCTCAATGGCGACCAGCGAGGTTTGGAAAGACAAGAGCACCGGCGAGAAACAGGAACGCACGGAGTGGCATAACCTGGTGTTCTTTAGCCCACTCGCGGAAATCGCTGGCCAGTATCTGCGCAAGGGTTCTTTGGCCTTCGTGGAAGGTCGCCTGCAAACTCGCAAATGGCAGGATAAAACCAGCGGCCAGGACCGCTATATGACCGAGATTGTCGTGAATGAAATGAAGATGTTGGATAAAAAGAGCGACCGTTCGGACAGTGCATTTGGTGCCGAGAGTTCGGAAGGAAGCTATGCGCCGCCAGCCGCCAGACCACAAAATGCCGCCCCGGCGCGGCCTACATCCCCCCCGCCGGGTGCCCCGGATAACAACGGCGGTTTCGACGATGACATTCCGTTCTAATCCACAGGCAGGTTGAAGCGGCGATTACCAAAACCGGCTGCGCGCTTCGCCGGTCTGGGCCAGTAACCGTGCCAGCCACGGCTTTTTACCAGTATAGGTAATTTCGTACAAATCGGCGCTGGTGCTGGCGTCCAGCAGGACGTCATCGCTGGTGCGCAGTTCATCAACCAGTCGGCAATCCAAGGCCCGCGCCCCGAACCAGTGTTCCCCGGTCGCCACCCGTTCCAGATCCAGTTGGGGGCGGTGGTTTTTCACGAAGTCCTTGAACAGGGTATGGACGTCTTCGATTTCTTCCTGAAACTTCTGGCGGCCCTTGTCAGTATTCTCACCAAACAGCGTGACCGTGCGCTTGTGTTCCCCGGCCATGAACTGCTCAAAGTCCACATCATGCTTTTTCAGCAACCGGTTGAAATTCGGCAACTGGGCAATGACCCCGATGGAACCAAGAATGGCGAAGGGCGCGGCGACAATCCGGTCGGCGACGCAGGCCATCATGTAGCCGCCACTGGCCGCGACCTTATCCACCGCTACGGTTAATTTGATCTGCCGCTCCCGGAGACGCAGCAACTGCGCCGCCGCCAGTCCGTAGCCATGCACCATCCCGCCCGCGCTTTCCAGCCGCACGATCACCTCATCTTCCGGTTGGGCGGACGTCAGCACCGCCGTCACCTCTTCCCGCAGCGACGCCACCGCAGCGGCGCGGATGTCGCCATGGAAATTCAGCACAAATACCCGGTGGCGTTCCGTCTTGTCATGCTGTTTCTCCCGCGCCTTATGCTCCTTTTGAAACTGCTTGAGCGCCTTCTTCGGCAGGATCGCCGACTTGAGCGCCAGCGCCATCTGGTCGTAATCATCGTTCAAGTGCCGGATATCTAGCCGTCCCCGGCTCTCTGACTCCCCACTGCCCCGCGCAACCAGCGCTACGATCCCGCCGACCAGCGCCAGTACGGCAATGACCAGCGTGATCGCTTTGGCCAGAAACATCCCGTATTCACTCAAAAATTCCATCGCGTTTTGATCTCCAGCAATTCAACGAGTTTCAGTCGCCATTTTAAGGCCAAATCTGCGACGACAAGGATCATCTTGAGTTTCAAGATCACCGCGTGATTGAACGCTTCCACCAGTCCACAAACTCCGCCGCTGGCAATGGCCGACTGAACAGATAGCCCTGAGCATAATCGCAACCGTGTTCGAGCAAAATTTCCTGTTGTTGCGCAGTCTCCACGCCCTCGGCGATGACGGTCAGTCCCAGACAGTGGCCCAGAGTCA
>JAUPTV010000201.1 GCA_030917925.1 Pseudomonadota bacterium
CCGAACTGGGCCGCCATGACTTTGGTGATCGCCGCCGTCAACGTGGTTTTACCATGGTCGACGTGGCCAATCGTGCCCACATTCACATGCGGTTTGCTGCGCTCAAATTTTTCTTTGGACATCCGGGAAACTCCCCTGCAAAGCTTAGGACCAGAGATTCGGACCAAATGCGCTTTGGTCGGTCGGCATCATTACAATTAACAGCAACTTAATTGGAGCCCATAACCAGAGTCGAACTGGTGACCTCATCCTTACCAAGGATGCGCTCTACCAACTGAGCTATATGGGCTAAAAATTTTTACCGTATACTTAACTTTGGAGCGGGTGATGGGAATCGAACCCACACCATCAGCTTGGAAGGCTGAGGTTCTACCATTGAACTACACCCGCTGTTCTCGCGTCAGACCGGAACCATCGCCCCGCACCAGCCAGAGTTAGCTGATTCACTCTGAAACACGTTGATGTTGCTTTAATTTTGGTGGAGGGGGAAGGATTCGAACCTTCGAAGGCTGAGCCAACAGATTTACAGTCTGCCCCCTTTGACCGCTCGGGAACCCCTCCAAAATTGAGTCGCATATTTTGAGGGTCTCAAGCAGATCTGTCAATGGTTGAGAAGAAAAATTTTGTGTTGTGCGGGAAAGTTTCTATAATGGATATTCTGTGCTGGCGTAGCTCAGTCGGTAGAGCAGCTGATTTGTAATCAGCCGGTCGGGGGTTCGATTCCCTTCGCCAGCTCCAATATAATCATTGGGTTGCTGCCATTTTCGGCAAGGCGTCATGGGTGGGTGTGCCGGGATTTGTGCGGATTACTCGTGGGCGGGCAATCCGCTCGGCATGTTCCGCAAGATGATCAGCGCCCAGATGCGCGTACCTCATCACCATGTGTAAGGTCGCCCAGCCGCCCAGTTCCTGCAGGACATTCAGCGGCGTTCCAGCCTGTACATGCCATGACGCCCAGGTGTGTCTCAGGTCGTGCCAGCGGAAATCCGCAATGTCGGCCCGTTGCAGCGCCTTTCGCCAGGCGTGGTTATTCGCTCGGGTGACAGGCTTACCCTCGTAGACAAAGACCCGAGTGGGATGCTGATCTTGTTGCTCACGCAGCACCACCATCGCCTCGGAGTTCAGGGGTACCGCAATGGCCCGCTGACTTTTCGCCTGATCTGCATGAATCCACGCGCGGCGATTCTCTAAATCAATCTGCGTCCAGCCCAGTTCTACCACGTTCATTTCCCGGAGTCCCGTTGCCAGTGTGAACCGCGCCATCGCGGATAAGTGTGGCGGTAATTCGGCGAGTAGCCGACCAGCCTCGTCGCGAGTCAACCACCGCCACCGCCCAGAACACTACTTCCCCCGCGCATTCCGGGCAGATAAACACATCCGACCAGACCATGTAATTGATCCGTCCTTTCGTCTTGCCGTCGCTATGCCGCGTTTCATACATCCAGCCGCATTCCGCCTCGACTTCGGCCAAAATCCGCTTCGCTTCTCGCTCAAACGCTGCGACATCCACCGGCGTGTTATAGTTGTAGGCAATGAATGTCGCCGCTGGCGATAAATCATTCAGAATCGCCCGCCGTGCGCCTAATCGTGAAAACGGCTTCCACACGGTTTGACCGTCCTCCTGAACCGACTCTAGAATCGCGCCGTCTTTCTCCACTCGATAGCCCAACGACTCCACCGTTTTCCGATCCCCGCACAATTGCCACGCCGGTCATTCCCGTTCCGCAAAACCCGTCAAACACCAGATCGCCCGGCTGGGTGTAATGCAGGATATAACGCATGATCGCCTTGTGTGGCACCTTGGTATGGTAGCTATGAGCGTCGTAGAAAATCCCACTTCGCCCTTCGCTGACATCTGCCGCGAACGGTTCTTTGTGATACGGCACTGCCGGGTTATATGGCGTCCCATACAACCGGATGAAATCGGCAATAAACGGATTCGGGCAAGCGGTGTAATAAGGCGGATCGGACAGCGCCAAAATGTCCTCATCGCTACCGATAGGGAAACCTGCAATCTGCCGAAACGCCGGGTCTTGCAACTTCTCCTGCAGAATTGCCAGAAAATGCTCACGGCGGGCGGCATCATCGGCAAAGGTCAGACCGAGGCACTCGACCGGGCCAGCAGCGGCGTTATTCGGGGTGCGGAACAGGTCGGTCATGGTGAGCGGTCTCGGTCAAAGGGGTGGGGATGAAAGGAAAGGGCGTAACTGGTTAGTTGCTATGGTCATACAGTACCTTACCTTCGCGCACCGCCCAGTAAATCGGGGTACTGCACCAATCGCGGCGCTTATCAAACGCTGCTTCCGGGTAAAGCAACAGATCAATCCCGACGCCGAGCGAACCCAGCGCCGCCCGCAAGCGGACGTATTCGCTGGTGTGATCAGGAATCTCCTTTTCAACCACGATCAGATCGAGATCAGAATCTTCGTTCGCGTCGCCACGGGCATAGGAACCCAACAAAATTACCCGGAGCGGAGAAGTCGCTACGGCAATGACTCGTTCAACCGCCTGCTGGATCATTCGCTCAGTCAGCATCATTTCGTTCCTCCGCAAACTGGGTAGCAATGTCCTGTGCTTTGAGTCGGGCAGCAATCCGCTGGTGAATATCGGCATCAGTCAGCGGCTGCCGCCCCGGTTGAGCTAATAAGCCGCGTCCGGACGCAACCGTCGTTGGCGCGACCGTAAACGCCAAAGACGGGTTAGATTTTTTCGTACAAACTGCTATGGTCATCATTGACTCCATCAACAACCTCTTCCGAGAGTTTCCATCATGTCGTCACTCAATCGTATTACTTTCGATCTCACCATCATGGGCGGGCGCGCTTGCATCCGAGGAATGCGGATGACCGTGGCGCTGGTGCTGAACCTGGTGGCCAATGGTATGACCACAGCGGACATCATCGACGCCTATCCCTATCTCGAACCGGAAGACATCCAGCAAGCCTTGCAATACGCCGCCTGGCTGGCGGAAGACGCCGTTTATCCGGTTGAACCCTTGGCCGCAGCATGAAATTCCTGGCTGATATGGGCATTTCGCCCAAAACCGTCGCGTTCCTGCGTACTCTCCACCATGACGCTACGCACCTTCAAGAACAAGGGCTGGGGCGATGGCCCGATTCCGCAATCTTGGCCAAGGCGCGAGAAGAAGCCCGTATTTTGCTTACCCACGACCTGGATTTTGGCGAACTGGTTGCGGCCAGCGGTGCCCGTCTGCCCAGCGTGATTCTCTTCCGGCTACGCAATATGCACCCTGACCACGTCAACCACTATCTAAACCTCGTGCTTTCGCGCCATTCAGCAGAATTGGTCGGAGGCGCATTTATCAGTGTGGCGGAAGCGCAAATCCGTCTGCGTTTATTACCCGTTAGCCCACTGTTCTAACGCCGCCCGTTCTTGCCGCGTCAGACCTCACCGTCAGCGCAATTTTCACTCCAGCACCACCCGAATTTTCTTCACATCCCGGCTCCTACATACGTTCACTTTCTACGCCGGGGTATTTGCAGTGGTTGAACCGGCTCGTAGGCTTTCAAACCCTGATCACCGGTGAGAATTTCTACCTGATACCCGGCGCGGGCGTAGTATTCCGCCACGTCCGTAATCGTGGCATCCCCGATGGAAAGACCAATCGCGGCTAAAACCGGCCAGCGGTCAGCCAGTTCTTTCAAATGACGGGCTTCCCAGAGCGGCGATTGATCATTGACATCCTCCCCGCCCTAAAGGACGGGGATTCCTCTGTAGAGGGTACGATGCCCCGTACCGAGAACACTGAATGTTCTCTGATCTCCCCGGTGCAGCAAGCGACACCGGTGGCACAACCGACCGGCGACAGGTCGGCCAAAACGAATGCTTTTGAACACGATTCAGGTTTTACGTCTTCGTCTTCCGAAGACAACCGCATACCTTTAGTTGCCAAAGAGCGAACGACCGTCGGTGGCGTAATCGCGATAGCCGACGTAGCCAGTATGGTTGAAAAGAAGGCAAATTGTGTTCGCCGCACTATCCAACAACACAGCACCGAAGTATCAAAAATCAGCACCCGCTTGTTCATTGAGCAACCGCTTCAAGCATCGGAGAAGGAAGTTTTAATGCTCCTTCGATCAATCCTTGACTGGACAATCGTCCTACCGGGCCTTGCGCTAACAGCTTCGGCAATTGTTCAATCTCTTCCAACAAAGTCAGCACACTGTCCCCCGTCTTTTGATCGCGGTGCGCCACGGTAATAAAAGGCACCAATTCCATGCCCATCGCGTCGAGCAACGCCGGATTATGGGTTGTCACCAACACATCGACGCCACGTTGTCCGCCAACTTTCTGCAACATATCCAGCAGCAACCGGGAACGGGAAGGGTGCAGCCCGTTATCCACTTCCTCAATGACGAGCAAACTCCCCTTGGGACGCATGAGCAAGGCGGTAAGAATGGCAAGAAATCGCAAAGTGCCGTCAGACATCCCTCGTGCATCTATGGTAGGCGTTGCTTCGGCCTGCGCAGTGGCGGCCTGGTTGTCCGTATCATCAGACCTACCTGGTGCATCCACCGTAGGAGAGTCGCCCGTATCCAGCCAGTGTTCCTCGCAATAGAGCATGGCATCGGTCTTGAACTTACCCACCGGCTCAGCGTAAATCCGCCGAATATCGCGTTCGGGCAACTGACTGGCATACTGAGTGAGTACGGTTTCCATTTCTTTCTGCTTGGCTTCAGCTAATGCAGCGATCACCCCTGCAATGTTGCGGGCATCCGGCTCCAGCTTTTCAGAAAAAGGGGAAAAACCGCGCATGTGAGAAGGAATCGGATCAAGAATAAAAATCTCGCGCAATGCTGAAACAACTACAGTAATACCATCCTTGATTTCCTGGCGTGTGGGCTGTCCGGCTAATTGATAAAGAACGGTATGCGCCCTGCTCAGTGGTCGCGGCGATCCCTGTTTTTCGTTGTACAGTCGGGCTGTAATGGTGGGCGCATCAGCCTCACATTGATCCGTGCGGTAAAGCCTGACGCCATTACCCGGAAGACGCTTGCGGCCACCCTTTTTGTCCAGTCGATATTTGATGCGATGTAACTGCTCAGCTAATACATCACAGTGGGTCTCGACAATCTGGCATTCGAGCCGATATTCATAATCGGTGGTGTCATCAGAACGCACCGTAACGCCCACCACAAAACGATTTCCCGGACGTTTGGCGACCCATTCCATCCCACCCCGCAGCGGCGGCATGGTGCTATCTCCCTGCAAAGCTGCCGTGATCAATGTCCCCGATGCGACTCGATTTAGAAATTGCAGGGCATCAAGAACATTCGACTTACCGCTGGCGTTCGTCCCGATCAATACCGATAGCGGATCGAAATGGAGCGTAGCCGTGGTAAAGCTTTTCCAGTTTTCAATCTGTAGCTGAGTCAGCATGAATTTGCTCTGGGTTTGAATGTCATATTGCTAATAATAGCTTGATTTTACTGATGTATACACGTCATCTTGGTTTATTCATCGAGATTTTCCGCGAGAGACCTCGCCCTTTAGGGCGGGGAGGGATAGCGGGCGGCGCGGCAGTCCCCCTGGCGGGGACTGTTTAAGCGCCGCGTTTTTGCGGTAACATCACCACTGTCTCCTATTCAAGACCTACCGCCGGGCTGGCGGGATGTCAAGTCTGTGGAGAGGATGTGAGACCTGGGGGAGTTGCCGGCTGCGGTTCAAACCGCGTAAGACTCCCCACTCTGGGGAATCGAATCGGCGAAAACCAAGCCTTAACTCCTCTGGGCAATCC
>JAUPTV010000202.1 GCA_030917925.1 Pseudomonadota bacterium
ATTGATCGCATTGGGTGTGGCGGATACGGATGCGGAGAAGTTAGCTGCGGTTATTGCCGACTGGCGCGATCAGGACGATCAGACGACCGCGCCGGGCGGGGCCGAAGACGCTGAGTATCGTAGCGCAGGTCGGCCTGGACCCAAAAATGCCCCGTTTGACAGCGTTGATGAGTTGCTACAGATTCTGGGGATGGACCGGGATATTGGCCAGCGTTTCGCAGGACTGGCGACTGCCGATACCCTGATTTCCGGCATTAACCCGCAGTGGGCTTCGGCGGCGATGCTACAGGCGGCAACGGGACTGGACGAATCGGCGATTACGGATTATGTCACCGCTCGCGCCCAGGCCGCTGCCGAAGGCGCCCCGCTACCGACGCCGCCGTCGGTGGATGGGCCAGCGTTCTTTTCCGGCAGCCGTTCGAATGTTTATCATATTGCCGTCACTGCCCAAGTGGGGACCGGCGCTACCCTGAGCGCAGAAACGGTGGTTTCAACGCAGAATCCGCCTCAGGGGCAAGTCGTGCGCTGGCTATCCTGGCGGTTGCGCTGATGGCGTCATTTTTAATTTCAACGTGAACCATTGAAGCCATGCTGTCTTCCCTGTATCCGCAAATATTCCAAGCGCAAGGCGATTCACGCTGGAGTCTGGCCGCTTGCTGGCGCTGGCAGCGTGATGGACTGTTGGGCTGGTTGCCCGTGGGGGTTCGCGGTAAACTCCTCGGCGGTTTCCGACGGTTGATCCTGAAACCTGATTCCGAGAGTTTGGCGTTGTTTCGCCAGGAAGGGGGCGAACCCGAAGCATTGACCCGGCAATCCTGGGAGTCGCTGGATCGGGAAACGCTGCACAAATGGATCAGATCTGAACATCCCTCGGCGATTGTTTTGCAGCTTCCTGCGGATCGAGCGCTGAAGCGGGTGGTGACGTTGCCCATGGCGGCGACGGCGAATTTGCGCCAGGTGTTGGGTTACGAGATGGACCGGTTGACGCCGTTTAACGCCAGCCAACTGTATTACGATGCCCTGATTGTGGAGCGCCATCCGGAACAACGACGAATACGGGTCGAGCTGTCGGCCTTGCCGCGCCCTGAAGTGGATGCAGTGTTGGGGAACCTGGCGGCGCTGGGCGTCGCGCCGGACGTGGTTGAGGTGACAGGAAGCCGACCAGGCATTAACCTGTTGCCGAACGAGAAACGGCCCCGGCGTGGGATCTGGCCCCGGCGCTTGCGAAATGCATTGATTACGGTCAGCCTGAGCCTGGCGCTTGCGGCAACCGTACTCCCGCTATGGCAATACCGAACGCTGGTCATTGGTTTGCAAAAACAGGTAGACGTCTTACAGCGTGAATCTGGGCATGTACTGAATTTGCGTGAGCAACTGGAAAAAGCGGTGGAATCCTCGCGGTTTTTGTTGCAGAAAAAGCAGGACAGCCCGCCGGTTATTGAGTTATTGCAGGAATTGACGGTGATTTTGCCCGATAACACCTGGCTGGAGCGTTTGCAGATCAGGGGGGATACCTTGCAACTGATCGGTCAATCATCGAGTGCTTCAGCGCTGGTGAGTGTGATTGAGGAATCAAAATGGTTGAGCGGTGCCGCGTTCGCTTCCCCGGTGACCAATGATCGACGCACCGGCAAGGAGCGATTCGTGCTGGGCGCGCGCGTCGTCGTGGAACCCTGATGAATCCGGTGTCCTCTCCCGGTTTGGCGCAGCGGCTGACGGCGCTGTTGCTGTTGGCGCTGGTCATCGGCCTAGGTTACTGGCTGATTGACCGGGTTTTGATAGGGCAGTACCGTCATTATCAAGCGCATGCCGAACGGTTGCAGGATCGTTTGCAGAATTTGCAGCGGTTAGCGACGGCGCGTCCCGAGTTGGAGAAGGCCATCCAGACTATTCGTGACGACCAGCGCACCGCGGCCTATTTTCTTCCGCCCGCCCCGCCCACGCTGGCGGCGGCTGACCTGCAACAGCGGGTCAAGACTTTGGTGGAAGGCGCAGGCGGCAGTTTGTTAAGTGTCCAGGCCTTGCCGGCGGTGGAGGAGGGTGAGGTGGTGCGCGTCGCGGTTGGTGTGACTCTGCAGGGCGATTTGGCGGTGCTGCAAAAGACGTTGCATGGTCTGGAGTCGCAAGTGCCGCTGCTGTTTGTGGATAATCTGGAAGTGACCGCCCGCCAACTCCGTCCGCGCCTGCCCGATGGCAAGGTTGCTCCGTATACGCGCATTCAGTTGAATGGTCAGTTCGAAGTATCGGGTTATTTGCGCAAGGAGGGCGGCTAGATGGTTGCTCGCGGATGGCTGCCGTTATTCTGGGGGAGTGTGGCGCTGGCGGCGGTCGGCGCGCTGGCTTTGGAATGGCGGCGTCCCCCGCAGTTGCCGGCACCCGCCGTGGTTAAAGCACCGGATACGGTAACGGTTCCGCCATTGCAACCTTTTCAGCCATTGCCCTTGTCGCATTATGCCGAAGTGGTGGAACGCCCCGTCTTTATTCAAGACCGCCGGCCGGAGGCGGATGAAGCGTCAGCGCCGCCCGAATCGCCGCCGTTACCCGATCAATCATTGACTTTGATTGGGGTCGTGTTGATTCCAAATACTATCCCCGCTGCGCTGCTGCGACCGGAAGCGCCTGAAGTTAAAGCGGTGCCGGTTCGCCCGGGAGTGAGGCGTGACCCGCGAAGAAATATTCCTGGCCAGCCACGTCCGGTGGAGTCTGGGGCTGCAGTATTGCGCGTTTCTCAGGGCGGAATGGTGGATGACTGGCGGTTGGAAACGGTACAGGCGGATAAGGTCGTGCTGCGCAAGGGCGATGAGGTGCAGGAATTGGCGCTGATTCGCCCGTCGTCGCCGCCGCTCCCTGCCCCACCTGCGAAGCCGACGGCGCAGAAGGCATCGCCTGCTGCGCCACACGCACCACCTGTTCCGCCACAAGTTGCACCGCCGTCTGCACCGCCGACGCCGGGTTCTTGACAAGAATTTCAGAGAGTACAGTCCATTGAGCACCATCTGGGTCCGATCATTGATGACAGGGGGATGTCTGGCGGTTTTGCTGGGCGCTTGTGCGACGGTTCCCGAGGGAGAAGCGCCTGCTGAAGCTGATTCCCAGCCGATCACCGTGCCACCGTCTCCACAAAGTGATTCGCTCCAGTTGACCGCCCGGCCTGGCGGGGAGAATGCCGCCATCGCCCGGTTAACCCCACAATCGGCGATCCTGACCGGGACCGGTCAGTTTATTGATGCCCGCGCCGCCAGAAAGCCAGCGCCGGCAACGCCGCCCGCTGCGCCATCGGGTGGTGGCCTCACGCTCAATTTCGAGGGGGTCAGCATCCGGGATGTGGTGAAGGTGATTTTCGACGCCCTCAAGGAGAACTATGTCATTGATCCGCAGGTGCAGGGCGAGGTGACGGTGCAGACCAGTCGGCCCCTGATGCAGGATCAATTGTTGCCGACTTTGGAAACCCTGTTACGAGCCAGTAACGCGGTGTTGGTGCGGGAGGGTGGGGTCTATCGGATCATCCCGGTCGCCGGTGCGTTGCAACAGGGAAATCTGACGCCGCGCCTGCGGGGAAACGCGGTAGGGTATGGTGTGCGCATTGTGCCGCTGAACTATGTGAGCGCCCTGGAGATGCAAACGATCATCGCCCCGCTGCTGCCGGAGGGGGCGATTCTGCGCGCGGATCCCGCCCGCAATCTGCTGATGTTGGCCGGCACCCCGCAGGAGCTGAATAGCGCCCAGGACACGATTGATACCTTTGATGTGAACTGGCTCAAAGGGATGTCCATCGGGATATTTCGGCTGCGCAGCGCCGACAGTCAGGTCGTGGCGACGGAGTTGAACCAGTTGCTGGGCGAGAGTTCCGGGACGCCGATAGCAGGCCTGGTTCGCTTGATTGCGCTGAGCAAGCTGAATGCGGTACTGGTGATCTCGCCGCAAAAGGAGTACCTCAAGGAAGTCGGGATCTGGATCGAGCGGCTGGATGGCATTGGCAGTGAGCGGCTGTATGTTTATCAGGTCCAGCACAGCCGTGCGGATTATCTGGCTGAATTGTTAAACGGATTATTCAATCTCAGCGGGGGAAGCGGCACGAGTCGAGGCGGTGAACTGGCACCCGGTTTGCGGGGCGGGCAGTTGACCAGTGGCTCAGTCACCAGCGGCGGTTTGTCGAGTGGCGCGAGTTCCGGGATCGGTAGTGGCAGCACCGGGAGCCTGGGCAGCAGCTCCAGTGGACTGGGCAGTTCGACTGGGACAAGCAGTTCGACCGGGATGGGTCGATCATCGAGTAGCACGGGTACGGGTAGCTCGACCGGGACGAACCAGGTATTGGGCGGCGGTGCGGCTTCATCCGCATCTTCAACCGCGGCAGGCGGTCGTTCCGGGGGGACCGGCATTAGCAGCCTCGGTTCTGGCGGACCCAGCGCGGGTATGGAGGAAGTGCGGATTGTCGCTGATCCCGATAACAATTCATTGCTGATCTGGGCGACCAGCCAGAACTATGAGCGAATCATCAATACTCTCGAAAAGATGGATGTCAGTCCCCGGCAAGTGCTGATTGAGGCAACCTTTGTTGAGGTGTCCCTGTCCGGCCAGTTGCAGTATGGCGTGCAGTGGTTTTTTAATAATGATGTTGGTGGTGATCGCCAGGGCAATGGCTCGCTGGGGCTTTCCAACGATTTAAAACTGGCGGATGCGCTGAAAGGCCTTTCGCCGGGCCAATTCTCTTATGCGATCACCGGTAGCGGCGATATTGTCAAGGCGCTACTCAGAGCCTTGGCCGCTGATTCCAAGGTCAAAGTACTGTCTTCTCCGCAGGTGATGGTGCTGGATAACCAGCAAGCCACGATTGATGTGGGTCAATCGACGCCGATCCCGCAAGGTACGACGACGACTAACTCAGTGACGACTTCGGGCGGTGTCACTTACAAAGATACCGGGGTGCTGCTGAAAGTATTGCCGCGGATCAATGCGGGCGGGATGGTGAGTATGGAAATCCAACAGAAGGTGAGCGAGCCGGGTAATCTGGTTTCACTCGGTACTTCCGGTGACGAGTCGGCGTCGGCGCGGGAGTTCACGCAGCGCACCGTGGATAGTAAGGTGGTGGTTGAGGATAACCAGACCCTGGTGTTGGGCGGCCTGATCCGTGAAAAGGGTACGGAAAGCCAGGAAGGTATTCCGGGCTTGCGCAGTATTCCGGTGCTGGGTTCGCTGTTTAGTACGACGACGCAGGAAAGCGCTCGCACCGAATTGATCGTGCTGATTACGCCTAGGGTCGTGAAGGATAGTTTGGAGGCGACCCGGGTGACCGATGAGATCAAACGCAAGATGCGGGCGATTGCGCCGGTGCTTAGAGACGCCAGTTGATGAAGTTAAGGAGAAGCCGGACTAGCGATCTAATTTTGCTGGATAATACTTCTCGTAATTCAATAATCGATGTTTTCCGACTTTTTATGGCCTCATTGGTGTTAGCCGCGCATTTTTTAGGGCCTTTTTTTGATTTTTCTTTTTATGCCTTTGGGACGGGCGGTTTTTTTATTGCGGCTGGTTATTTCTGTTTTGCAAATCCTCAATATTATTATAGCAATACTTTATTTATATTAATGAAAATAATCAGGTTATACCCTGCTTATATCGTTGCGGTATTTTTATTTTTATTGATAAAACCAGTACTTGATGAAAAATGGTTTTTTTCTGTTATACAACATGGGTTTCTACTGTTAACAATTACCAGCAAAGCCGAAGCTTTTTATTTGAATCCTCCTTTTTGGTGTATTCCAATTTTTGTTGAGTTTTTCATTTTTTTCGCTTTTATTCGTGATCGCCATGATCCTTTTTTATTGTTTTTATTAGCTTTATTTTTTGTGGTTGTTTTGAAGCTTACTCCACAGGGAGCGCCGGAATGGCTAAGGCTCCATTTTCCATACTATGCTTATGCTTTTTTTCTCGGTGGAATCATTCAGAAAATAAGGAAAATGAATGCGCCTTGGCCATCCTGGGGGCCTGCTCCTGGAATTGTAGCGATTTTATGCATAGCAATGGTTGTTGGGATGGGTAGCCTGTTTGAGTTCATTGGCGAATCTCGCTTGCAACAATTTCCGGGTTGGCGGTTTTATCATG
>JAUPTV010000030.1 GCA_030917925.1 Pseudomonadota bacterium
CTCTGGGGAATCGAATCGGCGAAAACCAAGCCTTAACTCCTCTGGGCAATCCTCGATGAAACAGAAAACCCTGATTGTGAAGTCAGGAATCCCCGTCCTTCAGGGCGGGGAGGAGGTCAACAATCCCTCAGCAACTCGTTCAGGCCGACCCGACTGCGGGTCTTCTCATCCACCTGCTTGATGATGATCGCGCAATACAGGCTATGACTGCCATCCGGGGCGGGCAAGGCTCCGGGGACGACGACGGAACCGGCCGGAATCCGGCCATAACTCACTTCGCCGGTCAGCCGGTTATAAATTTTGGTGCTCTGGCCAATGTAGACGCCCATGGAAATGACGGAACCACGTTCGACAATGACGCCTTCCACCACTTCCGAACGGGCGCCAATGAAGCAGTCATCTTCAATGATCGTCGGACTGGCCTGCAACGGCTCCAAGACCCCACCGATGCCGACGCCCCCGGAAAGGTGAACATTCTTACCGATCTGCGCACAAGAGCCGACTGTCGCCCAGGTATCGACCATGGTCCCGGAATCGACATAAGCGCCAATATTCACATAGGAAGGCATGAGCACGACGCCGGGGGCGATATAGGAACCGCGCCGGGCCGCTGCGGGAGGGACAACGCGCACGCCCGCCGCCAGAAAATCGTTCTCGCCATATTCCGCATACTTGGGCGGCACTTTATCGAAATAATTGGTGTAACCATCGCGGATGATTACGTTGTCATTCAGGCGGAAGCACAACAGCACCGCCTTTTTCAACCACGGATTAACCATCCAGGTGCCATTACGCGGTTCAGCAACCCGCGCTTTGCCCAGTTCCAGCAGGCCCAGCGCTTCTTCAACCGCTTCACGCAGCACCGTCGAGGCGCTGGCGGGGTCCAGTTCCGTGCGGCGCTCAAAGGCGTCTTCAATAATCCGTTGCAATTCAGTCATCAGTCAACATCCTCGGGCAGGGGCGGCTTTCCTGCACATCAAGGTTTGGGAAAGCCGCGAAAAACCGTCATAATACTAAGGTATCAGGGTTCCGGCTCCAAATATCAAGCTCCAGACAAACCGCTGGATACTGGGTGCCGTCGCCTTTATAAACGAAAACCAACGAAAATCCATGCCAGCCCAACGAGGATAACCAGTATGTCCAGAAAGACCGTGGCGGATGACAAGAAACGGGCCGCTCACGAACC
The DNA here is from genome assembly GCA_030917925.1 of Pseudomonadota bacterium. Taxonomy (GTDB): domain Bacteria; phylum Pseudomonadota; class Gammaproteobacteria; order Competibacterales; family Competibacteraceae; genus UBA2383. Next base: position 1,187 of record JAUPTV010000030.1, read on the forward strand.
CGTAAAGGCTGCAGGAAGCGCCAGCCAGTCGGCGGCCCCTGTCCCCTCTTCTACGCCAGTCGCAGCGCAAAGCAAAACTGCGGTCGCGCCGAAGGTAGAACCCGCTCCAGTCTCGACCATTGCCCCGGTTTCCGCGCCAGAACCTGATCTCGTCAAGACTGCGGTCGATGGGCGCAAACGCATCATTATTGAAGGGGTCAGCCCGGCAGTGGATGGCGGGCGGTTCGCTATCAAGCGCACCGTGGGCGAAATCGTGGCCGTGGAAGCCGATGCTTTTACTGACGGCCATGATGCGCTGTGCTGCGTTCTGCAATATCGCAAGGCGGGTGAAACGGCCTGGCGGGAAGTACCAATGTTGGCTCTGGTGAATGACCGCTGGCACGGTGAATTCACTGTGGCAGAACTGGGCCGCTATGAGTACACCGTTCTCGCCTGGGTCGATCATTTCAAATCCTGGCGGCATGATCTGGGGCGCTGGGTGCAGGCCGAAGATGTCGCACTGTCCCTGCGGGTCGGCCATGAGTTGGTGAGCAAGGCCGGGCAGCGGGTGGCCGGTATGGATGGCCACTGGTTGACGCAACGCGCTGCGGAACTGGTCAGTTCCCAGGATCTGGAAGCACGTCGTCAACTGGGGCTGGACGAAGAACTGGCGCAGATGATGTTCCGCCATGCGGATCGGACCCTGGCTCTGAGCTACGGCAAAGAGTTCGGCGTGACGGTCGAAGATGAGCGCGCCCGCTTCAGCACCTGGTATGAAATGTTCCCGCGTTCGTGCAGTCCGGTTCCCAGCAAGCACGGAACCTTCAAGGATTGTGAAGCCTGGTTGCCGCGCCTGGCCGGCATGGGCTTTGATGTCCTGTACTTCCCACCGATCCATCCCGTCGGTCGGGTCAATCGCAAGGGCAAGAACAACACCTTGACGCCCGGTCCCGATGACGTAGGCAGTCCCTGGGCCATCGGTTCAGCGGAAGGCGGTCACAAGAGCATTCTGCCGGAACTGGGGACGCTCGAAGATTTCCGCGACCTGGCGCAAAAAGCCCGGGAGCACGGCATCGACATCGCTCTGGACATTGCGCTGCAATGTGCGCCGGATCATCCCTATGTGAAAGAGCATCCCGACTGGTTCCGCTGGCGGCCGGACGGCACGGTGCAGTACGCCGAAAATCCGCCCAAGAAATATCAGGACATTTACCCGTTCAATTTCGAGACTGCGGACTGGCAGGCGCTATGGACCGAGATCAAGAGCATCTTCGAATTCTGGATTGAGCAGGGCGTGCGCATTTTCCGCGTGGATAATCCGCACACCAAGCCGTTTGCCATGTGGGAGTGGCTGATTAGCGAGGTCAAGAAGAACACGCCGGACGCCATTTTCCTGGCTGAAGCCTTTACCCGGCCCAAGGTCATGCACCGGCTGGCCAAGATCGGCTATACGCAGTCCTACACCTACTATGCCTGGCGCAACACCAAGTGGGAACTGACCGAGTATCTGACCGAAGTCTGTCAGGGGCCGGGCCGCGAGTATTTCCGCCCCAACTTCTGGCCCAATACCCCGGATATTTTGACCGAAGCGCTGCAATTTGGCGGGAAGCCCATGTTCATGTCCCGGCTGGTGATGGCCGCGACCATGACCGCCAATTACGGTATTTATGGACCGGCTTATGAAATGATGGACCATATCGCGGTCAAACACGGCAGCGAGGAGTATCTGGATTCCGAGAAATACCAGTTGCGCCAGCGCGGCTTCCAGGATCTGGACGGGCCGGACAGTCTGCGCGAATACATTGCGCTGGTGAACCGCATCCGCAAGCGCAATCCGGCATTGCAATCCGACTGGGGCCTGGAAATGCATCAGGTCGATAATGACCATCTCCTGTGTTATAGCAAAGCCAATGCAGATCATTCCAATGTGATTCTGGTGGTGGTGAACCTCGATCCGAACTACACGCAGGCCGGCTGGACCGGATTGGATCTGAAGGCGCTGGGCGTGGATTTGTTCCAGCCCTTCCAGGTGCATGATTTATTGAGCGGCGCACACTATATCTGGAACGGTCCGCGCAATTATGTGGAGCTGAACCCGCACCGGATGCCGGCGCACATCTTTCGTATTCGCAGCGGTCTGCATACCGAGCGCGATTTTGCCACGTTCGAAGGTTAGACTGTCTTTTCCATTATCTACTCAGCCATCGCCCTCATGGTAAAAATCCATGGGGGTTCCGTAAATCACTCGTACTCGAAAAGAAGGATATAACGCGATGAAAAAGCCTAAAATTCTGGCGTTTGTAATGGCCGGTGGCGAAGGTTCCCGTCTGAGTCCGTTGACTTCGCATGATTCCAAGCCCTCGTTGCCCTTCGGCAGTCGTTACCGGATCGTGGACTTTGTTTTGAGCAACCTGCTCAATTCGGGAATTCAGTCGATCTATATGCTGGTGCAGTACAAATCCCAGTCGCTGATTGAACACGCTCGCAAGGCGTGGGTCGTGTCGCCGATGCGTAATGAGCATTTTGTCACTGTAGTACCGCCGCAGATGATGCGTGGCGGCGACTGGTTCCAGGGGACAGCGGATGCGGTCTACCAGAATATCAATCTGATCAAGCTGCATAATCCCGATCTGGTGCTGGTGTTTGGCGCAGACCATATTTATCGGATGGATCTCCAGCAGATGGTGGATTTCCACTACGAGCGGGCGGCGGATGTGAGCGTCGCTGCATTGCCGGTGCCACTGGCGGACGCCCAGGAATTTGGTGTGATTGCCGCCGACCATGCCGGCCGAGTGAGCGAGTTTCAGGAAAAGCCGGTCAACCCGGCACCGATGCCCTCGGATCCCACCCGCGCCTATGCATCGATGGGTAACTACCTGTTTAATACCAAGGTACTGGTTGATGCCCTCCAGGCCGCGAATGACCGTGGCGAACATGACTTTGGACGGCATGTATTGCCGACGCTCAAAGAGACACACCGGCTGTTTGCCTATGACTTCGCCACCAACAAGGTGCCGGGGACCAAGCCCTACGAAGAATTGGCCTATTGGCGGGATGTCGGGACGCGGGACGCCTATTTCGAGGCGCATCAGGACTTGCTGGGGCTACAACCCCGGTTCGACGTGTTCAATCCGCAATGGCGGATTTTCTCCAGTAACTACCAAGGGCCGGTGGCCCGGCTGATCAGGGCTGATGTAGACAACAGTGTGATTGCCGCTGGTTCGATTGTGCGCGGGGCAAAAATCACTAACACCATCATTCGCCGCGAAGTGGATATCGAAAATGATGTGGTGATTGAGGATTGCGTGATCCAGGACTATGTCCAGATCAAGCGCGGCGCGCGGCTGAAGCGGGCGATTATTGGCCAGTACAATGTGATCGAGGCGGGTACGCATATTGGCTACGATCTCGACCTGGACCGGCAGCGGTACAGCGTGACCGCTGGCGGCATTACGGTGGTCGGCCCCGGTGAGGTGGCCAACGCCATGCGAGCGTTTAGCGAGTAGTCCACCGGGGTTCGGGCATCGAGGTTCGGGGTTCGTGAAGGAACCTGCCAGCCCCTGATCTCCGATCCCCGATTCCCGCCCCCCGATCTCCCGGTTCTCCGTATGAAAAAATCCACGATGGCTGTTTGGCCAGGTCGGCCCTACCCACTGGGCGCGACTTGGGATGGCGAAGGCGTCAACTTCGCGCTGTTTTCGGAACATGCGGAACAGGTGTTGTTGTGCCTGTTTGATGTCCGGGGTCGCCATGAAATTGAACAAATTCCGCTGCGGGAGCGCACGGGTCCGATCTGGCATGGTTATTTACCGGATGTGCGGCCTGGTTTGCAGTACGGTTATCGGGTGCTGGGGCCTTATCGGCCCGAAGAGGGGCATCGCTTTAACGCGCACAAGTTGCTGCTGGATCCCTACGCCAAGGCGATTGTCGGGCAGATTCAATGGAGCGACGCCCAGTTCGGGTATCGGTTGGGCGGGCGCGCGGAGGATTTGAGTTTCAATACCCGCAACAGCGCTCCAGGGATGCCGCGTTGTCAGGTGGTGGATGGCGCATTTGTCTGGGGCGATGATCGTCACCCGCATGTTCCTTGGCATGACACGCTGCTTTATGAATTGCATGTGCGTGGTTTTACGATGCGTCATCGTGAGATACCGCCGAATCTGCGCGGGACGTATGCCGGTCTGGCCAGTGGTCCGGTCATTGATTATTTGAAGGCGCTAGGCGTGACCACCGTGGAATTATTGCCGATCCAGTATTTTGTGGATGAGCGTCATTTACTGGACCGGGGATTGCGTAATTATTGGGGTTACAGTCCGCTTGGCTATTTCGCCCCTGACCCGCGTTATGCTGCTACCGATAATCCGGTGGCCGAATTCAAAAGCATGGTTAAAACCCTGCATTCCGCCGGTATCGAGGTCATTCTCGATGTGGTTTATAACCATACAGCGGAAGGTAATCAGTTCGGCCCCACGTTGAGTTTCCGGGGCATCGACAACGCGGCCTATTACCGGCTGCCGCCGGACCATCCCCGCTATACCATGGATTACACTGGATGTGGCAATACCTTGAATACGGCGCATCCACGGGTGTTGCAGATGGTGATGGACAGCCTGCGCTATTGGGTGCAGGAGATGCATGTTGATGGCTTCCGATTTGATCTAGCGGCGGCGTTAG
>JAUPTV010000203.1 GCA_030917925.1 Pseudomonadota bacterium
AGTATGACGCCGCGCATGTTTACTATGCCCTGATGCTGCTGGAGAAGAACGGCCATCTGTGCCGGGCGGCGCCGGAAATTCCCACGGATTGCGCCGCCTTCTGGTCAGGACTTGGCCTCGATGCGTCCGCCGCCCTGGCCGCCCTGGCTGAAAAGCCGGTGGCTCTGCGCCCGGTCGGCACCGTCGATCTCGCCCCGCTGCACACAGCGCTGGCGCGACTGGGCATCGGTATCCAGCCGGTTACAGCCCGACGGCCCGGACTTGTTGGTGGTCCGCACTGATGGTCAAGCCCTGCGCCATCGCTCACCCAGCTCAGCGGCCCAAACCCTGCTCCAAACCTTGGCTGATATGGGAGGTCGCGCCGAGGATCTAATCGCGCTGGCTCACACTGCTGAGCCAACCGCTGATGCTGCACCGCTCTATTACCTGCTGACCCGGTTGGAACAACGGGCGATGCTGTCCTACACCCTCCGCCAGGATGACCAGTCGCTGGCGACTTTGGAACCCATGACGACGGCCTTTCGCCTTGTCGCGCTGGACGCTACCGCGCCGGGTTATCGACTTTCGCGGTTTGCCTGGTTGCGGCGCGACGGCGACGGCGTGTTGGTGGAATGTAGCTTGAGTCAGACCCGGTTGCGCATCACCGATCAGCGACTGGCTGCCTCGCTGGTTCGGTTGGCGCAACCCCAGGCCGTAGACGCCTTGGTTGAGGCGCTGCCCGGTCTGACGCCCGCCACGATCACCGGTTTCCTCACCCTACTGGCCAGCGCCCAAGCGGTCTTCCCTTGCGACAGTCAGGGGCAAATTCCCGAGGACGTCGACCCGGCGCTACGGCAATGGGAATACCACGATCTGTTGTTTCATGCCCGCAGCCGGATGGGCCGGCATGACTATCCAGTGGGCGGCACCTTCCGCTTTGTCGATCAACTGCCCCATGCCCCGGCGATCAAACCGGCGTCAGGCGGTTCCCGGTTCCCCCTACCGAAACCCAATCACACCGCTCCTGGCCCGGACTTCTTTGCTGTGGTTGAAGCACGCCGGTCGATCCGATCATCCGGCGATACACCGCTGAATCTGGAGCAACTCGGAACCCTGCTTTGGCACACAGCGCGGGTGCAAACCCATCGCCCGGCGCATCCCGACGATCCCCGGCAGTATGAAGCAACCACGCGCCCGGTCGCGGGTGGCGGGGCCATGCATGAATTGGAGCTGTATCTGACCGTCACCCGCTGCGCGGGCCTGGAACCGGCCCTGTACCGCTACGATCCCCTCGCCCACCAACTGGAATGGATCAGCACGCCAGGTCCCGACACGCAGGCGCTGGTAAATGACGCCATGCGCGCCGCCCAGTTGACGACCCCGCCAGACGTGCTGATCACCCTGGCGGCGCGGTTTGGGCGGATGAGCTGGAAATACCAAGGCATGGCTTATGCGGCGATTCTCAAACATGTCGGCGTCCTGTATCAGCAGCTTTATCTGGTGGCTACCGCCCTCGGCCTGGCCCCCTGCGCCATCGGTGCCGGTAATGCGGATCGCTTTGCTGCTGCGGCGGGAACTCACTACTATGAAGAGACTTCAGTGGGCGAATTTGTGCTGTCAGGCGTACTTGGATAGAACTGCGCGACGTGATCTGCGAAGATGGAGTAGAAGTCTTAGAACAATTAGAGGACCAGGTTATGAAGGGACCTGCAAAATACGGTGAGCAAGGTCGAATTCAAAGAATTACACTCTACTATTCGCCCGCTCCGACCTGTTGGATCAGGCCGACTTGCAGGGTATCGTGGTCGTGCAAAGTCTTGAGTGGGATTAAGTTGTTTTTACCACGGGACTCCCGGCCATGATGATCTTCCGCCCCCAAGCCCTGGCTAAAGTCACCAATCCCGACCAACTTGATCAAACCCTACGCATCGTCCGGCCCCGGCATGTCCTGGGATTTGGCGTGGTTGCGGTGGTCATGGTCGCAGGTCTGATCTGGAGTCTGATTTCCACCGCTCCGGTGAAAGTCGCCGGCCCCGGCGTCCTGCTCTCCCCGTCCGGAGTCGCCGCCATCACCGCCCCCGCCGCTGGCCATGTCGATCAACTCTTCATCCGGCCCGGCGATCAGGTCATGGTTGATCAAGCCATCGCCCTGCTACGTAACCCCGAGCAACTGGACCAACTGCGGGCGGCGGACGCTGAGGCCAGCGAGGTTCGGGAGCGTTACCAGGCCCTGCAGGCGGAATTCGCCGCCCAGGATCGCCTGCAAGCCGGCCTGCTCAAACGACTGCGCGCGGCCTACGCGGAGCGGGTGGCCACCCTGGAAGCGCAAACCGCGACCCTGACCAAACGCTACGAGGGCGAGGCCAAGCTGCGCGAACGCGGCATCGTCAGCGGCGTCAATCTGTTTCAAACCGAAATTGAACTCGCCCAAGTACAAAATGAGCTAGCCACCGCACGCAACCGGGTGACCGAGCTGGAGCTGGAGTACGAGCAGCAGTCCGCCCGGCGCCGCCAGGATTTGGCCGAACTCCGTATCCGTGCGCAAAACCTGACCCGCGCCGCCGACAACCTGCGTCGGGATTACGAACGCAACCGGCAGGTATTGGCGACAAGCGCCGGTGCAATCACCGAAATCGGCGTTGATCTCCATGATCCGGTCGTCTCCGGTCAGGTCATCGCCCGCCTGCTGGTGGCGGATGCCAGCGCTGCGGGGTTGACGACGCTGGCCTATCTGCCGGCCGCTGAGGGCAAAAAAGTCAAACTGCAGATGACCGCCCGCGTGGCTCCTTCCACGATTAAATTTGAGCGGGAGGGCTATGTCCTGGGCCGGGTGGTGCGCGTCGCCGAGCTGCCGGCCAGCCGCGAGGGCCTGCTGCGGCGGCTCCGCAACGCGGTCCTGGTCGACGACATGCTCAAGGGCGGCGCACCCTTTGAGGTCGAGGTCGAATTGCAGCGGAATCCGCAAACGCCCAGTGGCTACGCCTGGACTTCCGGCGAAGGACCGGACATTCGGCTGGAGCCGGGCACTCTGGCCCGAACCGAGGTCGTGGTCGAGCGCATCCCGCTGATTAGCCTGCTGTTCCCGGCGATGGAATATGTCTACGGCTGGTTCAAGTCCCTGTAAAGGCGTAATAAACCCACTAGAACATCGAGGATTACCCAAAAATTCCCCGCTCTCATGGAAAAGAGGTTTTGAACATTTTCATGCTTTTCGCGTTTTTCGTGGACCCCGGTTTTTCAGGACTTTTTAATGAATGTACGTCAACCCATGGTCGGAGTCGTGCGCACCCCGACCATTTTGCAGATGGAGGCGCTGGAATGCGGGGCCGCCGCGCTGGCCATGGTGCTGGCTTATTACGGGCGCTGGGTTCCGCTGGAAGAATTGCGGGTGTTGTGCGGCGTGTCCCGGGACGGCAGCAAGGCGATTAACCTCGTCAAGGCCGCCCGCGCCCTCGGTCTGAAGGCCCAGGGCAAGCGTCTGGATCCGCATGATCTGGCGAAACTGCCGACGCCCGCCATTCTGTTCGTCAATATGAACCACTTTGTAGTCTTCGAGGGCGTCACCAAGGGCAGTTTCCGGATCAACGACCCGGCGGGCGGGCGGCGCACTGTTCCAGCGGGCGAATTCGATGGCATGTTCACCGGCCTGGCGCTGGCCTTTGAACCGACCCCGGAGTTTCAGCCGGGTGGTGCGCCGCCAGCAGTGCTCCCCGCCCTCTGGACTCTGGCGCGCCGGTCGGTCAAACCGCTGGCCCTGCTGACCCTGGCCGGACTGCTGATCGCCCTCTTCACGATCTTGTTGCCCGGCCTGCAGCGGGTTTATCTCGACCGGATCCTCATCGAACGACTGGACGACTGGCTGTATCCCCTGGCGATCACCCTGAGTGCGGTCATCCCGCTGGCGGCCTTCCTGACCTGGTTGTACGGGCGACTGATGGCCGCGATAACTGCCAAACTGTCCATCGTGTTGGCCAGCCGCATGGTCTGGCATATTCTGCGCCTGCCGGTGCTGTTTTTCGCCCAGCGCTATGCCGGCATGATCAGCAGCCGGGTGGCGCTGGCCAATCAGTTGGTGCTGAACGCCACGCAAAGCCTGTCCCAGGCGCTGGTCAACCTAGTGCTGCTGGCGTTGCTCACGCTCCTGATGCTGCAATACAACGTGACGCTGACCGGGCTGGTCCTCGGCCTGACCTTCGGCAACGCCCTCCTGTTCCGCCACCTGCGCAAGGCCATGGGCGAGGCCTCGGAAAAGGTCGCCATGCAGACGGTGAAAATGTCCGGGAAGGCGATGCAGGGGCTGCGCAGCATGGAGACGCTGAAATCAACCGGAACTGATGGCTTCTTTTTCACTCAGTGGGCGGGCTTGCAGGCGCTGTTTATCAACGCCCAGCAGGAGATTGGCGGGCGCGAGGCGCTGTTGAGCGCACTCCAAGCCTGGCTGGCCAGCCTGACAGCGGCGACCGTGTTGGCGGTTGGCGGTTATTTCACCATGGTCGACCGCTTCTCCATCGGCATGCTGGTCGCCTTTTCGACCATCGCCACCCTGTTCAACCAGCCGGTGGCGGTTCTGGTTAATCTCGCCAGTGTTTTGCAACAGACCAAAGGCGCGCTCAGCCAGGTTGACGATACCTTGCGTTATCCGCAGGCCACTGAGTTTCGGCAAACGACGGGGACTATGGTCGGTCCCCGGCAGACCGCAACCGCGCCGCTGCACCGTTTGACCGGCCAGGTGCGCATCGAGGCGCTCTCTTTCGGTTACGCGCCGCTGGATCCGCCATTGATCCGGGATTTCTCGCTGGAGATGATGCCCGGCAGCCGGGTCGCGCTGGTGGGCGGATCGGGGAGCGGCAAGTCCACCGTGGGCAAACTGCTGACCGGGCTGCTGGAACCCCAGGGCGGACGCATTCTGTTCGATGGCGTCCCCTTGAACGAACTCCCCCGCGACCTGCTGCGCAATTCCCTGGCGGTGGTGGATCAGGACATCGTGCTGTTCGAGGGGACGGTGCGCGACAATATCAGCCTGTGGGATAACACCCTGCCGCAGGAGCAACTGATCGCCGCCGCCCGCGACGCCCTGATTCACGAGGTGATTCTCGGTCGCCGGGGCGGTTACGAGGCGATCATCGCGGAAAATGGTCGCAATCTCAGCGGCGGGCAGCGCCAGCGTCTGGAAATCGCCCGCGCCCTGGCTGGTAATCCAACCCTGCTGGTGCTGGACGAAGCCACCAGTGCGCTGGATACCGTGACCGAAGAAGCGATGATGAACCATCTGCGTCGGCGCGGCTGCACTTGCCTGATCATCGCTCACCGCCTCAGCACCATTCGCGACTGTGACGAAATTATCGTGATGCATCAGGGGCAAATTCTGCAACGCGGAACCCATACCGAACTGATGGTAATGGATGGTCCCTATCGCCGGCTGATCGAAACATGAACGAATGGCCGGAACGTCTCACCGCCCAGGGCCAGATTCAGCGCCGGGGCGGCAACCAGCCGCTGCGACTCGACGATCCGGCCCGTGCCTGGCTAATCTGCGTCGGCCAGGTCGAACTGTTTCTGGTCAGTCTGACCACGGATGGCACGGCAGGCGCACGCCATCATTTGGCCACCGTCGAGACTGGCGGCCTGCTGATGGGCATCGCACCGGATGAGTTCGCCGACTTCGCTCTGCTGGCCGTGCCCCATGTCGATACCGACCTGCTGGAACTGCCTTTTGCCCTGATCGAGGCGGAATCCCGCGCCGCGGACGTTATTCCGGCGCTGGCCCCGGCACTGGAGCTCTGGCTGCGCGCCCTGAGTCGCGGCATGGCCCGTTGGGCGACGCCCCGCCCCCACGTGGACTATGGTCTTGGCGTCGCGGAGACGCTCACCGTTCCTGCGCAGCGTCGTTGCGGCGGCCAACACACCCTCGCCTGGGTCCGGCTGCGTCCAGAGGCCGGCATTTTCCTGGATATTCAGGACCTGCCACCCGTCGACGGCGAGCTGATCATACCGTTGGCACCGGAAGCCTGGTTGCTCACCACCACGGAACTGACGCTCCAGTCCCGCGCAACGGTCACGGCATTGGCTGATGGCGATGCCTGGGCCGGCGTCGCCAGTCTGCACCAGATCCTCTTTGAGACTGCCAGCCTGAATTTGCGGCTGGCCAATGTCGATGAATACAACCGCCTGCAAGCCCGGCGCGTGGCAACCGAAGCCGAACGCGATCGTGCTTTCCAGGATTTGCTGACCGTCACTGCGGTCCGCCGGCACCTCGACGTTGCCCCGGAGCGAGGTGATAGCCCACTGATCGCCGCCCTGCGCCTGATCGGCCGGCAGGAGGGGTTCATCGTCCAGCTCCCGGCCAATCCTAAACCTGGAGATGTGCCTAACCTGGAGGACATCGCCCGCGCCAGCGGTCTGCGGGTGCGCCCGGTCACCCTGAGTCAGGACTGGCGGCAGCATGATTTTGGCCATCTGCTGGCCTTCGACCAGGCAACTCAGCAACCGCTGGCGCTGCTGTGCGACGCCCATGGCCAGCCCCGGCTGATTGATCCGGCCAAAGGTGAGGAACTGCCGTTTGACGCCGCCCAGACGCGCCTCGCTCCGACCGCGTATGAACTGACCGCGCCGCTGCCCTTCCGGGCCATGACCTTCCGCGAGCTGCTGAAATTCGCCCTTGGCCGGGGCTGGCGCGACCTGTTGCCGATGTTGCTGACTGCCGCCATTCTCGGCCTGCTGGGCATAGTGACGCCAATCGCGGCCGCTTATCTGATCGATAGCGTCATTCCCAACCACGAGGGCGGGCGTTTGATCGAGCTGGGTGTGGTGCTGGCGGTCCTCGGTGGTACGACCTTCATGATGCACTATGTCAGCACACTGGCCTTCACCCGCGCCGAGAGCCGGATGGGCCGGGCCGTCCAGTCCGGCCTGATGGATCGGCTGCTGCGCTTGCCAATGGCCTTTTTCCAACACTATTCGACCGGCGATCTGGCGTCCCGGGTGATGGCGGTCAGCCAGATTCAGAACCTTTTGTCCATCTCCAGCGTACAGGCGATTCTGAGCGGCGTCTTCGGCAGTTTCAGTTTTGGCCTGATGTTTTTCTATGACGCCCGCCTGGCGGTGTGGGCCGGGCTGCTGACCCTGGTTTACATCCTGCTCAGTCTGGCGCTGAGTTATTTGCGCCTGCGCCAAGAGCGCCCCCATGCCGCGTTGACTGGTAAACTGAACAATGGCTTGTTGCAATTGATCCTGGGGGTCGCCAAAATCCGCCTGGCAGCGGCTGAAGATCGCGCCTTTGCCCGCTGGGCTGATCTATTTGCCCAAACCGCCCGCTACCAACTGGCGGCGCAACGCATCAGCGCCGGGCAGCTCGCCCTCAACCAGATCCTCAGCCTAGCTGGACTGCTACTGTTGATCCTGCTGATCGGCAAGCCGGGTGAAGCAGTTAATCTGATCGCCATCGGCGCGTTCGCGGCCTTGCTGGTGGCCTTCCAGAATTTCGCTGCCAGTCTGACTCAGACGCTCCAGGTCGTCACGCAACTTATTGCTATCCAGCCGCTGGTGGAACGGATCGATCCGTTGCTCAGCGCCGCGCCGGAAATCGGCGAGGAGAAGGTCGACCCTGGCGTCCTCTCCGGTGCCATCGAGGTCGCGCAGGTCCGGTTTCGCTATGCCCCGGATGGTCCCCTGACTCTGAACGACGTCTCGCTGACCGTCGCTCCCGGCGAATTCATTGCTCTGGTCGGTTCGTCCGGTTCCGGCAAATCCACCCTGCTGCGCCTGCTGCTTGGCTTCGAAGAACCGGAAGCCGGCGGCATCCTGTACGACGGTCAGACGCTGGCCAGCATCGACGCGACCGCAGTGCGTCGGCAGATGGGCGTGGTCATGCAAAATGCGCAGACGATGCCAGGATCGCTCTATGACAACATCGTCGGTGCCGCCAGCGGGACGCTGGATGATGCCTGGGCGGCGGCGACCCAGGTCGGGTTGGCCGACGATATCCGACAAATGCCCATGGGGATGCAGACGATGATTCTGGAAGGCGGCGGCGCATTATCCGGCGGGCAGATGCAGCGGCTGATGATTGCCCGCGCGGTGGTCAATCGCCCGAAAATTCTGTTGTTGGATGAAGCCACCAGCGCCCTCGACAATCGCACCCAGGCGGTGGTGACCGACAGCCTGGACCGGCTGCGCGTAACTCGGGTGGTAGTTGCTCACCGGCTGAGTACAGTGATTAATGCCGACCGTATCTACGTTATGGAAGCCGGGCGGATCGTCGAAACCGGGAATTATGCTCAACTAATGGCCGCTAATGGCCCCTTCTCCCGACTGGCGGAACGGCAGATGACCTGACAAACGATAGTTCGGCCACTCATCGTAGTCACTTATCAAGTGTGTACCGACCATAAGCTTGTTATACTACTCGTTGTCGTAGCAGATGAGTGAATCATCCTACAATGGCCTTAAGTGTGGGTTAAGCGCACCTTTAGACGATGTTTTTATTGAAGAGCTTTTTTGATCCTTGAAGAATTTTCTATTTCTTAAACTAGAGAGGATGGGTAGGCACATGTCCAAAGAGAATGTACAGACGTTTTTCAAACTGGTCGAAGCGGATGAGACCTTGCGCACCAGCTATCTAAGTTTCCTCAAAGGGCTTGCGGAAGCCAAGCCCGATGAAAAAAGCGCCAATCTGGAAGTCGTCAAATTTGCTGACCAACATGGCGTTCAATTTTCTGCAGAAGATCTGTCTGCGGTCGCCAGCGAGATGAACAAGGGAGACTTATCGGATGAACAACTGCAAGACATTGCTGGTGGCCCCTTAGGATGGTTTATGATTTGGTGCGGCAGCGGTGAAACCAAACACGGCCAGTTTTGCGTCATTATGGGAGGGGCGTGGTAATTAGCATCTGAACGGAAAAAGGTAATCGTTCACACCCACACACCAGCCCTCCCCCATCGGGGGAGGGCGTATTTTTGACCGTGTTCCGAATGTTTGAGGTCATAGGGAAAATTGGATGTTTTTGAATGATATGTACCAGGGTTTTGGGCCTGGCGAGATTAAAATCATTGCTAACTTCAAAAGACTCATTGAGCGGTATCGAGGCGACCCGGAATTTCGTCGGACTGCTGTTGAATATCCGACCCAGCGAGATGATCTTTTGATGAATGCGGGTATCACTCTCGACCGCTCAACACGGGAAGTTCTCTGGAAGCGTTTTGAAGACGGGCAACGATTTTCCCTTGTAGAAAGCGATTTAATTGACCATCCTGAGCTAAGGCTTTTCGCTGATTGGTCAACGCGTTATGAACAACATTTGCATGATCTGAAAGACCAGTTGAATGCTGTTGGCCACCTGCGACTGGCCGCTTGGCGCAACCGGCATATTCAGCGTTTTGTGAGTGAAAACATGGGGGCTGAACAGGTCGTTTCCCCCTTTCTTGCTTACGAATTGAGCAAGGGATGTTCGGTCGGTTGCTGGTTCTGTGGTTTCTCCGCCGAACGCCTCCAGGGATATTTCCCCTATACGGCGGAAAATGCGCGCCTGTGGCAAAATATACTGAATATCGGGCAGGAGCTGTACGGCCCGGTCAGTCAATTTTCCTTATGTTATCACGGCACCGATCCCTTTGATAATCCGGATTATTTCCTTTTTCTCCACGATTATTTCGCCTGCTATGGCCTCTATCCCCAAACCACGACAGCATTGCCCCTCAAGAAGCTGTCGATGACACGGGAAATGCTCCGCCTGCGAGAAAAATCTCCCACGCTGCCAGACCGATTTTCGGTATTGTCCCTAAGCATATTAAGGAAAATCCACGAGACTTTCTCACCCGTTGATTTGCGCTATGTGGAACTGGTCCTGCAAAACCCGGGGGCGCTGGGGTTGAAGTCCAGTAGTGGCCGAGCCCGGAATAACCCGCAAAAAGTGGCGACCGCCAACCGCCCCGTCATTGAGCGATACGCCCCGGCAAGCGCTGGCCAAGACGCACTGACGAATGAATGTCTGTGCGGGTATCTGGTCAATCTGGTGGACCGCACCATCAAACTGATTTCACCGTGTCCGTCTTCCGATCAATGGCCCAATGGGTATCGCATTCATGCTCAGCGAACCTTTCGGGATGCGGCTGAATATCGGGCTTTTCTCGAACAATCCATGACGGAGTGGATGCCTGATAAACTGGCATGGCAGGATCCAATCAGTTTCCGCTCCGATCTGGTGTTTACGCGCCTGGAAGAGGGTTTTAGCCTGACTTCCCGAGTACGGCGCCACACGTTGACCGGCAAGTCCTGGTATGCGTTGCTCGGCGAGTTGATCGCTGGCGACGAATTATCAGTCATGGAGATTACCAGTCGATTGGCGTCCGCAGGCGCATCACTGCCGGAAGTCGCCTCCCTCATCAACCGACTGTTTGACAAGGGCCTCCTGCAGGAACCGGAGATTTCGCCCTTTTCCCCAGCCAGTGGCCTGCATTGATGTCTCCTCGATTTGCCCGGTTGATCCCAGACTGGCTGATGCGCGGCTGGAGTGATGCACCGTTCGCTGTGCTCAACTGGCGGACCGGCGACCTGCGGCAGGCAGAGGGTAGCTTGGCACACGTTATCCGGGGCTGCGATGGGCAGACCGACTTCCATTCGCTCCTGTTCCTACCAACGCATCGCCGATTGCTTGACGCGCTCATCGCACAAGGCATCGCCGAAGCGTGTGCTCCCGGCGACGGCATTACCCAGGTACAAAAATTTCGTCTGGCCGCCAATCCCTACCTGCGCGGCGTTCACTGGTCGATCACTGGACGCTGCAACCTGAAATGCCGGCATTGCTACATGGAAGCCCCCGATCAGCGTTACCCGGATTTGGGGGAAGCTGAAATCCACCGGATCATCGCGCAATTCGAGCGGGTCAATGCACCACAGGTCAGCCTCACCGGCGGCGAGCCGTTTTTGCGCAAAGATTTATTCCACATCCTTGAACAATTGGTGGAAAAAAGAATTCGGGTCCATCAGATCTACTCCAATGGCCTGCTGATTACCGATGCGGTGCTTGGCAAGATTCAGGAAATCGGCTTGTCGCCTGACTTCAACCTGAGTTTTGATGGCTGCGGAACTCATGATGCGATGCGGGGAGTATCGGGAACGGAATCACGGGTACTCCAGGCGATTCAGCGCCTGCGAGACGCCGGATTTGCGGTCAATATCGCCACGTCCATTGATCGATCCGTCAAGTCTAATCAGGGCTTGCTGGACACCTATACGCAACTGAAAGCGCTCTCCATCCGGTCGTGGCAGGTCGCTCCCCCCAACCGGACCGGGAACTGGCGCACGGCGGACACGCACCTCTCCCTTGAGGAAGAAATCGCCCTCTATGCGCCGCTCCTGCAACAATGGCGGGAAGATGGCCAGCCTTTTCATCTGCAGATGGGAGCCTTTTTCAATAGCCGTCTTGAGGACGTGAGCAGTGCGGAGCAACCGGCCAAAAGTCCCGGCTACACTCCGGACAGTTTCGATTGCGGTGTGTGTCGGTTAAGCCCCTACCTGCTGCCGGATGGCGTCTTGCTGCCCTGTCACGGCTTCACCGACACCCCGCTGCCCACGCGCATGCCGAATCTGCTGGAGCAGGAATTTTCCGAAATCTGGACCGCATCGGCCCTGGTCGAATTAGCCCGAGCTAGGAAAAGCGTCCGGTTGGTGAAAAACCCGGAATGCGCCCAATGTGCATTCTTTGCTCAGTGCGGCATGGGGTGTCCGGCCCGAGCGCTGCTTGAAACCGGCGATATTACGGCCAAAGATCCCCTGGCCTGTCAGCTTTGGCAGCGCCACCAGCGCCCTTGACAATCTACCCAGGCGGTGGTGACCGACAGCCTCGGTCGACTGCGCGTGCTCCCTCGGCAAAGAACTAACCTTTGACCGAAACCTGTCGAGAGTATGAAACTCTATTGTGATTACGGCATCATCCTTCCTAAATACTGCTAAAAACTGTCGAGACCTTTGTTAATCTCTGATTCGGAGGAGAATTCTGATTATGATTAAAACACTGGGATATGCCGCACATAGCGCCACTGCGTCCCTGGATGCCTTCCACTTCGAACGGCGCGAGCCGGGACCGCAGGATGTACAAATCGAGATTCTCTACTGCGGCGTGTGCCATTCGGACATCCACACCGCCCGCAATGAATGGAAAAATTCCGTTTACCCGGTAGTGCCGGGCCATGAAATTGTAGGCCGGGTCACCCAGGTCGGCAACGAAGTCACGACATTCAAGGCCGGCGATCTGGCGGGCGTTGGCTGCATGGTCGATTCTTGCGGAACCTGTCCCGATTGCCACGAGAGCCTGGAACAGTATTGCACCAACAGCCCGACTTTCACCTACAACAGCCCTGATCCGCATACTGGGAAAATGACGTATGGCGGCTATTCCCAACGGGTCGTGGTTAATCAGCGCTTTGTATTGCGCGTATCGGAGAAGCTGAATCTGCCGGCCGTTGCGCCGCTGCTGTGCGCCGGCATCACTACCTATTCCCCCCTGCGGGAGTGGAAAGTGGGCAAGGGTCAGAAGGTCGGCGTGGTCGGGTTGGGCGGGCTGGGCCACATGGGGGTGAAATTCGCCCATGCCCTCGGTGCGCATACTGTGCTGTTCACCACGACGCCGGGTAAAGCGGCGGACGGTCAACGACTGGGTGCCGATGAGGTGGTGATCTCGAAAAATCCCGAGGAGATGCAGCGCCACTTGGGCAGTTTCGACTTCATTCTTAACACGGTAGCCGCCCCGCACAATCTGGATGCGTATCTGGAACTGCTCAAACGGGATGGGACGATGTGCCTGGTTGGTGCCCCGGAAGATCCGCATCCTTCGCCGAACGTGTTTAATCTGATTTTCCGGCGGCGGCGGTTGGTCGGGTCACTGATCGGTGGCATTAAAGAAACTCAGGAGATGCTGGATTTCTGCGCCGAACACGACATTGTTTCCGATATCGAAATGATTCCCATGCAGAAGATCAACGAGGCTTATGAACGGATGCTGCGCAGCGATGTGAAATATCGGTTCGTGATTGATATGGCGTCGTTGAAGTAGCGGTTGCGTCCTCCCTCTGACGGGGGAGGAAATGACCAAGGCAGAACTTTGGATGGATGGTGAATTTATCAGGATTTTGCGCGAAAGCCCCCGTCCTTCAGGGCGGGGATGTAGAGCGCACCGCGCAAAGCGCGGTCACTCCGGGGCGCGTTGTTGCTCAATATATTGGCGCAATACTTCGATAGGCGCACCGCCGCACGAAGCCGCAAAGTAACTGGCTGACCACAATCCGCCTCGCCAATAGCAACGGGCCATATCGGGACGGTCTTGACGCAATCGCCGTGCAGAAACGCCTTTTAACGAGTTGACCAAGGCCGATATAGAGACTTTGGGCGGGTATTGAACCAGCAAATGAACATGATCCTGTTCGCCATTAAATTCATCCAGTGTCGCTTCAAAAGCGCCACAGACGGTAGAAAAAGCGTTTTTTAGTCGATCAAGCGCGTCCGCGTCAAAGATTTTTCGACGGTATTTTGGAACAAAGACCAAATGCACATGAAGTCTAAAAACAACGTGTCTACCCTGTCTAAGTTCGTCTTGCCTATCATTAGACCAATATCTATAATAGTCAAATGATACGCACCTACCGCTATCGGATCAAGGACTCCAGCGCCGCGTCGCAACTCAACACGTTGGCGCGGGCGTGTAATTTCGTCTGGAACTTCTGCAATGAGTCTCAAGAACACGCTTTGCGCTGGAATCAGCGATGGCCGACCGGGTTTGATTTAAACAAACTGACTGCTGGATGCAGTAAAGAATTAGGACTTCATTCTCAAACCGTTCAGGCGGTCTGCGAACAGTACGAAATCCGCCGCAAGCAGTTTAAGAAACGCAAATTACGCTGGCGCGGCAAGCGGTCGCCGGGTTGGGTTCCCTTCAAAGCATCGGGCGTTAAACTTGTTGATGATACCGTGCGGTATGCCGGTCACGCCTTCCGGCTCTGGAAGAGCCGGGAACTCCCCGGCCCGGTTAAATGCGGCAGTTTTAGTCAGGACTCCCGGAAACGCTGGTACGTCAATTTCGTTGTTGATGTCCCGGAAACAGAAGCCACAACGGGAACAAAACAAATCGGCATTGATCTTGGGCTGAAAACGCTGGCGACCTGTTCGGATGGTCGCAAGATTGAAGCGCCCCGCTGGTATCGGAATCAGCAACGGCGGATTGCTGAACATCAGCGGAAAAAGCGTTCCCGGCCAGCGCGGAACCTACAGGCCAAAATTGCAAATCGGCGAAAAGATTTTTTGCATAAGGAATCCGATAGACTCACCAAAGAGTGTGAGTTGATTGTGGTGGGCGATGTGTGTAGCTCCAAGCTCACTAAAACGAACTTGGCCAAATCCGTGAATGATGCGGGCTGGTCACTGTTTAAAAATTTACTTTCCTATAAAGCGATTGCGCGGAAAGTAGTCTACCGAGAAGTCTCTGAGAGGCTCTCAACCCAAACCTGTTCCTGTTGCGGTGTAATAGGCGGCCCAAAAGGTCGAGAAGGTCTTGGGGTCAGAGAATGGGTGTGCGGTGAATGCGGCGCGGTCCATGACCGCGATGTCAATGCCGCAATGAACATTCTCCGTATGGGGCATCATACGCTGGCTCTGAAGTGAGTCAGGAATCCCCGTCCTTTAGGGCGGGGAGGATGTCAACGTCAGGTAGCGCCTTGTCCGTTGCGCGTGAAAACATTAGAATTCTCTAATATACAAAAATTTCAAGCCCATCCGGTTCGAGGAGGGATCATGCTATCCAAGCCTATCTATTTGTTCCAACTGCTCTTCTGTGGGTTGCTCGCGATGCTGCCGGCAAGTCTGCCAGCGGCTGAACCGCCATTTCCCGTCGCTGAGGTCCAGCGGCAAACCCTGCCCGATGAGCAGATTCTCGATGGAGTGATCGAGGCGGTCAACCGCAGTACGGTCTCCGCGCAGACCGCCGGTCGCGTCGAGGAAATCATGGTGGATGTTGATGACATGGTGGCGCAGGGTGCGCCGATTGTCCGCATCCGCAATATCGAGCAACGCGCTGGACTGGAAGCCGCCCAGGCCAACTTGCGCGAAGCGGAAGCCCGCTTCATTGAAGCCGAGGCGGAATACCAGCGCATTCGCGGCGTGTATGAACGGCAACTGGTGGCCAAAGCGCAGATGGATTCGGCGACGGCGACACTGAACGCGGCCAAAGCCCGTTTGGAAGCGGCGCAGGCGGGAGTGGCGCAGGCGCGGGAATCGTTGGGCTATACCATCGTTAAAGCGCCGTATAGCGGCGTTGTGCTGGAGCGCCATGTCGAACTGGGCGAGAGCGTCCAACCCGGCAAGCCGCTGATGACCGGCTTTTCGCTGGATGAACTGCGGGTCGTCGTCAATGTGCCGCAACGGCTGATTGAACCGGTCCGCCAGCACCAGCAGGCGCGAGTATTGCCGTTGAATGGCGGGGAGGGCATTGTTGCCGAAAAGCTGACCTTGTTCCCCTACGCTGATCCCAAGAGCAATGTGTTCAAGGTGCGGGTTTATCTGCCGAAGAAGACGGCGGGGCTGTATCCCGGCATGTTCGTCAAAACCGCTTTTCGAGTTGGGGAAACGCAGCGCTTGACCATCCCCCGGTCCGCCTTGGTTCAGCGCGGTGAAGTGAGCGCGGTGTATGTGGTCAAGGGTGAACAAGTCAACTTTCGGCAGGTGCGTCCGGGGCGTGTGACCAGCGATCCGGTGGACATTCTGGCCGGGCTGGACGCCGGTGAACAGGTGGCGCTCGACCCGATTCAGGCGGGTGTGTATCTGAAAGAGCGAGCGCAGGCCGGGGGAGCACGCTAATGAGCGACGCTGCCGAACCGCGCCTGGGTCTGTCCGGGGCCATTGCCCAAAAATTCCTGCTCAGTGAAATCACGCCACTACTGGCGCTGGTGGGGTTATTGATGGGTCTGTTTGCGGTACTGGTCACGCCCCGCGAAGAAGAGCCGCAAATCAATGTGACGTTCGCCAATGTGTTCATCCCGTTTCCTGGTGCGACCGCCCGGGAAGTGGAGCGACTGGTGAGCAGTCCCGCCGAGCAGGTGCTGGCGGAAATCGAAGGGGTGGAACATATCTATTCGGTGTCCCGGCCGGGTCTGGCAGTGTTGACTGTGCAGTTTCTGGTAGGTGAGCCGCGCACTGACGCCATTGTCCGGCTGTATAACAAGCTGTATTCCAATGCGGATTGGCTGCCGCCTCATCTGGGCGTGGGGCAACCAATTGTTAAACCCAAGGGCATTGACGATGTGCCAATTGTCAGTCTGACCTTGTGGACTGAAGATAAAGAGCGCAGCGCCGATGATCTGGCGCGGGTGGCGCATACCCTGGAAACCGAGTTGAAACGGGTGGCCGGCACTCGTGATTTGTACACGATTGGTGCGCCGGATCGTGTGGTCAGAGTGTTGTTTGATCCCGCCAAATTGTCCGGTTATGGGCTGTCGCTGGCCGATCTGCGCCAATCGCTACAGGCCGCTAACGCTTCGGCGGATGCGGGCGCGTTAGTCGGCGATAACCGCGAAATTCCCGTGCAGGCGGGCAGTTTCCTGATGGAGTCAGCAGATCTGGGGCAACTGGTGGTCGGACTGCATCAGGGGACGCCGGTGTATCTGGCCGATGTCGCGGAGGTCAAACTCGGGCCGGATATCCCGGAACGCTATGTCTGGCTGGGAACGGGGCCAGCGGCGGCGGCGAATGGTATTGAGGTGCAGGGTGAATTTCCCGCCGTCACCTTAGCTATTGCCAAAAAGCCCGGTGAAAACGCGGTGCAAATTGCGGATGAAGTATTGCAGCGGGTGGAGCAGTTGAAGGGAACCTTTATCCCGGAAGGGGTGAACCTGACCGTTACCCGCAACTACGGAGTCACGGCCAATGACAAAGCGATGACCCTGATGACCAAGCTCATGTTCGCGACAGCGCTGGTGATTGTACTGGTGCTATTGGCGCTCGGCTGGCGGGAAGCGTTCATTGTCGGTTCCGCAGTGATTCTGACGTTGACCATTACCCTGTTTGCCTCGTGGGCGTGGGGATTTACCCTCAATCGGGTGTCGCTGTTCGCCCTGATTTTCTCCATTGGCATCCTCGTGGACGACGCCATCGTGGTCGTGGAGAACATTCACCGGCATCTGCATCTGGGCGGGCGCTCGCTGGTCGAGGCGATTCCGCTGGCGGTTGATGAAGTGGGCGGACCGACGATTCTGGCGACGTTCACGGTCATTGCGGCGTTGCTGCCCATGGCGTTCGTGTCCGGGCTGATGGGGCCGTACATGAGTCCAATTCCGATCAACTCCAGTATGGGGATGCTGATTTCGCTGACGGTAGCGTTCGTGTTTACGCCCTGGTTGACCTATAAGGTGTTGAAAGGGCGAAAGGAATCGTCGGCGCATCCCGAACCCCGAACCCCGAACCCCGAATCCCCGACGGATGAAGACTTCGCCCACCGACTGTTTCGCCGCATCATTGGCCCGTTCCTGCGCGGGCAGCAGGGGCGACCGTTGCGCTGGGTGTTGGGACTGTCCGTGCTGGCGATGATCGGCGGTTCAATGAGCCTGGTGTATTTCCAGTTCGTCGTGTTGAAGATGCTGCCTTTTGATAACAAGTCGGAATTCCAGGTGATTGTGGACATGCCGGAAGGGACGACGCTGGAGCAGACGGCGCGGGTATTGGGCGAGTTGGGCCGCCATCTGGCGACGGTGCCGGAAGTGACGGATTATCAAGCCTATGCAGGAACCGCTGCGCCCATCAATTTCAATGGTCTGGTGCGGCAGTATTACCTGCGGGCGGGCGCGAATGTCGGCGATCTTCAGGTCAATCTGGTCGATAAGAAAAACCGGGACCGCCAGAGCCATGCCATTGCTTTGGCAGTGCGCGGGCCGTTGCAGGCGATTGGCGCGAAATATAACGCCAACGTCAAAGTTGTCGAGGTGCCGCCGGGACCGCCGGTTATGGCTCCGCTGGTGGCGGAGGTATACGGGTTGAACTATCCCGGCCAGATTGAGGTGGCGCAACAGGTGCAGGCGGTGTTCAGCGCGACGCGGGATATTGTCGATGTCGATGATACCGTGGAGACGCCGGCTGAACGGCTGATTGTCCACGTTGACCGGGCTAAGGCGGCGCTGCTGGGCGTGTCGCAACAGGCCGTGGCGGCGGATATTCATACGGCGTTACGCGGCGAGGATGTCAGCTATCTGCATTCGGAAATCGCCAAGTATCCCATTCCGCTACGGCTGGAATTACCGGTGGCTGATCAGGCGACGATGGCCAGTGTGCTGAATTTGCGCACTCGCAGTCAGGGCGGGCGGTTGACGCCGTTGTCAGAAATCGTGGAAGTTGAGACAGCGCCTCGTGAAAATGCGATTTACCACAAGGATTTATTGCCGGTAGTGTTGATCTTCGGGGATATGGCCGGTCCGCTGGACAGTCCGCTCTACGGGATGTTTGAAATCTTCGCCAAGTTGCAGAAACTGCCGATTGCCGGCGAGGCAATGGCGCAATTTTTCATCCGCCAGCCGGATAATCCCTATAGCTACAGTCTGAAATGGGACGGCGAATGGCAGATTACTTATGAGACGTTCCGCGATATGGGGATTGCCTACGGGGTGGGGATGATTCTGATTTACCTGCTGGTGGTGGCGCAGTTCCGCTCCTATCTCGCGCCACTGGTGATCATGGCGCCGATTCCGCTGACCATTATTGGCGTCATGCCGGGTCATGCGTTACTACAAGCCCAGTTCACGGCGACTTCGATGATTGGGATGATCGCGCTGGCGGGGATTATCGTGCGCAACTCGATCCTGCTGGTGGATTTCATGAACCTGGAGGTTAGCCGTGGCGTACCGTTTCAGGAGGCGGTGATTCGGTCCAGCGCGGTGCGGGCCAAGCCGATTATTCTGACGGCGCTGGCGGCGATGCTGGGGGCGCTGTTCATTCTGGATGATCCGATCTTTCGGGGACTGGCGATTTCGCTGATCTTCGGGATTATGGTCTCAACACTGTTGACGCTGATCTTTATCCCGGTGCTGTATTACGCAGCGTTTCGGCGGCGGTGGGAGGATGTCAACAACCGACCCATCCTTGCGGGTTAGATTGCCAAAGCGGTGAAGCAGGCAGCTACACTGGAGGACTGAAAAGTGACCGAAATGAATCAATTTTCTTCAAGGAGACTGGCATGTCCATGTTGATGACCATCACTCTGGAGGAAGCCCAGGCCACGCTGACAACGCTAGTTCATCAGTTAGCGCTTGGCCAGGAAATCATCATCACCGAAAACCAGCAACCGGTGGCCAGACCGGTAAGTGAGTTCCCGCAAAAGAAGCAGCGGCCCACTCCTGGACAGGGACGAGGGAGCATCCTCTACATGGCCCCGGATTTTGACGCCCCACTTTGACCTCAATGACTGGGGCCGGGAAGCGGCCTGGCAGTTGCGTAACGCTTTTCCATGGTCGTTACCCGCGCTTCGCCGCTCCCGGTCATGGCCGACTTTGTTGCGCACCTTGCCGCCAGCGCTGCGTCCTGCCGCCGAAGCGCTGGCGTCCCGCTATGACCTGAGCCGCTGGGGACAGGTTTGTGATGCGCAGGGGTTCCGGGAAAGTCTCTATGTGCTGGACGTGCTGGATCGCTATGTCGGTACACCGTCCCATGCTGCGCCTGCTCTCGACATCGGCTGCAAGAACGGTGGCTATTTGCCGGGGTTGCAGGCTTGGTCAGGTGGGGCGTGGGATGGCGTGGAACTGGACGCACATCGCCGGTATTGGACGCTGACGACCCGCCGCGCTCATGGCGAATCGATTGCCCGCTCGCTGCCTGGTTGCCGGTATTTGGCGAGCGATGTGCGGGATTTACGCGGATCTTACGGCTTCATCACCTGGTTCCTGCCTTTTCTCCATGAAGCGCCGTTGCAGGCGTGGGGCTTGCCCCGGCGCTTTCTGACGCCACTGGCGTTGCTGGAACACGCCTGGACGCTGCTGACGCCGGGCGGGCGCTTGCTGGTCATCAATCAGGGCGAGAGGGAAGCAGAATTGCAGAAACAGTTTTTCCAGCAAGCCCGCATGACTGCCCAGTCGTTGGGGCGGGTGGAAAGTCCGCTATCGCCGTTCCAGCGCCCGCGTTTTGGCTGGCTGGCGCAGCAGGATTCAGAGTTCTGAATCAATATCTTCATAAATCTCTGGGGTGAAGCGCGGGGTGCAGATCGCCAGAAAGATCAGATCGGCGCTGCCCGTATTCGTAATGCGCTGTGCAGTTCCTGGCGGGATAATGACGACCGCGCCGGGCATCACGGTCTCAGGCGCCTGCTCGCCGACTTCAACGAGTCCTTGTCCTTCCAGAATCACATAGCGCTCGGTCACGCCCTGTAAACGGTGTAATTGGGTAGTAACGCCAGGCTCGACTCGGGCGCGGGCTATTGAAACGCTCTGGTCACTGGGTGAGTTCCACAACTCGTTGATATGGCAGCGTTCGGCAAAGTAGTACTCAGCATGGGCGGCATAGTGAATCACGCGGGGTGGCAGGATGTCTGGCATGGTAGGTTCCTCAATCTTTGCTGTAGCCTACCGGGTTCCATACCGTTCATCCAGCCATCCGAACACCGCCCGCAGCGCCATGGCCTCACCGCCTTCCGGTCGTCCGGGCTGGGCCTTGAGATTCCAGGCCATCAGGTCGAAATGCGCCCAAGGGATACCAGCAGGCACAAATTCCTTGAGGAACAGCGCCGCCGTGATGGCCCCGGCGTGTGGCGAATTGGACGCATTGGCGATGTCGGCAATTTTACTGTCCAGCATCTGCCGGTAGGGTGGATGCAGCGGCAATCGCCAACACGGGTCTTGAGCCTGTTCCGCTGCGGCCAGCAGACCGAACGCCAGCGGTTCATCGTTGCAAAACAGCGCCGGCACCTCGGTTCCAAGCGCAGTTCGCGCCGCGCCGGTCAACGTGGCGAAGTCGATCAGCACCGCCGGCTGTTCCGTTCCCGCTTCGGCCAAAGCGTCACAGAGAATCAGCCGACCCTCGGCGTCAGTGTTGTGAATTTCAATGGTCAATCCTTGCCGGGACCGAAGCACATCGCCGGGCCGGAAGGCGTTGCCCGCCACTGCGTTATCTACCGCGGCGACCAGAACGCGCAACCGAATGGGTAAACCAGCGCTCATAATCAACCGCGCCAGCCCCAATGCGGTCGCCGCGCCGCCCATATCCTTTTTCATCAACCGCATCGCGCCGGACGATTTCAAATCCAGGCCGCCGCTGTCAAAGCAGACCCCTTTGCCGATGAGCGTGACTTTGGGATACGCCGGATCGCCCCAGCGCAAATCCAGCAAGCGGGGCGGGTGAACGCTGGCCCGACCCACCGCATGAATGACCGGAAAATTGTGGGTCAGCAAATCATCGCCCACGGTCTGCGCAAATGTCGCGCCGAAGTCCTGAGCGAGCGTTTGCATGACCTCGGCCAACTGCTCCGGCATCAGATCTTCGGCAGGGGTGTTAATCAGATCGCGGACCAGGGTCATCGCTTCGACGGTCCGCTGAATACGCCCGGCGTCGCAGACAGCAGGGATCGCCAAACGCGCCATCGTCCGCTTTGGCGACTTGTAGCGGGTAAACTGGTAGGCACCCAGCGCCCAGCCTGTAATCAGCCGTTCCATTTGCCGAGGCGCAAAGGCCGCATTCAAAGTGTAATCGCCTTCCGGTAAGGTCGCGGGCAAGTTGCCCAAAGCCCAAAGATCATCGGCCTGGCGAATGCCCACCACAACGGTTTGCCATTGACCATTGGTGCCGGGAACCAAGCTGAAACTACCGGGTTTGGCTTTGAAGCCAGTCGCAGTCAGCCAGTCGCGCAGCGTGGTATTCTGCTGCGCCAGCCAGGTGGGGAACTCGCTTTCGATCACCAGAATGACCGGAATGCAGTCAGGCGTCTGGTGGGTCAGTAAACTATGGTTCATACAGGTCTCTCTGAAAATGGAAGCAAGGCTTTGACTATTATCCCGTGATTTTCGTCGATGATCGGCACAAAATCTGTGCGATGTCGTCTTTTGACTTAAAACTGAACATTGAAAATTCCCATGTACCGACTCTTCGATCAGCGTTTAAACCGCCTGTTGAACGCCCGTCCCCAGACCCTGCTGGAGGGTCGTTTGCTGGGTCTGGAGCGCGAGGCATTGCGGGTCGCGCCAGACGGCTATATTTCCCAAATACCGCATCCGGTAACGCTCGGTTCTGCGTTGACCCATCCGTTTATTACGACCGATTATTCGGAAGCGCTCCTGGAGTTTATCACCCCGCCGTTGCCCAACCCCGAGGCGACCCTGCAATTCCTGGATGAGATTCACCGTGCAGTTTATCCGCACATTGGGGATGAATTGCTGTGGTCGGCGAGTATGCCCTGTATTTTAGCGGGTGAGACCAGCATTCCCATCGCGGAATACGGCAGTTCCAATCCCGGACGGATGAAGCATGTTTACCGGCATGGACTGGCCTGGCGCTATGGGCGGATCATGCAGGTCATCGCTGGCATTCACTTCAATTTCTCGTTACCGGATGAATTCTGGAGCGCGTTTCAGGACATAGAGGGCGACCGGCGTTCATTGCAGGATTTCCGCTCCGAATCCTATTTCGGCTTGATTCGCAACCTGCAACGCATGGGCTGGCTGATCCTGTACTTGTTCGGCGCATCGCCGGCGGTTTGCAAATCGTTCCTCGATGGCAAAGCGACCACGCTGCCGGAATATGATGACCACACTTGCTATGGGCCTTACGCCACCTCGTTGCGAATGAGCAATGTGGGCTACACCAACCGCACCGAGAAGAAAAGCGGCGTCAATGTTTGCTACAACTCACTGCCGGAATACATCGCCAGTCTGACCCAGGCGACCCAAATTCCCTGGCCGCCTTATGAACAGATGGGCGTCAAAGTGGATGGTGAATATCGCCAACTCAACGCTAACATCCTGCAAATCGAGAACGAATACTACACCTCGATGCGGCCCAAACAGCCGCCGCAGGGTGATGAAAAACCGACAATCGCGTTAAAGCGGCGGGGAGTGAGCTATGTGGAACTCCGGTCGGTAGACATCAATCCCCTGGAGCCACTGGGCGTCAACGTCAGTCAACTCCGCTTTCTGGAGGCGTTTCTACTGTTCTGCCTCCTGGCCGAATCACCGCCCTTGGACGCCGAAGAACGGCAGATGAACGATGATAATCAAATGGCGACCGCGTTGACTGGCCGCGATCCGGCGCTGATACTGCAACGCCGCCGCACCCCGGCCTTACCTTTGCGCCACTGGGCGGAAGACATTCTCGGGCAGTTGCAGCCGGTTTGCGAATTGCTGGACAGCGGCAAGAAAGAGCAGTTTTATGCAGCCGCCCTGGCCGAACAGCGGGACGTATTAGCCAATCCGGAGCGAACGCCCGCAGCGCGGATGCTGGCGGAAATGCAGGCCAGTGGTGAAAATTTCTTCTGCTGCACCCGGCGACTGTCCGAACAACATCGCCGCTTTTTCGAAACGCCGCCGCTGACTGAAGAACGCACACAGTTTCTCCGTCAGATCGCCGAGCAGTCATGGCGGGAACAGCGGGCGATAGAAGCCGCTGACGATCTATCCTTCGATGAGTTCCTGAACCGTTATTTCGCCCAGGAATAAGACAAAACAAAGTCCCCTCCTTGGATAAGGAGGGGTGGCGCGTAGCGCCGGGGTGGTTCGTTACTTGAGCAGTGCGCGGATCGTCGAAGACGTCATGACCTTACCCTCACCGCGATACGCTTCGTGATTCGCCTCAATATCGTTTAGCTTGTAGAGATAGTTGACCATCAGCCCGGCGGACTGGGCCACGCCTTTATCCGAGGTGTCGCCCAGCCAGTTCAGCCGCTCAATGCGCGCCCCATTGGACAGATGAAAGCGGGCTACCCGATCCAGCACCGGACCGCCATCGCGCTTTTCCTTGACCAGATAATGGGCGCATAACCGCATCAACGGGTGTTTCAGTGCCTTGGTCAGCTCCGGTTTTTGCGTCCAGTCCGGCGTTTGCAGCAGCGTTTTCAGCGAAGCCGGTTCTTTGCCGGTCCCCGCCGCGCTGGCCAGTGCCTTGCGTTCCGCAGCGGTCAACAACTCGGTTTCTGCATCCTTTCCCGTCTCCGGTTCATTCAGTTTGCGATCCAGCCAGTCCCGGAAATCGGGAACGGGCGACAGGGTGGCGAACGTTTTGAGGTTCTTGAATTCGCTGGCCAGTTCATCCACCACCCGCTTGATCAGGAAATTGCCGAAGCTGATGCCGCTCAGTCCTTCATGGGCGTTGGAAATGGAATAGAAAATGGCCGCATCCGCTTGATGTGGATCAACGACCGGCGCGGATTCATCGAGCAAGGTCTGAACGTTGTCCGCGATGCCATGCACCAGCGCCACCTGGACAATGATGAGCGGTTCATTCGCCATGCGTGGGTGGAAGAACGCAAAGCAGCGCCGGTCAGCGCTGAGTCGGTTCTTCAAGTCGTCCCAACTGCGAATGGGATGGACGGCTTCATAAGCGATCATCTTTTCCAGCAGCGACGCGGGCGAATCCCAGGTGATGCGCCGCAATTCCAGAAAACCGACATCAAACCAGGAAGCCAGCAGGGACAACAAATCCCGCTCCAGCGCGGCCAATGTCGAGTCATCCTTGCTCAGGCGCAGCAATTCCTCGCGCAAATCGACCAGGAACAGGAAGCCCTCGGGTAGCGCATTGAGTTGCGTCAGCAGGCGCAGGCGCGGTGGTTGCAGAGCCTGTCGCAACGCCCGTTCAGCCTTGGCGCGTTCCCGGGGATCAGCGCCGGCTTTTTGCAGACCCGCGACCGCTTTATCCACGGCTTTGCGGTCGATATCGAATTCACAGGCCAGGATTTGCAGAAACCGCTGGCGGCCCTGAGCATTCAACGACAGGTAAACACGGCCCAGATTGGCGGCGCGGGCGCGGGCGGATACTTCGCCGCCGCGCGCTTCCAGACAGTCGCGCATCTGATTTTTCAATGCTTCCGCATCTTTGTCGGGAAGGTGAGGACTGGGGGCTGCCGAAAACAGCCCTTCCCGCCAGTCGGCCATGTCGCGCCACGCCTCGCGGAGGTTATGCATCGTCCGGTCGAGGACACTGGCTCGGGAGATTTCAGATTCGCGTAAGGTCAGTTCAGTCATGACGTAAGCGCCTCAAGGTTTAAGATCTACCGCAATGGTTGCAGGGCGTTAAGGTAATCAGAATAGGTCTTGTTGATGACAGTTCTTCCGTGAACCCTTAAATTTGACTGGCCATCGTGACGCCGTCTTCGAGCAGAATTTCCATTTCCGCCAGCATGACTTCTTTTAGTCCCAGCGCTTGCGCTTCGGGCGTCGCCGCCAGGGAGATCTGCGTATCGCCTTGTTGCAGGCCAATCCCCAGTTTTTCGCAGGCTTGATCCATCAGACGGACGATCACTAACAATAATTGGCTATTATCATAGAGTTCCTTGTGGTGGTCGCGGGCGACGATGCAATACTCTTCGGGCAAATTCCAGCGTTTCATCAACACATAGCCCTGAGCATTATGCAGATTGCTGTTCAAAATTTCGTGCAATAGCGTCTCAGGGAGATCATCTTCACCAGGGTTGCTGCCAGAGTACAATTCATCCATGACCCGCAGGATGACCAGTTGGCCGATATTGTGCAGCAAACCGGCCAGAAATGCGTTGTCCGCCTGGGGCTGGTAGCCGCACCGGCGGGCCAGCCACTGACTGCCCATTGCCGAGGCGAAGGCGTGTTGCCATAACTTGGTCATGTAGCGGTTCAGCAGTGGGTTACGAATGAGATAAAGACTGCGTTGCGAGATCGCCATGGCCAGGGTGGCGACCTGACGAACGCCAAGGCGGATAATCGCCTTCTGAATCGTTGTGATAGGTTGCAACCCCTTGTAAAGTGATGAATTGGCGGAACGCAAAATCTGGCTGGCCAGCACCTGGTCGCCAACAATCATCTTTTCGAGATCAGTCACGCGGGTTTTCGGATCATGCAACGCCTGTTGCAGTCGCATGGCCACCGCGGGAAAAGCCGGTAATTGCAACTGATCGGAAGCAAAGGCGCGGATGAGGGATTCGTGTAGCGAGTGTTGACGCATAAAGCCGCTTTTTCAGGGATACGGGTTAAAGATCGACATTAAACATTCCGGGATGCAACGACAGCAATCATCGTATCGTAAAGCGATTTTTTACCCGGAGTCATGCGACGCCTACCAGACGTTTGAGTTCGATCAGTGGCCTGGGCTTGTCGAGACGGGGAAGATAGCGGAAGACTTCAGCCAGGGTGGTGTCGCCCCGGGACGCCTTGATCAGGCCGTCTTCCATCAGCGTGACCATGCCCGACGTTTCCAGACTGATCCGCCGGATCTCATGCGACGTGCATTTTTGCAAAATGGCGTCCTTGACACTCACATTCAGGATCAGCAATTCAAACACACCGACCCGGCCGCGATAGCCGGTATGGTGGCAGTGAGCACAACCACGCCCCTGCCGAAAGGTAGCGCCCTCCAGATCATGGCGCTTGTAGCCGAGTCGCTGGAGTTCGGTGGAGTTGGGCTGATACGGTTCCGCGCAGTTCGCACACACCCGACGCAACAAGCGCTGAGCCAGCACCGAGACCACCGTGGAGGAAATCATGAAGGTCTCGATGTCCATGTTCATCAGTCGCAGCAAACCGCCGATGGTGTCCTCGGTATGGAAAGTGGTCAGCACCTTGTGGCCGGTCAGTGCGGCTTGAATGGCGGCGTCCGCCGAGAAGCGGTCGCGAATTTCGCCTAATACGATTACGTCGGGGTCCTGGCGCAGGATGTGCGGCAAAGTCGTTTCAAACGTGACGTCGATTTTCGGATTCAGCGAACACTGGGCAATGCCTTCGATGATGTATTCCACCGGATCTTCGACAGTGGTGATGCAGCGGTCGATGCTGTTCAGATAGTTGACGGCGCTGTACAGCGTCGTCGTTTTGCCGGTGCCGGTGGGACCGGTAATCATGACGATGCCACTGGGCAGATCAAGGGCATCCTCATAAAAGCGGCTTAGGGTGCGCGGGAACATGCCAATTTGTTCCAGCGGCACCAGTTGCGCCTTGCGTAACAGCCGCAGCACGATTTTTTCACCGTAGACGGTGACGTAGACCGAAACCCGAATATCAATCTGCCGCCCGGTTTTCGGGTCCTCAAAGGCAATGTGTCCGTCCTGATGACGGCGGCGTTCGGCAATATCGGCTTTGCCGAGAATTTTGATGCGATTGGCGAAGGCTGGGGCCAGCCGTTTATCGAAGGTTTTATAGATCGCCAGCACGCCGTCGCAGCGGAAGCGGATGCGCACCTCGTTTTTCATCGGTTCGATATGGATATCGCTGGCCTGGGCGTTCATGGCATCTAGCAGCATGGTGCTGGCCAGTTTGACGACCTGTTTGGTTTCGTCAATCTGGATCACCGGCACCGCCAGATTCTGGCTCTGGCGCTTATAGGCGTCGAGGGTTTCCCGGATAGCCCGCTTGCTGGTAATCAGTGGCGTCAGTTCGGCACCGAACAGGAGGGACGCTTCCTGGCGAATGCGTTGATCCAGTGGATCAGCAAACGCTACCAATACCCGTGCGCCTTCCATGCGGATGGGCAGTACATTACGTTGCAGGTACCAGTTGGGATTAGCCCTTTCCAGCAATTTGCGGTCGATGTCGCCCAGATCAGGGGTGATCTGCTGGAAGCCCAGTTGATCGGCCAATACCTCAATGAGCTTGTTTTCCTCAATGAAGTGATTTTCCAGCAGGATATCGCCGAGCTTTTGACCGGTTCCCGCCTCCCGTTGCAGGGACAGCGCCGCCCGCAGGTCCTGTTCCCGCAAATAGCCCAGTTCGACCAGCAAAGCGCCAATCCGCACGGAAATCCGGTGCTTGCGGAGCGTGGTGCGTTGTTGCTCGGGACTGACGTAGCCAATCTCATTGAGGATGCTCAACAGGGGCCGTTCCGTGGACAGTTTGGCGCGCACGCGCAAAGCGTAAGTCAATTGTTCCTGGGTGAGAACACCGTCTTCGACCAGGAATTTGGCGATTTCCAACGCCGTGTCATTGGCATTCGGCGCGTTGGCCGGACTGGGTGGCAATTGAACAGCGGTCGACTGCGTGTTGGACTCGTCTGCTGGTTCCAGTCGAACGGTAGGCGGTTCAGTCACGACAACAGTCGCTGGTTCCAGTCGAACGGTAGGCGGTTCAGTCACGACAACAGTCGCTGGTTCCAGTCGAACGGTAGGCGGTTCA
>JAUPTV010000204.1 GCA_030917925.1 Pseudomonadota bacterium
GGTGTTGCCGGAATCGTTGAAATAGTGGGTGTTGCCGGAATCGTTGAAATAGCGGGCGTGGCCGGAATCGTTGAAATAGCGGGTGTTGCCGGAATCGTTGAAATAGCGGGTGTGGCCGGAAGTGCTGGGGCTACGGACACTGGCACGGTCGCGGGCGCGGGCGTGGCCGGAATCGTTGAAATAGCGGGTGTGGCCGGAAGTGCCGGGGCTACGGACACTGACACGGACGCGGGCATTGCTGGAACCGCTGGAGTCGCTGACGCGATCACGGGCGTGGCCGGAACCGTTGAAATAGCGGGCGTGGCCGGAAGTGCCGGGGCTACGGTCGCGGGCATCGCTGGAACCGTTGAAATAGCGGGCGTGGCCGGGAGTGCCGGGGCTACGGACACTGACACGGTTGCCGGTATAGCTGGAGTTAAAGGGGGTAGCCGGATATCCCGTTCCCCTCCTTGACTAAGGAGGGGTGACGCAAAGCGCCGGGGTGGTTTGGAATGACCACCCAGTTGGAAAGACGATAACGGCTCATGACGGACTGGCGGTTCAACGAGAGACTGGCCGAGACCGCCATCTTGCCTGGTCAACCCAGATGTAGTGACTGGGCGGTTGCCATTACTACGGATATCAACTGAAAAATCGACGCTGACTGGTAAGGAAACCGGTATTGAAGGAGGAACAGCCGGTTCTGCATCCATCGCCTCGGCGTCCGATGTCGCAGATGGAACTACAGCCGCACTACTTCCCGAAGAAGCTTCGTCAGTCCGCAACGCCGCCCGGGATTCCATAAATAATGAATAACCGGCCCAGGATAATGCCTGGTTATTCAAATCAGTCAATGGCGGATCATCATTCTTGGTAGCCCGTGTTTCCCGACCCCGGGCAATAGGCTCATCATCGACTGTTAACCCATCTTCCTCGGGCGACGCCAAAATAGCCGTCTTTATTGAGGGATCAAGTTCCAAATCAGCAGCGATTTCCCCATCAGGATCAAGTTCCAAATCAGCAGCGATTTCCGGATCAGCAGACATTTCCACGTCAGCAACAGTTTCCAGATCGCCAGAAGGGGCCAGATCAGCCACCAACGGTTGAATGTGTATCGAATCTCCCGATGCCCCACTCCATAACAACCACTGGCTAAAAGACGGCGACGGTGTTTTAGTTCCTTCAAGGTTTTTTTCAGTAGCCGCTCCCGCCACCACAGCGGCGTTAGCCAGGCTCCCAGGAGTCGAAAACAGATGAGCCAGTTCAAGGTGAGCCATAACGCCGTTCCTCCGCCAAAACCTGAAGCCTTAATGCCCAGCGCCGTCGATCAATCGTGATCGCCGCACCAGACTTTGAAGATTGTGTTCATCGTTATCCCGCTGTTCACGACGATCCTGCTGCTGTAACTGCGCTTTTCGGTCGCGCTGAATCACTTCCTCCAGCGCCTTGGTCTTGGCGCGGGTCTGAACCCAGGTCTGCCGCTTGCGCTGAAGTTCCTGCTCTAGCCAGACCAGTTGTTGCTGCACCTGAACGATACCGCTATCCATATGGTTGAGAAATGCCGAATAATCCTGATACCGACGGGGTGAAATGCCGCCGTTGCTCTCATTCTGAAACTGCGCTGCATATTCGCCCCGAAACATCAGTAGTTGCTGCAAGCGCTTTTCATGATCCACCAAGCGTTGTTGCGACTCGCCCATCGCCTTCACTGCCGCATGCTCATGAGACTGGGCCACCTCGGCGGCGATCTGTAACGGATGAAGTTTAGCCATGGCGTTCTAACCTCGCTTATCGCCCCTTGGCGGGAGACTTACTGGGCTGAAGAACCATTTCGAGCGCTTTCAGGCTGTCGGCCATGGTCACGCGCTCATCCATACCCTGCATCAGAAACTGCTTGAGCCGTGGATAATATTCACGCGCCTCGTCAACTGCCGGATCGCTACCCGCAACGTAAGCGCCGACATTGATCAAATCGCGATGCTGCTCATAAGTCGAATAAACATGTTTGAAGCGCCGCGCCAACTGTTGATGACGGGGACCGCTGATCTGCGGCATCACCCGGCTGATTGAGGCCTCAATATCAATCGCCGGATAATGACCCGCTTCGGCCAGCCGCCGCGCCAGCACCACATGGCCATCGAGAATGGCGCGGGCTGCGTCCGCAATCGGGTCCTGCTGATCATCGCCCTCGGTCAGCACCGTGTAGAAGGCGGTAATGGAGCCGCCTACCGTGTCATTACCCGCCCGCTCTACCAGTCGCGGCAACAAGGCAAACACCGAGGGCGGATAACCTTTAGTCGCTGGCGGCTCGCCAATCGCCAGAGCAATTTCCCGCTGCGCCTGGGAATAGCGGGTCAGCGAATCCATCAACAGCAATACCCTCCGCCCGGTATCGCGGAAATATTCAGCAATGCGGGTCGCTAATGCCGCGCCATGCAGGCGTTTCAGCGGCGGATCGTCGGCTGGAGCTGCGACCACCACGGCCCGCGCCATGCCCGCTGGCCCCAGGATTTCCTGAATAAATTCCTGCACCTCGCGGCCCCGCTCGCCGATCAATCCAACGACCACGACTTCAGCGTCGGTAAAGCGGGTCATCATGCCCAGCAACACGCTCTTGCCGACCCCGGAACCGGCGAACAGACCCATGCGCTGGCCGCGCCCAACCGACAGGATCGCGTTAATCGCCCGCACCCCGACATCCAGCGATTCCCGAATGGGTTTGCGCATCAGCGGATTGATGGTCTTGCCGGTCAGCGACATCAATTCAGTGTGCGACGGCGGTGGTAACCCGTCCAGAAACCGCCCGGCCCCATCCAACACCCGGCCCAGCAAACCTTCGCCGATCCAGGCCTGGCTGACTCCGCCGGTCGGAATCACCCGGGAATTGGGCATCAACCCGTGAATATCGCCGCTCGGCATCAAAAACAGCTTGCCGGCGGAAAAGCCCACCACTTCGGCCTCGATCTGTCCACCGCCCGGATTGACCACCAGACAACGTGCGCCAATCGGCGCGATACAACCGACCGCCTCCAGGGTCAGACCTACCATTCGGGTCAACTGTCCCTCCACCACCAGGCTCGGCGTCTCCGCGATCCGTAACCGGCGTTGCACCAAATGGGTCCGCCAGCGCGCCGCATGATTGACTTCAGGGATGACTGACATTGTGGCCACGCTCATCCCCCAAGACAGTCGCAATCACCGCGCCCAAGCGTTTTTCCAAAGTAGCGTCGATCCGCGACAGATCGGTGTTCACAACACAGCCACCGCGACTGAGCGTTTGATCCTCAATGAGTCGCCAGATCGGCTCGTCACCCTGTCCCAGCGATAAGGATTCGCGGATCAGTTGGGCATCCGCCGGATGCAGGCGAACCTGGATGCCACTATTGCCCACGGGCAACAAGGCCACCGCCTCACGCACAACGGCAACGATCTCTCCCGGCGAGGTGTGCAGCTCTCGCCGCACTAGATGCCGGGCAATTTCGGCGGCTAGTTGGCTCAATTCTTCCTCAACCGACGCATCGAGATTGGCCAGTGGTTGCTGCAGATAATTCAGAATCAGATCCAGCTTTTGCACCCGCAGCGCCACTTCATCGCGGCCTGCCGCCAGCCCCTCGGCGTAACCCCGCTGATAACCCTCGGTATGGCCTTCCTGCTGACCTTTTTTATAACCCTGCTCGCGCCCTTCATGCCGACCTTCCTGATAGCCCGCAGCAAACCCTTCCTCATGCGCTTCGCGCTGGATCGCTTCGATCTCATCCAGGGTCGGCGGGGCTGAGGCGGTTTTCGGCACCCGCTCGCGCCCGCCCGACGCTCGCGCCGACCGCACTTCCGGGGTCGGCGGTGGTAATTCCGGTTCCGGTTCCGGTTCCGAGGGCTGGTCAACGCTGGGCAACTCCCAGCGCTGATAAGCCGTCAGTTTTTCGCCTGAAATAACTTTAGACAAGCTGATCTCCCTTGCTGCTCAGGGTAATTTCACCAGCCTCCGCCAGACGTTTGGCGGATGACATGATTTCTTTCTGAGCGGTCTCCACGTCACTGAGTTTGACCGGCGGCATGGCCTCCAGATCGTCGCGCAGCAACTCGGCGGCGCGCTTGGACATATTGCCGAGAATCTTGTTGCGCACTCCCTCGTCGGCACCACGCAGCGCCTCCAGCAAGGTCTCGGACGA
>JAUPTV010000205.1 GCA_030917925.1 Pseudomonadota bacterium
AATTAAAGATCAATCACTGGAAGAATGGAAAGATGCTGATAAGCATTTTTCCACAGATCGTCATAACTTCATGGCTAGAGGCGGTGAGTTGCTCTTTTTACAACTAGCCAATCTTTTTTCTGGATCTGATGTTAGTTTTGAACTAACTGAACTGCGTAATCGTCTTGAAAATAATTTGATTAAAATGTTGGAAGAATCAGTAAAATCTGTTAATGATTTAGTCCAATTTGTTGAAAACGGATTGCAAAAATATAAATTAAAATCAATTAGCATGTACTCGAATTTAGGTTGGGTACCTTCGGCAAGTCATGTTGAAGCATTGTTATTCGCACAGGAAATGGACAATATATGCAAGTCACCTTTGAGTACTTTGGAAAAGCTAAATTTATTGCAGATGCTATGTTGTATGCAGGTTTTGCGTAGTCTTTGTTTTCAAGCACGTCGATTTGATGATTCAGAAATAAAAACTCATGAATTTATTGGTAATATGTATGGATAATTGCTGATCCTGATTCAAAAATAGAGACACCTATTCGCAAAATGGCGAAAACCTCATTTGATCACATAGAACGAATGTTATATAGAGTTCTTAGGAAAAAAGAAATTTTAGAATCTCAGGAAAAAATTAGTGTTGACGAAGCAGATAAACATGGATTTCAAATTTTCCGGAAAATTGCTAAAGAAGTTGGATTAGTTATACCAAAAAAAGGAACAGGACAACGCTTTACTCTTCACCAGGGACTTTTGCGTTTTCTGGTTGCAGCGCTTTTACAACCTGGAGAAAAAATACGGCTGACCCATTTTTACGAACGAATATTTGCTCATTATGGAATTGCGATTAGTGGGCCACAACTCGCCATAGCTTTGGAATGGAACGGGAGCGAATCAGGCCACCAAAGCTACGCCACTGCCTCAAGTACTGCTTGGGTTGAAGAAGCGCTACAACAAGGTGGTTTTCTGGTTGAACTCTCCGATGCAGTATCCATTGTGCGTAATCCTGGAGCAAACTGATGAACTTGTATGTCGAAAATCTGGCCGACTACATCAAACAACAATGGCATGAAACACTCACCAGGACGGACGGAACCCAAGAAGCACGTTTTATTATTGAAAGCCTTGATCCACACAGTGCCTTTGATTTATTTACCCAACTCGAAGAACACCGACTCCAGTGGACACAACAACAAACGCTTGAATGCCATTTTCGCGTCGCCGACAAACTCTGGCGGGAGTGGCTGAGAACCTTCAGCCCTCAACAACTGCACGACATCGCCGCCCACCATACCCACTCAACTGATCCCCATTTAGACCAGTGGATTGACCACGAAGACCGCCTGACCTGGTATCGCAACCGCACACGCCCTCACGACGTCAACGGGCTGGTTATCGTTCTGGTCGGCCTAAACCACGCCTCCGACCAGGGCGGCCTGGCGGACTTCCATCTCGTCGACGAAAACCGTCTCTGGCAACCCTTGCAGAAAACCTTTCAGCCCTGGATTCAGCGCCTCATCGACCGCCATGCACTCGCCGCCACTGATACCGAAATCGACCGACTCGACAGCCTCATTCAGCAACTCTTCCAAGCCTGTCCCCGCCGCCTCGCCAAACTCGCCGAATTTCTCGAACACCACGTTATCGCCGATGGTGCCGACCTCTACAGCGTCAACGACCTGATCCAGCGCTTCTACGCTAAACTCCCTTTCTGGGGCATCCCCCCACTCCTCAGCGAAAAAAAGCTCACCAAAACCCTCCTCAAGGAAGCGCAAACCTTCATCGCTCATCAACGCTACAAAACCCCTGGTGAGCAGAAAAAAGCCTGGACCAAACTCGAAACCGCCTTTAACGATAACACCCTCGAAATCCCGGAAACCCTCACAGCGACCTCACCCTACGCCAGTGTCAGCGAATTCCGGGACACCCTGCACGCCTTCATCTTCCAGGCCGACGCCAGCGCCAGAGCGCGATTGCTGCACACCAACCTGTTGCCCGTGCTGCAAATCCTCAAGCAAAAAGTCGCCAAAGAAGACCCCACCCCGCCCAAAGAACGTGAACAACGCCTATCCGGATCCAGCCTGCCCGTGCTGCTACAAGCTATCTGGAACACCCTGACCGACTACCAGAAACGGCACCCGCAGGAACCCCGCTTCGAGTCCCTGCAACGCATTCACATCATCATCCAACGCTTCAACCACGACCTGCAAAACGACGACGAAGCCGGTATTGGCGGCGAAGAACAGGCTCGCCAACTCCTGCAAGGCTGTCTGGGCGGCCTGACCACCTGGTTTGAAGAACTCGACGGTCGCCTACCCGTAGACCAGGAACAGGCCCACCGACCCCGCGAACACTGGGAACGCCTCCTGCCTATCATGCTACACCTCGACACCCTCACCTTTGGTGCCAGTCGCTCACAGCCCCACGTCCAGTTTGCCGTTATTCTCGACCTGACCGACCATCAGGCTCCCTTCAAACGCCTGTTCCGCTGGGCATTCGGGCCGACCCAAGCCGAGCGCGTCCGCCATGCCTGCGCCAACACCCTCCGCGAGCGTTGGCCACAAACTGCATCGCACCACATCCTGCCCGCCTTCCAATTACCCAGCGTCGTCATG
Source organism: Pseudomonadota bacterium (assembly GCA_030917925.1). GTDB lineage: Bacteria > Pseudomonadota > Gammaproteobacteria > Competibacterales > Competibacteraceae > UBA2383. The sequence goes on from JAUPTV010000205.1 coordinate 2,607, forward strand.
ACCGCGCTCTACTTCGCCGCCGACGAAGACGAAGCCCAACGCCTGATCAGCAACGGACTCCATGGCCTCGACATCAAAAATCTATGGATCGGCCTCGACAAAGTGGAGCAGATGGATCTGGAACTGAAATACCAGACAACCCAACTCATTAGCGCCTGGCGGGGCTGGCTGGACGCCTGCATCGACCAGGGCTACTACCAAGCCCTGCGCAGCCACTACCCCCCACTGTTGAAGCACTACCTCGCACTGGCACAGCAAGTACTCGACCCGAATCTAAACGGCAGCATCGAACTCCTGCGCCGCTTCTACAAAGCCTTTCTGCTGATCAACGACCAGGCGCAACCCAACGACGCCTACCTGCGCTCCGCCATTGCGTGGGGACTCAGCCCGCCGGTTATCGAACTCACCCACGCGCAAACCCATTTCCTGTGCAACAGCTTCCCGGAAGTCATCGCCGAACTAGCGCTGCGGCGTTCCGGTCAAGCCGCCTTTGACCAACTGCTGAACCTGGCTGAAATGCATCGCCCCCTGGCCGGGCTGGTCATTGACCCGCAACACACCCTGTCCGCCGCCATAAAATCCTTCGGTCTGCTGCACCATATCGGCGCTGAACCCTCTCCCGAAAAAAGCCTCGCCGTGCAAACCCTGCTGCGCGACGACGACAGCGACGACGATGACGACATCAAAGACCTCATCCGCCCCAGCCAGGAAAGCGCCATCGTCGTACAAGTCTTCAAGCACTACCAGTCGCTCTTCCCCTTCGCCCAGGACGGTCTGCGGATTCTGGCGGTGCATGTCCGGCAACTGGGCACTATTTTATCCGGCCTGGATCGCTTCCTGCGTGACTACCTGGAGTCCTCCTGCCGGGACTGGCCCGCCTTCCATTGCGAGCTGACGGTCTACTCAACCTCCTCCGCCCCGTTGGCCGTCGAAAACTGCCTGGCCGCGTGGCGTGACGCCCTGCTTGAATCCACCCGCCGCAATCTGAAAACCCGCTCATTGGCGCTATCGGTGAGCCATCGCTTCGCCCCCGACCGGGCGCAAATGATCGACTTCATTCAGCAGGAGCGACGGCTCTACGACATCGCCTTTCTCTTCCACTTCATGGCCAGCGAACAGACCGGCCATATTGAAGCCGCACCGCCCTTTACCTTCGACTACAACGCCCACAACATCAGCCCGTTCCCGATTGGCGAATACCCGCGCCCGATTCAACAGGGCGACGCCTTGCGCCGCCAGAGCCTGCTCAGTCATCGCCGCCTGCTGATCCAGACCAGCCACGCCAACCTGTCGGCACGCCTGCGCCATCCCGAAGCCTCCAGTCAAGACCATCTCATTCTGGGCGACACCGACTACCAACCGTGGCAACCGGTTGTTCAGGCCCTGCATGAAAAAGCCCAGTGGGTGGCCTGCATCGACCCCTATGTGGACAAACGCCTAGTGGGAAGCCATGACCCCCACGCCCGCCGCAAGATCGTCGGCTTCAGTTCCGGGCTGGGCGCTTATGGCGAATTAAACCTGGCCATTTCCACCGAACAGGACACCCTCACCCAACTCACGGCGCTGGTGAAAAATCAGTTAGTCGGCTTGCTGCCCTTCCAGCCCGCCGACACCTTCGAAGTCATGGCCACCAAAGTCGTCAACGAAGCCGAGGAAATCATTGGCCTGTCTTCCTTGCGAGCCGTGGTCGGACAGGGCGAACGCATCCGGGAAGTCGTCGGTTTCGCCGCCATACGCCGCGCCCTCGCCCCGCCTACTGCTGCCATGTCGCAACTGCTGCCGATAGACACCCTCCTGCACTGGTTCACAGGCAGCGACAACGGTCAGCGCCCCGACCTCTTGCAACTCTCGCTGATCGTGCGTGAGAACGACCTGCCGCTGATTCAGGCGCTGGTGCTGGAATGCAAATTCGCTCAACACGATCCCGCCCATTTGCTGAAAGCCAGTGAGCAGATACAACAGGGCTTGCGCCATTTCACCCGCCGCTTTGCGCCCAACCGTCCCGATCTGGGCCAGGTGAGTTTTGACCGGCGCTACTGGTGGGCGCAATTGCAACGGGCGCTGACCTCGCGCTCGGTGGTCGCCTTGTCGCAACAGGAACGGCAACAACTCGACCAGGCGCTGGCCAGTCTCGCCGAGGGCTATTACGAAATCGCCTGGCAGGGCGCTATTTTCACTTTCTGGACTAACCTTCCTGGCCCGACACCGGTAGTGACGCCGCTGCCGTTGCCTGCCGATGTGCTGGAGCCGCCCCTGCAAGCACCCGCCGACTTTGCAATCTGGCACGTTGCCCTCGGCTACGAAGGCGTTACTGCGCTGTTCAGCGGTGCGCCCACGTTTGCCCCGTTGACCATAGCCGGCGCGGCGATGCAAGTCCGGGCGGGAAATAAGACGACGCCACCCGTCGAACCACCTCCAGTCTCGCCGCCACCCGTCGAACCACCCCGGCGCGAAGCGCCACCCGTCGAACCACCTCCAGTCTCGCCGCCACCCGTCGAACCACCCCGGCGCGAAGCGCCACCCCTCCTTATCCAAGGAGGGGAATTTTCAATCCCATCCGTCGCACCACTTATAGTTTCAACGCCCTCGCTCACGGTCCCGGATCGCCTGCTGATTGGCGCACGCAGCAACGGCGAGCCGGTCTACTGGCATTACGGCCATCCACAACTCGCCAATCGCCATTTGCTGATTTTTGGCGCATCCGGGGCCGGTAAAACCTACGGGATGCAATGCCTGCTGGCGGAAATGGCTCAACAGCGCCTGCGCTCGATCATCATTGATTACACCGACGGCTTCCTGCCCGCGCAAATTGAAACCCTGTTCCGCCACGCCGCCAAGCCCAAGGATCATTTTGTATTCAGTGACCAGTTGCCCATCAATCCCTTTCGGCGGCAACAACAGGTCATTGATCCCTCCCTGCCCGCCTTTGAGGAAGCGCCATTTCATACGGCAACCCGCATCGCCAGCATCTTTACTTCCGTTTTCAATACCATCGGCGATCAGCAGTCATCAACCCTCATCCGGGTTTTGGAAACCAGTATTCAGGATCATGCCCACTTGACCCTCGATGAAGTGTTGGATCGTTTGCGCGATGACAAACCCTATGGCGAAACGCTGGCCAGCAAACTGGAGCCGCTGATCCGCTCCCAACCGTTCCGGCCCGGTGCCGACTCCGCCTGGGAAGGAATGCTGAATTCCGCTGATCACCAAGTGCATGTTCTGCAACTCAAAGGACTGGCGCGTGAAATTCAACGATTGGTCACTGAATTTGTGCTGTGGGACCTCTATGATTACGCCTGCAATACCGGCAGCAAAAACCGCCCGATTCCGGTCGTCCTGGATGAGATTCAGAACCTCGATCACCGCAGCGATTCGCCGCTTGACAAGATGTTGCGTGAAGGGCGGAAATTTGGCCTGTCGCTAATGCTGGCGACGCAGACCACCAGTCAGTTCAGTCAGGAAGCGCGTGACCGGCTGTTTCAGGCCGGCCACAAGCTGTTTTTCAAACCGGCAGATACCGAAATCGAACGCTTCGCCCAACTGCTCAGTCAGTCCACCCCATTCTCCAAGGGCGATTGGGGCGAACGCCTGGCCAAACTGGAAAAGGGGCAATGCTGGTCCTTCGGCCCGGTGCTAACCTCCAGCGGCGGATTGCAGGACAGACCGGTGCTGACGTCGGTCACGCCTCTTGAACAGCGCGAACTGGGACAGTGAACATGCCGCGCCCCCTGCCGCTGAACCTGCCGCAGACCTTCCTGCCGGAGCGGCGCTTGTTGGCTAAATTACTGTCCTTCATTGCCGACCAGGGCGGCGGCGACAAGGAAGCGATTAGCGCCGCGACCGGGATTCCGACCGGCAAAAGCACCGGCAAAGTTGAACCGATGATCCGCTATGTCCAGGGCATGGGTTTAGCGAATGCGGAAAAAGCGGCAAGCCAGTGGCGATTAAGCCTGACGCCTCTGGGGGAGATCGTCCAGCGCGAAGACCCGTTTCTCAGTGAACCGGTCACGATCTGGTTGCTACATTTAATGCTCTGCCGCCGGTGTGGACGGAGTACCCCAGCCCGTGGCATCGCCGACGCCTGGTTTGCGCTGTTCGCCGACAGCGGCTTTCGCCTCGGCCCGTGTTTCACACCCGCCGCCTGGCTGGATGTACTGATCGAGCGACATGGCCAGAAAGCCTACCTGTTCTCCCTCGCTAGCATCGTGCTGCGCAGTTATCTGGAAGCCAGCAGCCTAGCCTGTGCCCCGGTTGCACTATCGCCCTTGACCGTCGAGGGGAATCCACCCGGACGCTTCCAGGATCAGGGGATCATTCGCCAAAGCGCTCCGGTGGAGAAGCGCTTTTTTCCCGCTTACGCCGCCGCCTTCTACCTGAACTGGGATGAACTGTTTAACGCGGAAACGCAACTGGCGCTCGATGAATTCGCCGACCAGAGCCGGTTTTTCACAGTGCTGGGTTGGGACGACATAGCGATTTCACGCTGGCTGGACTGGATGGCCGATCAGGGGATACTGCAAATTGATCGCCATACCGGAACGCCGATCCTGCTGCGGTTGCGGGAAACCGTGTCCATCATCGCCAGGGTTTATTGCGAATTGGTTTAAACCAGCCACGGAACGCCGCCTCATCCCCCAACCGCAAACACCTCATCCAGCACCGCTGCGGTCAGTCCGCGCCGGAACCAGAGGGATAACTGCGTCGAATCAGCCCCCGCCAGCCGTTCCCGAACGGTCTCCGGCAACGGTCCAAACCGTGTAACCAGTAATTCTTCCAGCAACTCGCAGAGCGTCTGTTCCCGGCCTTCTTCCCGGCCTTCTTCCCGGCCTTCTTCCCGGCCTTTTTCCAAGGCAAACCGCTCAATACTCATGACGTAAGCCATTTTCGTTTCCTCCTCCAAAGCAATTAATTCGTTGCGCAACTCTAATTCCAGATCCTTGGGCAACCGGATCATCCAGTCAATGAAGCGGAATAACTTCAACACATCCTCACGTCCATAGCGATGGCGGTACAACAGCGCGATAATTTCCCGCTTCTGTGCCTTGCGCTTCGGGTCCTTTGACCGCCGATGCGCCGCCAACTGCGCCAGCGCCACCACCGCGAAGGGGTTTGTCGCTGCCAGGCCGATCAGCGTCTCCTCTTTCCAGGTCCGCAGCGCCTGCACCCGAAACCGGAAACGCAGTCCATATCCATCCCGCTCGCGTTTGTACTCCGCTAAATCCGGGTCCAGCGTCTGGTTCGTCACCAGCGCCAGGCTCAGAATTTCCACATCGCCATACCGATCATAAATCCGATAGTAGTACTGAAACATCCGCACCTGGAACCGCACATCCGCCCGGCCTTGCACTTCAATATGGATCAGCAACCAGACCTCGGTGCCCTCCACACTGTAGACCTTCACCAGCCGATCCGCATACCGTCGGCCAATATCGGCATCCCCCGTGATCTGATGCAACTGTGCGTCGAGAAATTCATAGGGTCGGCTCCAGTCGATTAGATCGTGTACGGCTGGAAAGAACAGCGCCATGAAGGGCTGAAAATACGCCCCAATCGCCTCTTTCCACGGCGAGTCAAAATCCGCCGACCGGTCATCATCGCCGGTGATCTGCGTTTCGAGCATTGATATCTCCGAGTCTTTCAGGAACCCGAATTGTAGACGGATTTCCCGGCACATTGCGCATAGTACGGCTATCATTATTTTGAAATATATCGCTGCCGCATTTCGCGCCAGTGTTTCAAAACAACTCAAGGACTGCTTTCATGAAAATCGGCGATCTGGTTCGTTTCCATGAGGAACGGTTTTTTGAAGGTGCGGTGCAATTGCGCTGGGTGCAGGAACGCGAGGCGCAGGCGCAACAGGCCGCCCGAGCCTTTGTCTTTCACGGCCCGCGCTATCACGGGGCCAGCGACGCCGAAAAAGAAGGGATTGAAGGCGGCTATCGACTCAAAGACACCGCCAGTCTGGCGCGCGATCTGCTGCAATCCATTCTCGATGGCCTGAACGGTCGGGAATGCAATCCCTACGCGCTGGCCGTCGCCGGTTATGGCGGGGGCAAATCCCATTTCGCCGTGACCTGCGCCCCACTGTTAGCGGATCCACACGGCGCTACCGCTCAGGAGATTGTCGCCCATATCGCCCAGGCAGACCCGGCCATTGGCCAGGCGGTTCAGGACGCCTTGGCGCAATTGACCCGCCCGGTACTGGTACTCACTCTGGATGGCATGGCGGGCTTTCACCTCGGCAATGCCCTGGTGCAAGCGGTGTTTGCCCAGTTGCAGCACTACGGCGTCGATGCCGGAGCAATCCGCGATCTGTCGCCGCGTTTTCAAACCGCCGAACAGTTCGTCGAACGCAATTTCGCCTTTCGCGCCGAACGCTTCGCCCAGCGCCTGCCCGGTCTAACCGCCGCAGAGATTGGCACACGCCTGCAAAACCGCGATGAGGCGACCTACACCGAAGTCGATGCGCTGTATGACGACGCCAACGGTTCACCGATTCCGGTGGTGGGTCAGGAATCCGCCCAGGAACTGATTAACACGCTGTGTGAGGTCTATTGCGGTCCCCAGGGCGCGTTTTCCAGTGTCGTGATCCTGTTTGACGAATTCGGGCGCTATCTGGAATACGCCGCCGAAAAGCCCCATCTGGCCGGGGACGCCGCTTTACAACAAATTTTTCAGGGCGTCCAGGACAATAGCCAGAAAGTGCGGCTGATCGGCTTCATCCAGTACGAACTCAAAGCCTATCTCAAGCGCTTCAGCAGCGCCGATCTCCGGCAATTGCAACGCTACATCACGCGCTTCGATGCGGCAGAAAAGTGGTATCTCTCCACCAATCTGGAAACCATCTTCGCCCACATCATCGACAAGGATGAACCGCGCCTGGCCGAGATCTGGCGCACCGCTAACGCCGAACGTCAGGGCCAGTTGAGCTGGAAGCGGATGCAGGACAGCCTGCCCGGTTTCCAGCGCTTTCCGGTCTGGAATGATCCCGAACGCTTTGCCCGCGTCATCGTCCAGGGCTGTTGGCCGCTGCATCCCCTGGCGACCTGGTTTCTCACCCGCCAGCGCGACATCGTGCAATCACGCTCGGCGCTGACCTTCATTAAGGACGTGATTGAGCGGATCAGCGATGAAGACGCCCTGACCAGGGGTCGCCTGCGCCAGGTTAGCGCGGCGGAACTGGCGCTGCGCAGTTTGCTGCCGGAAATGATCGCGGCAGAACGCGAAACCGGCGCGACCGTCGCGGAAACCCTGCAAGGATTGCTGGAGAAGTTTCAAGGTCATCTGAACGACCCGCAACGACTGGCCCTGGCCGGCGTCGCTATTCTCGAAAAGATGCGGGTTGGCAAGCAGACTCAGCCGGCCATGGATACGTTGCTAGGCGAAGCCGCTGCCCTCGATAGCGCCACGCTGCACACGGCCCTCCAGGCGCTCAGCCAAGAACTGGGCGCGGTGGAGTGGAACGCCGACCTGGGACACTATGAGCTGATTGCCGACGCCACCACTCGTGGGCAATTCCAGCAATGGCTGCGCCGCAAACAGACCGGATTCACCGCCGAAGCCGTGCGTGATCTGTTCCTGCGGCGCGGCGCGAAGGATGGCGAACTCGGCCACCTTGATACCGACTTTCATCAAAGTCGCGAGATTGCCACCCGCGAGTGGGGATTTGCCGCGCAACTGGCGCAGGTGGACACAATTGAAAATGCGATTCAGCGGGCGTTCCAAGCCTGGCAGCAGGCGATTTTGCCCAAAGACCTCCGGGGCCAGTTGATTTATCTGTACCTGCACGCCGACGATG
>JAUPTV010000206.1 GCA_030917925.1 Pseudomonadota bacterium
AGCAGCAGGTTTGGGTGTTTCTCTCGTCGGTATGAATGCCGCGCGTGCTGATGCGATTCTGTTTCCCTATTTCGCGGTCAGCGATACGGTCACTTCACTGGTTACGACCATTAACATGGCCGGTCAGGCTGGTGCGAGTACGGTCAATCCGCAGGAGTTGCATTATCGCCTCTATTACAAGACTGGTGGCAATGTTGATAGCCTGGACGCGCTGTGCGAAGAGTTCGACATTCACCGGGTGACCAGCCCGAACGATATCGTCACTTTTGACCTGCAGGCTCATTATGGTGCTGACACGCTGGCCGTTGTTGGTGAACCCGTCAATCGGCAGCTCAAGGCCAACTACACGGCAGCCAGCCAGAATTTTGGGTTGATGCGTGGAATCACTCCGTCGCGTGGTTTCCTGATCGTCGACAATCAGGAAACGCCTAATGTTGAATTTGAGGGGTCGCTGACCGGCGAAATGATGCTGGTCGACTTTGCTGAGGGCGCGGTGTGGGGCTATCTGGCTTACAATGCTGAGCGCCAGAATGCCAACTTCCTGGTTGACGCCTCCAGCTTCCAGGATGCCGCCGAGAGCGCCGGTGAGGTCATTGCGGGCGACCGTATCGTGCAGCAGGTAGTATTTGCCACGGATGCCGCTGCCGCTCTTGGTTCTGGCGCAGTCCCCGTTAGAGTCGAAAAGTTTGCGAATGGCCGTGCGCCCAGTCCACCAGTGCCGACCGGTATTATGCCCATCGCTTCGGCGACGACGAACGGCAGTGTGTTTACCAAGTTTTTTGTGACCCCGATTGGCCACGCCGTGGATACCATCCATAAGGTGGCAGTAGGTGGGCAAGTCAGGGATCCAGCCGCGGGACGCACCGTGCGCGCAACTACGGCTAATCCTGGCCAAATACAGGAAAGCCTCACTACTCGCATTGAGCTGACCGTGCGCGATCGGACTGGTATTGCCAACGATGTGGTATTTGACCGTGACGAGAATCCGGTTTCCGGTCAAGTGCCGCGGAATGTGACTTGCGTGGGTGCAGTGCCTGTAGAAAGCTTGTTGAGCACGGGTGCCCTGCGTGAAATCGGCGAGTATGGCGGATGGTCTACTGTCCAGATCAGGGCGGCGACTGCTGGCGGCGTCCCCGCATTAGTGACTTTCGGTGCTGATGGCCCTGCCGGTACGCCAACTGCAGGGATTGCGACGGCTACTCGTACCATTAATACTGGCAACGGGAACCGTACCAATACCGAGGAAGCGGTGGTTATCAAGCTGGAGTACAATCCGTCGGGCGCTTTCCTGGATGAGCAGTTCCCAAGTGCTTTCAACACCGCGAACTGGTTGCGGCGGGGTCATCGTGAATCTATTCGTGGATCGATCGTTGGCGGTCTGGTGCAGGATCGCCTGACCCAGCAGAGCGCTTACGATGTTAATGGCGCACCGGTCGGTGTGGCCGATGACTTCACGGGTGGTACCTCTATCCCAATACAGAGTACGTTCCAGTAAAATCCGCCACAGCCTTGTCTGAGGCTGTGCGAAAAAAGGGGCTGCCCAAAACAGCCCCTTTTCTTATGGGATTTCACCATTGGAGGAACTGATGAAGGCACGCCTGTACGTTCTGATAGCGGCGTTGTTGATGACTGGGGTGATCGGCCCCTGGAAGGCGGCGTTCGCCGTGGAATCCGTAGTACTCAATCAACAGGCTATTGAATCCAGTCAAGCTTGGACCTATCTGTTGAATTCCGCGAACCAGGGTTGGTTTGCGTACTATGCCGAGAAAGATAACTCTTTGTATGTGCGTCGGCCCGATGGAACAGAAGTCCAATTAGGCGCTACTGACCGTCAGCGTCAACAGTCCGGCCTGGCGATCACGCCGACGGGTCAGGATTTGGCGGTGTTATGGCGCGACAAATTGCCGGCCAAGGCTCTCTATTTTCTTCCCGGCGTTGGCGGCAGTTCGCTGCCACAACCCGTCATTGCGGGTGGTGAAGAATCTGAACCGCTCACCCGGTTGAAGATGAGCCAGAGAGACAACGTCGCTTATCTGCTCTGGTTGGGCGAAAAAGCGGACGTTCAGCCCGCCCCGGATAGCGATGCGGCCAAGACGTCTGCCGTTCCATCATCGCCGCGTCAACTCTATCATCTCTATTTCCGCTACACCGAAGATAGCGGCAAGACTTTTTCTCCGGTGGAAAAGGTGCTGCCGGGTTATTACCCAACCTGGATTGTCGACAAAAAAGTGATTCCGGTTTTTTCTTGGTACTCCTTGGATGGCCAGTTATCACTGGTCATGCGGGTGTTCGACCGGGCGCAGAAACGTTTTGGCGAACCGGTTAAAGTCGTCGATGCTCCACCGATTACGCCCATATACGATGCATTCGAATCAGGAGGGCGCTGGTTTGTGCTGTGGGTTGGGCAATATGGCGACAACGGCGAACAGGTGCTGGAGGGGGTCGTCTCGGCAGATCAGGGGCGCACCTGGAAGCGGTTTGTCTTTGAATCCCTGCGCGGGCTGGATTTTTCCCGGATCGACGCGACTGGCGATGGTCGCGGTCATGTTTTGATCAGCGTCAGTGGCAGTTGGCGGTTCCGTGATGATGACACCAAGGCTAAAAACGATATTTATATCCTGCGTTCCACTGACCATGGCGTGACCTGGAGCGAACCCTACCAGCCGCGTGCAGTGGCGTTGCGCCGGTTCGAGGCGCGAGATCCTTCGGCGGTGTTTGGCGGTAAACCCGGTTCCGTCATGGTCGTCTGGGAAGACTGGCGCGATATCCGTCCCGGTGTTTACGTCCAGTTTTCCAATGATTACGGCACCACCTGGGGCGATGCCGTGGTGGTGGACCCGAAGCCGTCGTCCGGTCTCGGTCAGGATTTCCGAAACAAAACGGCTTTTGCCATCGGTGACCGTTACCAGGTTCTGGTCAAGCGGTATCGTGATGCGGCGCTCAAGCAATTTGACTTGGTTCGCTATGAGGCGACGCCTGCCGAATGGCAACAGCAAGCTGCGGAAAGTGCTCAACAAAAGCAGGAACGAATGAGTGAGCCACGTTTGCGGGAACGGGTCACTGTCTTCTGGAAAGCCATGCAGGATGAAGACTGGGCAGCCGCCTACGCGATCAATGACCCATTTTTTCAGGCCAAAATGCCATTTAGCGCCTACGGGGCGTCCCGCGGGTTAATCAAATATCATGGTTATGAGCTGTTGGAAATTACGCGAGAAGGGAATATCGCCCGGGTGCGCGGGCGTTTCGAAGCGTCAATTCCCGAGTTCGTCCTAAAAGGCAAACCCTATAGTCGCGAACGGCAATCCTACGAAAAGACCGAGACTTGGTTGTTTGTCGATGGGGACTGGCGGCGCGAATATCACGAAGAAGCACAGGATATTCGGTTCACCCGTTACTGAAACCAGGATTAAACATTGATCCATCGTCTGCCCGGCGCATTGCGTTTATTCCCGCCCTTTATCGGGCGGGAGCTGCGTGAACAATACGCCGGTTCATGGCTGGGCGTCGTGTGGAGTCTGCTGCAACCGCTCCTGTTTATCCTGCTTTACTGGTGGGTGTTCGCTGCGGTGTTGCGCACCCGTTTTCCCCAGGACTCGGCGCTGGCGGATACCCCCTTTATTGTTTTCCTGCTCTCCGCATTGTTGCCATGGTTCGCCTTTCAGGAGGGCCTGAACCGGGCGACAGGCGCTATTCTCAACCGTCGCGACGTGGTGCGTAAAGTCCACTTCCCAGTGCGTGTCTTTCCCCTGGCGGCAGCCGCCGCGGCATATATCGTGCATGGCTTGGGCTATATCCTGTTTCTAACCGCGTTCGCCCTATGGCAAGGCGGGTTGTCATTCACCGCACTGAGCGCAATTGCGCTATTGCTGGCCCTACAATTTGCCGTCACCGCTGGACTGGGCCTGCTGCTGGCGGCGTTCACCGTCTATCTGCGCGATATTCAGCAGATACTCGGTTTAGCGCTGGCTGTGATGTTTTACACCGCCCCGATTCTGTATCCGTTGACTGTGGTCCCGGAAAATTTCCACCGCCTGATTCATCTCAATCCTTTTACTCTGTTCGCCGAGGCATATCACAGTGTGGTGTTGCTGAACGTCTGGCCTGGATCATCCGTCTGGTTGGGCCTGACGTTGCTGGCACTGGGCGCACTGGGCGCTGGCGCTTATGTTTTTCAGCGACTGGAGTCCGGTTTCGCCGATGTGTTGTAGGAGACGACCATCCATCTGCTGATTCTGCATATCGCCTATGTTTTCGGTGGTGCCGAACGCACAACGGCTAACCTGTTAAGTCATCTCGACCGGAGTAGGATTCGGCGAATCACGCTGGTTGCGCCGGATGCATTGCGTCCCTGTTTGCCGGAAACTTGGGATGATTTCATAGCGACCGACACTTATCCGCTGACCGGTTGTTTCACGACGGCAACGGCGCTGCACCAGGATGCCCGGGTGATGGGGGAACTGTTGCGCGAACTGAATCCGGACGTGGCGCTGGGCATGATGCACTATCCCTCGGCGCTGGTAGTGCTTGGCGCACGACTGGCCAGAGTGCGCACCCGGACGGTGGCCAGTTATCGGGGACCGTTCTACGAATATATGCGTCATTATGAGTCCGGCTATCGTCGCCGATTATTCCTGCGGGCGGTGGTCGCTGGAACGGCGCTACTGGCGGATCGGGTTATCGTACCTTCGTGCGGAACAGCGCTGGAATTGCGGCGACGATTTTTTACGCCACTGAGCCGGACGGTGGCGATTCCCAATGGCATTGATCATGCGGCGGTAGCGCGGCTGTCCTCCACGGCTAACCTGACTCTCGCCCCTCAAGGGGATTGGATGCGCACTTCCCGGCGGGACAGTGATAAGGGAATATCCTCACCGCCCCTGCTTTGCGCGATTGCCCGCCTGGCACCGGAGAAGCATCTCGAATTGCTGCTGGACGCCTTCCGGCTTGTGCGGGCTGCGCACCCCGCCAGATTGATCATCCTTGGCGATGGACCGGAGCGGGCTACTCTGGAGGCGCGTATCGCTGATTGGGGACTGAGCGATGCTGTGTCTATGCTCGGTCATCACGAAAATATTTACCCGTACTTGTGTCGCGCTGATTTGTTTATCCACACTTGCCAGTTTGAAGGTTTTGGTTATACGCTTCTTGAAGCACTGGCCTGTGGTACTCCGGTGATTTCAACGGACTGCCCTTATGGCCCCCGGGAAATTCTCGGCAATAGCGAGTATGGCGTGTTAGTACCCCCGGATGATCCTGCGTTATTGGCGGCGGCGATATCGAGATTGCTGGCTCATCCCATGGAACGGCAAGCGCTGGCCGCAGGTGGTTTGAAGCGTGCGCGTGAATTATCAGTTCAGCGAATGGCTGACGCCTATACTGCTGAATTTATGAAACTGGTTTTATCGTAAATATCCTGGACTTTAAAGGAGAAAATTTCATGGTTTCGACTGATGCCGACTTCATCTTTTTTATGTCATCCTCGGGTCATTGTTCGCTGGATTGCACTTATTGTATAATCAATCCGATTGTGAAGCATCAACTGTCACTGACGATTGCTGATATTAATTATTTGCTGGATACTGTTGGCGGGAAAAGCGCCCTGTTGTTTTCTGGAAAAGGTGATTTTTTTACTGGGTATAGAAAAGGCGAAAATCTGTTATCGAATCTGTTGGAACGGAATGTTGATGTTGCTCTGGATATCAATGGAGTGATAATCCAGGAATTTCCATCGCTTCCGGATCATAAAGTTGAAAAAATAAAGCATATTAATCTGACGATGCATTACACGCAGATTTTGAATAAAAATGCACTTTCGATCTGGAAAGAAAATGCCAAAACTTTGATTAAAAGGCAAAAATGGGAAAGTTTCCTGATGAACACCATTATGTCTCCAGCCGAAGAAGATTTTTGGGAAGAGGCATTGTCGTTTTATGAAGAAAACATTTTTAAAGAGACAGGTCAATCTATTGTCTTGATAAGAGATACCCTGAACTGGGAACCTTCATTCGAAGCAAAACTGGATTCATTGCGTAATCAATTCAGCTATCTGGTTTCTGAAACCAGAGAAGTCAATTTTGCAAAAATGTTTGAGGATGGATCTGATGTTCTGTGTCCAGCAGGCAAAGAGTATTTCAGAGTTTGGAATGACGGAAAAATAGAAGGCTGCCCTTATATTAGCGAACTAACCGATTGCGGAAATGCAAAAATACGAACCTTTTCTCCGAGGAAAAGCTTGTTCCGCTGTAATCAACCTCGATATTGTGATTGTAGCCACATCAAGAGACTGGGGAAAATGCGGGATAGCAATTCCAGACTTATGGAAAGTATGTAATCAATGGTTATATCGGTGGCCAGAGTAATGGTCGCCAATATCCGGGACTCATTAAGGATTGGATATGATGCAGCGGTTGGTTTTGAAAATAAAACAGTTATTAGTGCAATTATGCTACCGTAAATAC
>JAUPTV010000207.1 GCA_030917925.1 Pseudomonadota bacterium
CCGGGGCAGCGCGGTGAACGTCGCCAGTTTGTTTTACTTGACGCCCTTGAGTACAGCGCTGATTGCGTGGGGGGTCTTTGGTGAGACGCTACCGACGCTTTCACTCGTCGGTATGGTGTTGGCAGTGGGTGGAGTCTATTGGGTGGTGCGCGTCGCGCCCCGACCAGTCCGTCCGGTATAAAAGCCCTTCACCGATTGAAAATTATGCCGGATGGACGATTGAAGTGATGTTCGACGGGTGCGAGTTCTGCGTTGGGGTGTCGGACGTCCGACATTTCATGCTGAAGTGTCGGGTGGTGCGTCCATGACCAGTTGTTGAAGCGCAAGCCCCATATCTTCATACAGCGCTCGTAGTTGTTGATAGTCGATTTCAGTCAGTGGCTCTTCGTTAACCAGTGACTTTAGCGCCAGGATAAAGCGCTGACCGTTTTGCACGGCTTTTTCAACCCGAGGTTTCGGAAGCCGTTGCGCGGTTTTGCGTTCTCGCGCCGCCCGAACAGTCGCCGGCCGCCCCTGCTTGATCTCTTCCCAAAGCTGTAGCTGGGCGCTTTCATCATCCAGGCGAGCCAACTCAATCAGTACCGACTTGCGCAGAGTGTCGGACGTCCGACATTCTTCCTTGATTTTCTGCGGTAGCGTGTTCAGTCGCAGTAGTTCATTGACCGTGACCCGGTTTTTGCCAATGGTACGCCCCAGATCGTCCTGACTGTAGTGGTGACGCTCCATCATGAGCGCCAGCGCCTCAGCCGCTTCAATCGGGTTTAAGTCTTCCCGCTGGAGATTTTCGATCAGGGCAATTTCATCGCGATTACCTTGAGTAATAATGGCCGCAATGGTGGCCCGACCTAATAGTTTATGCGCCCGGTAGCGGCGTTCGCCCGCCACCACAATAAACGTATCCTCTTCGGCCTCTTTCACGATGATAGGCTGAATGAGGCCATGTTTCTCAATCGAAGCCGCGAGTTCCTGAAGCGCCGCCTCGTCAAACCACTTCCGGGGTTGATCCGGATTCGGTGTCAAACGGTCAAGGTCGATTTCTACAATGCGCGGCAAATCCGGTGAGGTTTGGAAAAACATCGCGGGCGTCAGTTTGCCGCGTAATGTCGAAGGTCTATTGGGATTTGCCATGGCTGATCAGTTCGTGGGCAATGTGATGGTAAACCGGTATACCCGGCGTATCCGGGAAAGCGTCCAGCGTGGCTTTGCCCATCGCCGATGAGCGGTCAAACGAGGTGCTGCGGTGAATCGGCTCAAAGAGCTGAATGCGTGAACCCAAAACATCCTTGAGTTCGACCAGGCAATCGTTATCGTGGATATTGCGGGCGTTGTACATCGTGGGGAGTACGCCCAGGATGTTCAGGCGGGTGTTCAGCCGCTTGCGGACTTTTTCCACGGTGTCAAACAGGAGGGGAATGCCCATAATCGACAAGTAGTCAGTTTTGACCGGAACCAGAACCGTATCAGCCGCTGCCAGCGCGTTAACCGTCAGCAAGGTCAACGAGGGCGGACAATCGAGCAGGATGAAATCGTAATGTTCCCGGATAGTATTCAGCTTGTCGCGAAAGACCGAAGCGCTATCCCAGAGCAAGGTGAGTTCCGGTTCCGCGCCTGCCAGTGAAATACTGGCCGGAATCAAGTCAGGACCGCCCTCCGTATTCGAGAGGATCAGATTCGCCAGATCCTGTTCCTTCATCAGCGCCCAGTACAGTGTCGCTTCCTGCTTTTCCAAAGCGCGGGGGTCGTGGCTGTAGTAAATGGTCAGGCTACTTTGCGGGTCCATATCGATGGTCAAAACCCGCTGGCCTCGGTGGGCAAGGGCACAGGCCAGGTTGACTGTCGAGGTGGTTTTCCCGACCCCGCCTTTCTGGTTAGCCATCGCAATCACGGTGCTCATAGGCATAGAGTCGCTCTGGTGAAGTCAAACGGCGTCGGTACAGCGGTTCTTCTGATCGCCCCAATGGACGTATAGACCAGAATGCCCAGGCTATCCAATATTCTGCATTCCCACGCTTTGTACTGTCCACACCCGCAACGACTATCGACAACGCGCCAGCAATTCCTACACTATCGGCTTTTCATCCATAGAAACCCACTCATGAACGAAGAAATCGAAATGTCCGGCCCAGAAGTCTATGCCGCCCTGCAACAAACCGCCATCGCCCTAATGGCGCAAGGTGCGGAACCGAGCGGTATTGCCTGGACTATGCTGGTCCAAGGCGTTCAAGCCGCTGCGCAAATGGACATTCCCGAGGACGAGGTGCGCAAGTTGCTGGATCAGGCCATTGCGTCGGCGTACCGGCTGCAAGCTCCCGATCCATCAATCGCGGCTTGAGGTCGCCGCCAGCGCCCACAAATAGAACGATGCGACCGTTCCGTAAGGTCGATAGCGGTCCCGACAGGCGCTAAATTGCGCCTTGCCGAGGTTCTCCAGCCCATAAAGGCGCTGCAACCCGCGTCGGATCGCCTGATCGCCCCAACTCACCACATCCGGTCGGCCCAGGGCGAAGATC
>JAUPTV010000208.1 GCA_030917925.1 Pseudomonadota bacterium
AGCCACTCGCCCTCTGGGGTGTTGACCTTGCCGGCGAACACGTCGCGAAACCACCCTTGCAAACCTCCTGCGAGATCCGCGGCCGTCAACCCCCGCGCGGCCAGCGCTGACGGGTCAAATTCTACGAGCAGTTCCGGCTCCTGAAAGCCGAGCGCCAGCACCGAATCGACGCCGGGAATTTGCTCCAGGTCATCCTTGATAGTCCGGGCGGCGGACCGCAAATGTTCATCATCGGCCTGACCGGTCAGCATCACCATCGCGGTCGGGAAGCCGTTGGACGTGGTAATTTCCAGAATCTCCGGATCTTCCGTCTCAACCGGCAACTCGGCATTCGCCTTGTTCTGAATTTCCCGGCGCAGATCGTTCACCCGTTTATCAAATATCCGAACGGGAATATCGCGGAACCGAACCAGAATATTCGAAAGTCCTTCGCGTGAAGAACTGATGACAAACTTGATGTCCTGGACTTTGCGCACGGCGTCTTCCAGCGGATTCGTCACCCGCTTTTCGACATCTTCGGCAGACGCACCCGGCAGAACCGTGATGATATTGACCCAGTTGAAATTGATTTCCGGGTCCTGTTCGCGGGGCATCCGTGAGTAGGCGATCAAGCCCATCAGGATGACTACGACGAAGGCGATGTTCGCCAGCGGATGATTGGTGATCAGCGCACGGACGAAGCGCATTTCAGCGCACTCCAGCCTCGGCAACCGACTGACCGTCGATGAGACCCTGCTGACCCTGGACCACGACCCGAGCTTCTGGCGGCAGTGCGATGATGAACGAGCGGCCTTCCTGAGCATCGGGCGCAGGCTGGAAGCGGGCCTGGCCGCTTTCTACGATAAATACGCCGAGTGCTTGATCGCGTTGAACCAGCAGTTCCGGGGGTAGCCGCACCGCACGACTTGACCAGCGCAGAACGCCACTGCTGCCTGCCAGCGCGGGTTGATCGGTAAACGCCAGTCGCGCTAACCGGGTGCGCGCCGCTTTTTCTACTACCGGCGACAATCGGAGCAGACGCACGGGATAACGCCGACCCTGACTGTCGAAGAACAGTTCATCGGCGCTGGGCAACTCATCGGCCCGCGCTGCCGGGAGTTGAACCTCAATTTCCGGTGAGGACACGTCAACCAGGCGCAGCAACGGCGTTCCGGGCGTCGCCAGCGCCCCGACCTGCGCCTGCCGCGCCAACACGACGCCGGAGAACGGGGCTATCATACGGCATTTCTCCACGATGCGGGCGGCGATTGCTCGTTGCGCCTGAGCAACGGCCAACTCGGCCTCGGCGGCCTGCACGCCTGT
Source organism: Pseudomonadota bacterium (assembly GCA_030917925.1). Taxonomy (GTDB): domain Bacteria; phylum Pseudomonadota; class Gammaproteobacteria; order Competibacterales; family Competibacteraceae; genus UBA2383. Next base: position 1,303 of record JAUPTV010000208.1, read on the forward strand.
TTCCAATTCCAGCACGGCGTCATCGGACACAAATTGTTTCTGGCGCAGCAATATCGCTTGTTGCCGCCGCTGTTCTACCAAGGCCATACGCGCCCGGGCGGCAGAGACTTGCGCATCGGCCTGGGCCAGCGCGAGTTGGTAATCCGTGGCATCCAGTTCCAGCAGCAGATCGCCGACTTTTACCGGGGTTCCGACTTCGACCAAGATGCGCGCAATCCGGGCAGTGACTTCAGCCGCCATTGGGGTGTCATTGGGGGCAATAACCTGGGCGGGCGCGGTGCCGGCATCCGGCAGGGCTATCTCATGAAAGGCGCGAGTGCTCACCGAATCAACGGTTTGGGCGGCCAGTGGATTCGCGCCAAAGAGCAGGCCGATCAGCAGCGAGGCAAGTCGTAGCATGTCGTCACATCCCAAGCCGTTAACGCAACTGACTGGTTTAGCGATGGAACCTCAATGATCGGTTAAGCCGGTCCAGGGGGTAGAAAATCGACCAGCAGTCCGCAAAAGATCGTCATCCCGAACGTATTATTGTTCAGAAATGCCTTGAAGCACGCCTCGGGCCGACAATCACGGATCAGATATTGTTGATAAAGCGCCAGCCCGCCGGCGACAAACAATCCCAGATAATAGAAAACACCCCGACCACTCAATAGCCCAATCAGGGCCAGCAGCGCCAGTAGCGCCAGTTGCAAATAGCCGATGATTTGCCGGTCCCGCTCGCCAAACAGGATAGCAGTGGACTTCACGCCGACCTTAATATCGTCCTCCCGATCCACCATCGCATACTGCGTATCGTAGATGACCGACCACAGAATGTTGGCGAGGAACAGCAACCAGGCGATGGGCGGCAATTCATTCAACACCGCTGCATAGGCCATGGGAATCGCCCAGCCAAAAGCTGCGCCCAGATGAACTTGCGGCAGTGGATGCAGCCGCTTCATAAAGGGATAACTGACCGCCAGCGCCAGTCCGATAAAAGATAACTGGACGGTCAATGCATTCTGGGTCAGGACCAGCAGGAAAGCTGCCAGGGCCAGCGTTATCCCTACCCCTACCGCCTCTCCCAGTGTTACACGCTTGGCGGCCAGCGGCCGGTCACAGGTACGGGCGACATGCGGGTCAAAATTCCGGTCGGCAATATCGTTCATCACGCAACCTGCCGAGCGCATCAATACCACACCCAGCACAAAAACCAGCACGACGCCCTGCGGGGGCTGACCATGGCTCGCCAGCCACAGCGCCCACAAGGTGGGCCATAGCAATAAATAGATACCGATGGGGCGATGCCAGCGCATCAGTTGGGCATATTCACTCAGACGATTTTCAAAACGGTCGATGTTCATGGTGAAAGCAAATCCGGTCAGCAAAAGGCGGGGAGGCAGGTAATGCGGGCAGAAAAATCTCGCAGACCAGTAGCGGCTGGCCATCCATCCGGAAGATGGAGCGTCGTCCCCAAATCGCCTCGGGAGATTGGGCAACGCCAGCAAAGGCGCGCTGATGCAGGCGCTGGCCAGTGACAATCCGGGCGATTTCCACCGGTCCGCGTTGGACCTTCGGATCAGTGAACAACACTTCGCCCAGTGGGCGACTACCGAGTTGGGTCAGCCGCCGACCACGTCCGCGCAGGGTAGCGATGGGAATTAGCGTCCGGGCGAACACCCAGGCTTGATCACTGCACAGTAATTGTACTTCACGGGTCCAGGCTCGGGCGTCCAGCCGCAGATGCAGAGCCTGCGACTCGTCGCGACCAGGTCGGCTCCAACCCTGCCAGAGGATGCGCACCCGAAATTGGTGAGGACAACATTGACGCAACCGGCGGGTCAGAGAACCGGAGTCAAACAACCACCGGGCCAGATCTGGCGGTAAGTCGTGCGTTGGGCGTTGCCCCTGCCATCGCGGCGGAGTGTTGAACAGAGTGGAGTCCGGATCGTTCAAGAGAATGGATTCTGCAAATCGCCGGGTTGGCGAAAGTGAATATTATGGCACGGTTAGCCGGTTGGGCGGGAATGATGGTTACTATGCCCCACCAGAACCTTCGAAGAACCCATTTTTTAGCAACACCTTACACCCGCAGGAATAGCGTCTGTGGACGCCCACGAAAAAGCCGGGCTATAAACCCGGCCTGGTGTATCGGTGGACGATAAATTTTATCAGGCGACAGCAGACTCAGGTCGATCGACCAGTTCTACATAGGCCATCGGCGCATTGTCACCAGCACGGAATCCGCATTTCAAAATGCGCAGATAACCGCCAGGACGCGCCTGGTAGCGGGGTCCCAACTCATTAAACAACTTGGTCACAACCTCCCTGTCGCGTAACCGGGCGAACGCCAGTCGCCGCCGAGCTACACTGTCTTCCTTGGACAGGGTAATCAAGGGTTCCGCGACCTCCCGCAATTCTTTAGCCTTGGGTAAGGTCGTCCGAATGAGTTCATGGGTAAATAGCGACGCAGCCATATTACGGAACATGGCCTTGCGATGACTGCTGGTTCGATTCAGCTTGCGTCCGGATTTACGATGGCGCATAACAATACTTCCTTAGTCAATCGGGTAATCAGACAAATGCAACAAGAGCGTCAAGGAAACCGGCAACAGGCCGATCCTTACTCGGATTCAGACTCGAATCCAGCTTCAGCGTCAAAGTCAGCGTCAGCGTCAGCATCAGCATCGCCGTCAGCAGATTTTGGCAATGAGCGCGGCGACTTATCGCTGCTCTCAACCGCAGCAGATTCACTGGCCGCACTCACCTTGCGCGTGGTGCTTGCTGCCCGTTGCTCTTCAGTCGGTTCCGGCAAACCCGGCGGTGGCCAATGATCAACTCTCATGCCCAGGTTCAACCCGAACTTGGCCAGGACTTCCTTGATTTCCGTCAGCGACTTTTTGCCAAGATTCGGCGTCTTCAGCAGTTCCGATTCGGTTTTCTGCACCAGGTCGCCGATGTAATAAACGTTTTCCGCCTTCAGACAATTGGCCGAGCGGACAGTCAGCTCCAGATCATCTACGGGCTGAACCAGCTTCGGATCAACATCAGCCGGCGGTTGCGGCAGCGGCTCATCCCGCTTGCCCTTGAGATCGACAAACACTGATAACTGATCCAGTAGAATTCTGGCCGCCGTGCGGATCGCCTCTTCCGGATCAATCGTGCCGTTGGTTTCCAGATTCAGAATCAGCTTATCCAGATTAGTCCGCTGTTCAACGCGTGCACTTTCCACCCGATAACTGATTCGCTCGACCGGACTGAACGACGCATCCAGCCGCAACCGACCAATCGGCCGCGTTTCGCCTTCAGCCATCTCAGCCCGTTGGGTCGCTGGCCAGTAACCACGCCCGCGCTCAACTTTGAGCAGCTTGAAATTCAGTTCGCCGCTCTTGGTCAAATGGGCAATGACGTGATCCGGATTAACAATGGCAGCCGCATGAGTCGTCTCAATATCGCCAGCCCGCACCGGCCCTGGCCCTTTCTTGGTCAGGGTGAGATGGGCTTCTTCAACGCCTTCCTGCAAAGTGACCGCCACGCCCTTGAGATTCAGCAGGATATCAATGACATCCTCCTGCACTCCCTCAATCGTCGAGTACTCATGCAGGACGCCGTCGATCTCACACTCAACGATGGCAGCGCCCGGTATCGAGGAGAGCAGAATCCGTCGCAGAGCATTGCCCAGCGTATAGCCAAACCCACGCTCCAGGGGTTCCACGGTCACTTGCGCCGACCGCCGCTTATCGTCAAGAATCTTGACTTCGACGCGGGTTGGCTTCAGTAAATCGAATGCACCCACCATTCGTTTCCCCTCGGCTTCGGTCACTTGGAGTACAACTCCACCACCAGGGATTCATTGATATCCGGCGGCAGATCGCTACGATCCGGGACTCGCTTGAAGGTTCCGCTCATCTTGGTCGCATCGACATCCACCCAATCGACAAATCCATGCCCCTGAGCCAGTTGCAGCGAAAACTGGATGCGGCTCTGCGTGCGGCTTTTTTCACGCACGGCCACGACATCTTCGGGCCGCACCTGGTAGGAAGGAATATTGACCCGCTTACCATTAACAATCATCGCCTGATGGGAGACCAGTTGCCGCGCTTCAGCACGGGTGCTGCCAAACCCCATCCGGTACACGACGTTATCCAGTCGGCATTCCAGCAACTTCAACAAGTTTTCACCGGTTGAACCCTTAAGACGGGCTGCTTCCTTGTAATAGTTGAGAAATTGCCGTTCCAATACCCCGTAGGTACGGCGCAACTTCTGTTTCTCACGCAACTGCAATCCATAATCGGATAACCGGGGGCGCCGTGCGCCATGCTGACCGGGCAACCGTTCCAGATTACACTTGGATTCCAGTGGCCGGGCGGAGGATTTTAAAAACAAATCCACGCCTTCCCGACGACTCAATTTACACTTGGGACCAAGATATCTCGCCACAGTAACAACTCCTGGACTAGACGCGACGGCGCTTGGGTGGACGGCAACCATTATGGGGGATCGGTGTCACATCCATAATACTCATAATCTTGAAGCCGGCAGCGTTCAGGGCGCGCACGGCAGATTCCCGACCCGGTCCCGGACCGTTGACATTGACTTCGAGATTCTTGACGCCAAACTCCTTGACCACGTTGCCCACCCGTTCGGCGGCAACCTGGGCAGCAAACGGCGTACTCTTGCGGGAACCACGGAACCCTGAACCGCCTGACGTTGCCCAGCCCAGCGTATTACCCTGGCGATCCGTGATCGTGATAATGGTGTTGTTAAACGACGCGTGGATATGCGCGATACCGTCGACAACATTCTTTTTGACGCGCTTGCGCGTCTTGGTAACCGGTTTTGCCATGCTCCGACCTATGCCAAATGATCCAAATGTTCAAGCGTTTATTTGCGGATGGCCCGACGTGGACCTTTACGGGTCCGGGCGTTGGTGCGGGTACGTTGACCGCGCACCGGTAAACCGCGCCGATGCCGCAGGCCGCGATAACAACCCAGGTCCATGAGTCGCTTGATACTCATGGAGATTTCACGGCGCAAATCGCCTTCCACGCTGTATTTGGCCACTTCGGCGCGCAACGCATCGACCTGCGCTTCATTTAAATCACGAACCTTGAGTTCCGGCGCAACCTGAGCGGCTTCGCAAATCTGCCGGGCGCGGGTCCCGCCAATCCCATAGATGGATTGCAGCGCGATGACCGAATGTTTATTGACCGGAATGTTGATACCTGCAATACGGGCCATGCCTTAAAACTCCTCCCCTTGCGCCGCCGGGTTATTGCCATGCAAAGACTTGGAAATTTAACCCAGTCGGCGCTTTAAATCAATAGCTACGCTGAACCGTTAACCCTGCCGTTGCTTGTGGCGGGCGTCCTTGCAAATCACCCGGACCACTCGGTCACGACGAATGATTTTGCAGTTACGGCAGATTTTCTTTACCGAAGCACGCACTTTCATCAGATTCTCCAGATAGATTTGAGCGCTCAAGTCATTGACTGGCGATCAACAATGTTGGGTTGGTGGTCAGCGCAGCAGACCCTGGCCCTTGAAATTGCTCTTCTTCATCAGACTTTCGTACTGATGCGACATCAAATGCGCTTGCACCTGGGCCATAAAATCCATCACGACCACGACGATAATCAGCAGCGATGTTCCACCGAAATAGAACGGCACTCGCCAGTACAGAATCAGGAATTCGGGCATCAGACAGACACCGGTGATATAAATAGCACCCACCATGGTCAACCGGGTTAACACCTTGTCGATGTAAGAGGCGGTCTGTGCACCGGGTCGGATGCCGGGAATAAACGCCCCGGACTTCTTCAAATTATCCGCTGTCTCTTTGGAATTGAAGACCAGCGCGGTGTAAAAGAAGCAGAAGAAGATAATCAGACCGGCGTAGCACATCACATACAGCGGCTGTCCTGGCGATAACGCCGAGGTAATATCCCGTAGCCATTCCATACTGGGCGAACTGCCAAACCAACTGCCGAGCGTTGCTGGAAACAGAATCAGGCTGGACGCAAAGATCGGTGGAATAACGCCCGACATATTCAGTTTTAGCGGCAGATGAGTCGTCTGTGCCGCGTACACTTTCCGGCCCTGTTGCCGTTTGGCGTAATTGACCGTAATGCGCCGCTGACCGCGTTCCACAAACACCACAAAACCGGTGACCACGAAGGACAATACCAGCAACAGCAACACCAGCATCACATGCAATTCGCCGGTGCGCGCCAGTTCCAGCGTACCCCCGACGGCCTGCGGCAAACCCGCCACAATGCCCGCAAAGATCAGCATGGAGATACCGTTGCCGATACCACGCTCCGTCACCTGTTCGCCCAGCCACATCAGGAATATCGTTCCCGTCACCAGGGTAATGGTGGCGGTGATGACGAACGGCATACCCGGTGCCACAACGACGGTGGTATTTCCCACCATTTGGGTCTGAATGGCGATGCTGACGCCAATCGCCTGGAAAGATGCTAACACCACGGTCAGATAACGGGTATAGCGGGTCAGGGTATGACGTCCCGCCGCCCCGCCCTCCTTGCGCAATTGCTCCAGCGCCGGCACGACCATCGACATCAGTTGCAGAATGATCGACGCTGAAATATAGGGCATCACGCCCAGCGCGAAGATACTCAGGCGACCGAGTGCGCCACCCGAAAACATGTTGAACATATCGAGAATGGTGCCGCGCTGCTGATCGAACAGTTGCGCCATCGCATTCGGATCAATGCCGGGTACCGGGATGTGTGCGCCAATACGGAACACCACCAGTGCGCCCAGCAAAAACAGCAGGCGCTGGCGTAATTCCGTCAGCTTGCTGAGATCGGGCAGAGCAGTCGCCATACTGATAGTTACTCCAGAATCACGCCGCCAGCGGCCAACACTGCTGCCCGGGCACCGGCGGTCAGCGCCAGGCCACGCAGGGTCACCGCTTTGTCCAGTTTACCGGACAGGATGACCTTGACCTTTTTGGCGAAGATCGGGACTAGATTAGCAGCTTGCAACGCTGCCAGATCAATGACCTCGGCGGACACCTTCGCCAATGCGTACAAACGCACTTCAGCCGTTTCCTTGGCAGTCATCGAATGGAAACCGCGCTTGGGCAAACGCCGTTGCAACGGCATCTGGCCGCCTTCAAACCCGACCTTGTGGTAACCACCGGCGCGAGCGTGTTGGCCCTTGTGGCCGCGCCCCGCCGTTTTGCCGAGGCCGGAGCCAATGCCACGCCCGACCCGAAGCTTGTCCGGTCGACTGCCGGACGCCGGCTTGAGAGTATTCAAACGCATGGCTTCAGGCCTCCTCAACTTTCAGCAGATACGAGACTTTGCGGATCATGCCGCGATTTTCCGGGGTGTCGATCACCACGGCGCTGCTGTGCATCTTCCGCAGTCCCAACCCCCGCACACAAGCCTGATGCGCCGCCAATCGGCCATGCACACTTTTCACCAACGTGACTTTGATCTGATTGGCCATGCTTCAACTCCGAATCTCGTCCACGCTCTTGCCACGCTTGGCCGCCTGATAATCCGGCGACCGCATGGCGCTGAGGCCGCGGATGGTAGCGCGCACCACATTAATGGGATTGCGTGAACCGATGCATTTGGCCAGTACGTCTTTAACGCCGACGACATCGAAGACCGCCCGCATGGCACCACCCGCGATAATGCCGGTGCCTTCCGACGCCGGTTGCATGAAGACGTGGGCCGCGCCATGCTCAGCGCTGACGGCGTATTGCAGGGTAGTGCCGTTCAAGGCCACACTGCACATATTCTTGCGGGCTTTCTCCATGGCTTTCTGAATCGCCATGGGTACTTCACGCGCTTTACCATAACCGAGGCCAATTCGGCCATTACCATCGCCGACCACGGTCAACGCCGTAAAGCCAAATTGCCGGCCACCCTTGACCACTTTGGCCACCCGGTTGACAGTAATCAGCTTTTCTTGCAGGCCATCGGTATTTTGGGAACCTTCTACATTGGTCGCCATAGCTGTTCCTTAAAACTCCAAACCGTTCTCGCGGGCGGCATCAGCCAGCGCCTTCACCCGACCATGATACTTGAAGCCGGAGCGGTCAAACGCCACCTGAGTGACGCCCAGCACTTTGGCTTTCTCGGCAATCGCTTTTCCGACCGCCTTGGCGGCTTCAATATCGCCCGTACTCTTGAGAGATTGACGCAGCGCCGGATCCAGGGTGGAAGCGACGGCCAGTGTGCGGTCGCCGGTTGGCGCCGGAATGATGATCTGCGCATAAATATGACTGAGTGTACGATGTATGCACAGTCGATGAACGCCCAGTTCGCGAATCTTGTAACGGGTCCGCAATCCGCGCCGCAGGCGTGCGGTCTTTTTGTCAGCGGCTTTCTTGTCCATGGCGAACCCCTACTTCTTCTTGGCTTCTTTCAGGATGATCGTCTCATCCGAATAACGCACACCCTTGCCCTTATACGGCTCAGGCGGACGGTAAGCGCGGATTTTGGCGGCGACTTCACCGACCTGCTGCTTGTCCACACCCCGAATAATGATTTCGGTCTGCGTCGGCGTCTGGATGGTGATGCCATCAGGAATCTTGAACTCGACCGGATGGGAAAAGCCCAGTGTCAGGTTCAATACACTGCCCTGAGCCTGGGCGCGGTAACCCACTCCGACCAGTTGCAGTTTGCGTTGAAATCCCTGAGTCACGCCAATCACCATATTATTCAACAGGGCGCGCATGGTGCCGGTCATAGCCCGATATTGCGCTTCATTGGTCAGTACGCGCGGCACGACTTTTAGTTCGCCACCCTCGTGCTGGACAACCACCAGAGGATGCACCAGGAGTTCGGCTGAACCGTTCTTGCCTTCCAGGGTAACCTGTTGGTCATTGACGACTACATTCACGCCGGCGGGAATGGGAATCGGCATTTTGCCGACCCGCGACGTGCGGATTTTTTTTTCTTTGTCTTTAGCGAGAGTTGCCATGGACGTCATCCTTTACGCAACCAGACACAGAATTTCGCCGCCATGACCCGCCGCACGCGCCGCACGATCACTCATCAGGCCCTTCGACGTGGAAACAATGGCAATGCCCAGGCCATTCATCACCTTGGGCAATTCATCTTTGCCACGATAGACGCGGCGGCTGGATTTACTCACCCGCTGGATACGCTCAATCACCGGTCGCCCTTCAAAATATTTCAAGGTCACCGTCAGTTCCGATTTACCGGGATCAGTCGGCGTTACCGCAAAACCGGTAATGTAGCCCTCGTCGCGCAAGACCTCGGCAATCGCCGCCTTCACTTTGGAAGCGGGCATGGTGACCTCGGATTTTGCGGCGGCCTGGGCATTGCGGATGCGTGTCAGCATATCCGCGATGGGGTCCGTCATACTCATTCTTACATCGACTCCATAGTCAGTCGGGGCGCCGCGCCGGAGCGGGGCAAAACCCGGGACTTAAGTTGTTTATCCGCAGATTACACCGATATTCACAGATGATTAATGAGCTTTATTGAAACCATTCAAAATCAATCTGCGTTCATCTGTGTTTATCTGTGGATTCAGATATTCAGATAGTTACAACGCTTGTTACGATTACCAGCTTGCCTTCCGCAAGCCCGGCACATCGCCGCGCATAGTAGCTTCGCGCAGCTTGTTGCGGCCCAAGCCGAATTTGCGATAGAAGCCGTGTGGCCGTCCCGTCAGTCGGCAGCGGTTATGCAACCGGCTGGAACTGGCGTCGCGCGGCTGCATTTGCAGCTTTTTCTGCGCTTCCCGCCGCTGCTCATCGGTGCTCGCCGGGTTACGAATCGTTTCTTTCAGCGCAGCTCGCCGGTCGGCATATTGTGCAACAATATGCGCCCGCTTGACTTCGCGATTGATCATGCTCAGTTTTGCCATATTCTCAATCCTCAGTTCCGGAACGGGAAGCTGAACGCGGCCAGCAGCGCCCGACCTTCTTCATCGGTGCGGGCATTCGTGGTGATGGTGATATCCATACCGCGAATCGCATCAATCTTGTCGTAATCAATTTCCGGAAAAATGATCTGTTCACGAATGCCCAGGCTGTAGTTGCCGCGACCATCAAAGGCACGGGCGCTAAAGCCACGGAAGTCACGGATACGGGGAATAGCGATATTCACCAACCGATCCAGAAATTCATACATCCGCTCGCGCCGCAAGGTCACTTTACAGCCAATCGGCCAGTCCTCGCGGATTTTGAAGCCGGCAATCGACTTGCGTGACAGGGTCACAATCGGTTTTTGCCCGGCGATCTGCGTCATATTGCTGACCGCATGCTCCATGATTTTCTTGTCAGCAACCGCTTCGCCCACCCCCATGTTCAGGGTGATTTTGGTGATGCGCGGCACTTCCATGACGTTACGGTAGTTGAATTGCTCATGCAATTTCGGCGCGACCGTCTCGCGATAATACTGTTGCAGTCGGACCATGGCCTTTCCTCAGACATCCACGACTTCGTTATTCGATTTGAAGTAGCGCACCTTGCGGCCGTCTTCCAACGTCCGGAAGCCGATCCGGTCGCCTTTTTTCGTCCCCGGATTGAACAGCATCACGTTGGAAGCGTGAATCGCCGCCTCGCGCTCGATGATGCCGCCGGATACGCCACGCGATGGATTAGGCTTGGTATGCCGCTTGACCATATTGATGCCGGCGACAATCACTCGCTCACCATCCTGAACCATCCGCATGATCTTGCCGCGTCGGCCTTTGTCTTTGCCAGTAATGACGATCACTTCGTCATCTCTTCGAATTCTGCGCATTGCTGCTTTCCTCGCGCCTACAGCACTTCAGGAGCCAATGAAATGATCTTCATGAACCGCTCACTGCGCAATTCGCGGGTGACCGGTCCAAAGATGCGTGTACCAATCGGCTCCAGCTTGTTGTTGAGCAACACCGCGGCGTTACCATCAAAGCGGATCGCCGAACCGTCCGGACGCCGGACACCCTTGCGAGTACGCACGACGACGGCGTTGTAAACCTCGCCTTTGCTGACTTTGCCCCGGGGGATCGCGTCCTTGACGCTGACTTTGATGATGTCACCAATACCCGCGTAGCGACGGTGGGAACCGCCCAGCACTTTGATGCACATCAGCCGGCGGGCACCGCTGTTGTCAGCGACTTCCAACATCGTTTGCATCTGAATCATAATTCTACATTCCGTTCACGGATGGAAAAAATGCCTGCCGACCAGGCGCACTGGAAAGGGCAATGGTTATTGTGCGCGCTTGACTACGGACGCCAGCGTCCAGGACTTGGTCTTGGACAGGGGTCGGCATTGCCGAATGGCGACCTGATCGCCTTCACGGCACTCGTTGTTCTCGTCGTGGGCATGCAGTTTGGTGCTCCGGCGGATGTACTTGCCGTACACCGGATGCTTCACCAACCGCTCAATGATCACGGTGATGGTTTTATCCATCTTGTTGCTGGTCACGCGCCCGGTCAGGGTGCGCTCCACCTGGGTTTCCGTCGTCATGCCTTCGCCTTCTCGCTCAACACCATCTTCACCCGGGCAATATTGCGCCGCGCCTGCTTGAACAGGTGCGGCTTGCTGGCCTGATTGGTGGCCTTCTGCATCCGCAGGTTGAACTGTTCACGCCGCAGCGCCAGCAGTTCCTGCTTCAGCTCATCCGGGGTCTTTTGCCGTAATTCGCTTGCGTTCATCACATCACCGTCCGGGTCACAAAGGTAGTTTGCACCGGCAGTTTGGCGGCGGCCAGGCGGAATGCCTCGCGGGCGACCACCTCGCTGACGCCTTCTACTTCATACAATACGGTGCCGGGCTTAACGCGGGCCACCCAGAATTCGACGCTGCCCTTACCACTGCCCATGCGCACTTCCAGCGGCTTCCGGGTAATCGGCTTGTCGGGGAAGATGCGAATCCACACCTTGCCGCCACGCTTGATGTAGCGGTTGATCGCACGGCGCGCTGCCTCGATCTGGCGGGCGGTCAACATCCCGCGGGTGGTGCTCTTCAGCCCGAACTCGCCGAAACTGACCTCGTTGCCGCTCGTAGCGACGCCACGGTTACGCCCCTTGCGCTGTTTACGAAATTTCGTTCTTTTCGGCTGTAACATGTTCTGTCTCGCTCATCTTCCCGTCGGGACGTTCAGCCCGCAGACGCCTTGTCGGATTTGCCTTCACCCGGACGGTCGAAGCCAAAGACTTCGCCCTTGAAGATCCAGACCTTGATCCCGATCACCCCGTAAGTGGTGCGGGCTTCGGCCAGACCGTAGTCGATGTTGGCGCGCAGCGTATGCAGCGGCACTCGACCTTCACGGGTCCATTCACTGCGAGCGATTTCCGCGCCGTTCAGTCGACCCGACACCTGAATTTTGATGCCCAAAGCGCCCAGGCGCATCGCGTTGGTCACGGTCCGTTTCATGGCCCGGCGGAACATGATGCGCCGCTCCAACTGTTGGGCGATGCCTTCCGCGACCAGTTGCGCATCCAGTTCCGGCTTGCGGATTTCCTCGATGTTGATCTGCAGGTCTTTAACCTCCAGACCCATCATCTGGGCTACCGCCTTACGCAAATCTTCGATGTCCTGACCCTTCTTGCCAATCACGACACCCGGCCGGGCGGTATGAATGGTAATACGCGCCAATCGAGCCGGACGCTCCACCTGAATCCGGCTGACCGATGCATTTGCCAGTTTCTTCTTGAGAAATTGCCGCACCTTCATATCGGTTTCCAGCAGATCGGGAAAATTCTTGCTGCTGGCATACCATTTCGACGTCCAGTCCGTGGAAATCCCCAACCGGATGCCGGTCGGATTAACTTTCTGACCCATATCTTCTTGCTCCGGTTTATTCGGCAACAGTGATGGTGATGTGGCTGGTGCGTTTAACGATGCGATTGCCCCGCCCCTTGGCGCGCGCCTGCATCCGTTTAAGCACGGGACCGCAGTCGACACAGATCGCGGCCACCTTCAACTCATCAATATCAGCGCCTTCGTTATGTTCAGCGTTGGCAATTGCCGATTCCAGGACGCCCTTGATCAGTGGAGCCGCTTTCTTGTTGCTGAAGGTCAGAATTTGCAATGCCCGGTCGACCGGCAGATTACGAATCTGATCAGCGACCAGTCGCGCCTTCTGCGGCGAGATGCGGGCCTGTTTTAGTATGGCATAAGATTGCATGATCGCCCTCCTACTTGGACTTCTTGTCCGCGGCATGACCGCGATAAGTGCGGGTCGCGGCGAACTCGCCCAGTTTGTGGCCAATCATGTTTTCCGTGATCAGAATCGGCACATGCTGGCGGCCATTATGGACCGCAATGGTCAAACCGATCATTTCGGGCAAAATCATCGAGCGTCGCGACCAGGTCTTGATCGGGCGCTTGGCATTCGTGGCGACCGCAGTTTCCACCTTTTTAATCAGATGGAGATCAACAAACGGTCCTTTCTTAATCGAGCGTGGCACCTTAACTCATCCTCTCGGTTGCATGACTGCCCGGACAACGCCGGGCAGCTCCCGCATTATTTCTTACGCCGGCGCACAATCAGTTTGTCGGTGCGCTTGTTGGAGCGGGTCTTATAGCCCTTGGTCGGCATTCCCCATGGCGACACCGGATGGCGTCCGCCAGAGGTGCGGCCTTCGCCGCCGCCGTGCGGGTGATCGACCGGGTTCATGGCCACACCACGGACGGTCGGCCGGACGCCACGCCAGCGCTGTGCGCCAGCCTTGCCGAGTGAACGCAGGTTATGCTCCGCGTTCCCGACCTCGCCAATGGTGGCCTTGCAGTCCGCATGAACCTTGCGAATTTCGCCGGAGCGCAGTCGCAGAGTCGCATAGTTACCTTCACGAGCAACCAATTGCACGGAAGCGCCGGCACTACGAGCCAACTGCGCCCCCTTGCCGGGCCGCAGTTCCACACAATGCACCTGGCTACCCACTGGCACGTTGCGCAACGGTAACGTATTGCCCGGCTTGATGGGCGCTGCCGGACCCGAGATCAGGTTCGCGCCAGCATGGACATCGCGCGGGGCGATAATATAGCGGCGCTCACCATCCGCGTACAACAGCAGGGCAATATTGGCGCTGCGGTTCGGATCGTATTCGATCCGCTCCACGCGGGCCGGGATGTTGTCCTTGTTCCGCTTGAAGTCGACCAGACGATAATGCTGTTTATGGCCGCCGCCCTGATGCCGGGTGGTAATACGGCCCATATTGTTGCGACCGCCGTTACGCGACTGCTTTTCCAGCAGTGGCGCATGAGGCTTGCCTTTATGCAATTCGGGATTGACAACCTTGACCACAAAACGCCGGCCAGGCGATGTCGGTTTAGCTTTGACGATGGGCATGGGGATTTACCTTGATCTCATGTACCGGGGTCAAGACCTAGTCGTTGGCCAGGAATTCGATTTCCTGACCCGCTTCCAGGGAGACGTAGGCTTTTTTCCAGTCTGGACGTTTGCCGTAAATCGCCCCAAAGCGCTTTTGCTTGCCCTTGACATTCGTCACCGTCACGCCTTTGACCTTGACGTTAAACATCAACTCGACAGCGGCCTTGATTTCCGGCTTGCTGGCGTCGCGAAGGACTTTAAATACGACCTGGTTATGTTTCTCGGCGACCCGGTTGGCTTTCTCGGAAATATGCGGAGCGCGCAAGACTTGCATCAAACGTTCCTGATTGCTGCTCATGCCAGCCACTCCCCGACGCGCTGTAGTGCGCTCACTGTAATGACCACGGCATCGGCACCGACCAAGCTCACCGGATCTAGGCCGGTGACATCGCTAATGGCGATGTCAGGCAGGTTACGGGCTGACAAGTACAGATTGAGATCGATGTCCTCGCTGACCAGCAACACCCGCCGCTGATCGGCGACGCCCAGCGCCGCCAGTCGGGCGATCATCTGTTTGGTCTTGATCTCCGGCAAAGTCAGTTCGTCGACCACCTGGAGGCGATCCTGCCGTAGCAACTCGGAAAAGATAGAGCGTATCGCAGCGCGATACATTTTGCGGTTGACTTTCTGGGAGTGATCCTGCGGACGGGCGGCAAAGGTCACGCCGCCACTGCGCCAGATAGGGCTACGGCTACTGCCGGCTCGGGCGCGGCCCGTACCTTTCTGCCGCCACGGCTTCGCGCCGCCGCCCCGCACATCGGAACGGTTTTTCTGGGCGCGAGTTCCAGCGCGGCCGCCGGCCAGGTAAGCCACGACGACCTGATGCACCAGCGTTTCATTAAAGGGCCGGGTGAAGATTTCATCGGCGACCGTCATTTGGCCAGGCGCTGCGCCGCTTGCGTTTTTAATTTGCAGTTCCATCGTTCGTCTCCTTACCGACGGGTCTTCACAGCGGGTCGCACCATCACATCGCCGCCCTTATGACCGGGGATCGCGCCCTTGATTGCCAGCAGATTGCGATCCGCATCCACCCGAATCACTTCCAGGTTTTGCACACAACGCTGCGCGGCACCTAGGTGGCCCGCCATTTTTTTGCCCTTGAAGACTCGCCCTGGACTCTGGTTCTGACCAATCGAGCCAGGAGCGCGATGGGACAGCGAGTTACCATGGGTCGCCCGCTGGCCGCTGAAATGGTGGCGTTTAATCGCGCCAGCAAAGCCTTTACCAATCGTGGTACCGGTGACATCGACTTTCTGGCCGATTTGAAACCGGTCAACGGTCAGCTCGGTGCCAACTTCAATATCTGCGCCTTCGTCCTCTGCCAGGCGAAATTCCCACAGACCACGGCCCGGGGCGACGCCAGCTTTAGCGAAGTGACCGGCCATCGGCTTAGTCACGCGAGTGGCGCGGCGCGTACCGACCGTCACCTGCAAGGCGCGGTAGCCATCCGTTGCTTCCGTTTTGACCTGAGTCACGCGGTTCGGCTCGACTTCGATCAACGTGACCGGGATCGATACGCCATCCTCCGTGAATACACGAGTCATACCGGCCTTGCGGCCGATGAGTCCAATTGCCATTTTATTAAACCTCTGGGATTAAAGCGACGGACCAGAGGAGGGGAAGGCCGCCCCTCATGGCCCGGAGTTTCGTTCGCTCAGTTCAGCTTGATCTGCACATCCACACCGGCGGCGAGATCCAGCTTCATTAGCGCGTCGACCGTCTTGTCGGTCGGGTCCACGATGTCCATGAGCCGTTTATGGGTACGCAGCTCATACTGATCGCGGGCATCCTTGTTCACATGCGGGGAAACCAGCACGGTGAAGCGTTCCTGCTTGGTCGGCAACGGGATCGGGCCGCGAACCTGAGCGCCCGTGCGCTTGGCGGTTTCAACGATTTCCCGCGCCGATTGATCGATCAACCGGTGATCAAAAGCTTTCAGGCGGATACGAATGCGCTGGCTGCTCATATCACTCACTCAACGATCTTGGCGACGACGCCGGCACCAACCGTGCGTCCGCCTTCACGAATGGCGAAGCGCAAACCTTCATCCATGGCAATCGGCGCAATCAGGTTGATCGTCATCCGGATGTTGTCCCCCGGCATGACCATCTCGACCCCTTCCGGCAAATCCACGGAACCGGTGACGTCCGTCGTGCGGAAGTAGAACTGGGGACGATACCCTTTGAAGAACGGGGTATGCCGTCCGCCTTCTTCCTTGGACAGTACATACACTTCAGCTTCGAAGTGCGTGTGCGGGGTAATCGTGTTGGGCTTGGCCAGCACCTGACCCCGCTCCACGTCTTCCCGCTTGGTGCCGCGCAGCAGCACGCCCACGTTGTCGCCCGCTTCGCCATGATCCAGCAGCTTGCGGAACATTTCCACACCAGTGCAGATGGTCTTCACCGTCGGGCGAATGCCGATAATGGCGACTTCTTCACCGACTTTGACCTTGCCACGCTCGATGCGTCCGGTCACGACCGTGCCACGCCCGGAGATCGAGAACACGTCTTCAATCGGCATCAGGAATGGTTTATCAATTTCCCGCTCCGGTTGCGGAATGTATTCATCCATCGCATCGACCAGCCGGACGATGGACGGTTCGCCCAGGTCGCTTTGGTCGCCTTCCAGCGCTTTCAACGCCGAACCGGTGACAATCGGCAGGTCGTCGCCAGGGAAGTCGTAGCTGCCCAACAACTCGCGCACTTCCATCTCGACCAGTTCCAGCAGTTCGGCATCATCCACCATGTCCGCCTTGTTCAGGTAGACGACGATGTAGGGGACACCCACCTGACGGGCCAACAGGATGTGTTCGCGGGTCTGCGGCATGGGGCCGTCCGCCGCCGACACCACCAGCACCGCGCCGTCCATCTGCGCCGCGCCGGTGATCATGTTCTTGATGTAGTCCGCATGGCCCGGGCAGTCGACGTGGGCGTAATGCCGCTTCGGCGACTGATATTCTACATGCGCGGTGGAAATGGTAATGCCGCGCGCCTTTTCTTCCGGGGCCGCATCGATCTGGTCGTAGGCTTTGAATTCGCCGCCGAACTGGGCCGCCATGACTTTGGTGATCGCCGCCGTCAACGTGGTTTTACCATGGTCGACGTGGCCAATCGTGCCCACATTCACATGCGGTTTGCTGCGCTCAAATTTTTCTTTGGACA